>NZ_JBNGGE010000045.1:0-64959 GCF_049975785.1 Streptomyces sp. WG7
TCAAGGAGCAGCTGCGGGCCATCCCCGACAAGGGCATCGGCTACGGCCTGCTGCGCCACCTCAACCCCGACACCGCCGCCGAACTGGCCGGCCGGCCCGAGCCGCAGATCGGCTTCAACTACCTCGGTCGCATGGGCGCCGCCGACCCCGCCGAACAGGCAGCCGCCGACACCGTGCGCGTGCGCGACCTCGCCGGCGCCGGCGACGCCGGAATGCCGCTCGGCCACACCCTCGAGCTCAACGCCGCCACCGTCGACCACCCCGAGGGCCCCCGGCTGACCGCCTCCTGGACCTGGTCCGGCGAGCTGCTGACCGAGGACGAGGTCCGGGAGATCGCCCGGCTGTGGTTCGCGGCACTCGAGGCCCTCGGCGCACACGCCGCCCAGCCCGGAGCGGGCGGCCTCACCCCGTCCGACCTGCCCCTGGTCACCGTCGCCCAGGACGAGATCGACCGGCTGTCCGCCGCACCCGGCGGCCTCGCCGACGTCCTGCCGCTGTCGCCGCTCCAGCGCGGACTGCACTTCCACGGCCTCTACGACGACACGGTCTCCGACGTCTACACCATCCAGTCGGCGCTCGCCCTGGACGGACCGGTGGACACCGCCGTGCTGCGGCACTCGGCCGAGGTCCTGCTGCGCCGCCACGACAACCTCCGGGCCTGCTTCGTCACCGGTGCCTCGGGAGAACCCCTCCAGGTCGTCCCGGCCGAGGCCGAACTGCCCTGGGCGGAGGCCGACCTGAGCCACCTGTCCGGCGCCGCCCAGGACGAGGAGCTGGCGCGGGTGCTCTCCGGCGACCGCGGACGCCGCTTCGACCTCGGCAGCCCGCCCCTGCTGCGCTGCAGCCTGGTCCGGCTCGGCGAACAGCGGCACACGTTCGTCCTGACCGTCCATCACATCGCGCTGGACGGCTGGTCCCTGCCGCTGCTGGTGAGCGAGCTGTTCGAGCTGTACGGACGCGGTGGGGACCCCGCCGGGCTGCCCCGGCCGGTGCCGTACAAGGACTACCTCGCCTGGCTCGCCGCCCAGGATCGCACGGCCTCCGAGGAGGCCTGGCGCTCCGCCCTGGCCGGCCTCGACGAGCCGACCCTGCTCGCGGCCGAGGCCCAGGACCGCGACCCCGTCGCCCCCGAGCGGCTGCAGACGGAGCTGCCCGAGTCCTTCGCGGCGGACCTCGTGGCCCGCGCCCGCGAGCACGGGCTGACGGTCAACACCCTGGTGCAGGGCGCGTGGAGCATGGTGCTCGGCGCGCTCACCGGCCGCGAGGACGTCGTGTTCGGCGCCACCGTCTCCGGTCGCCCGCCGGAGCTGCCCGGCGTGGAGAAGATGATCGGCCTGTTCATCAACACGTTGCCGGTGCGGGTCGCCGCACGGCGCGACGACACGCTGCTCACCCTGCTGCGGCGGGTCCAGACCCAGCAGGCCGGCCTGCTCGCCCACCAGCACCTGGGGCTCGCCGAGGTGCAGCGGCTCGCCGGCCTCGGCGAACTCTTCGACACCGTGCTCGTCTTCGAGAACTACCCGGTCGACTTCGAGGCCCTGGAGACCTCCGCGCAGGAACTCGGCGTGGTCGACGCCCAGGTGCACGACGCCATGCACTACCCGCTGGCGCTGGGCGTCGCCCTGCGCGGCACCCGGATGAGCATGACGTGGCAGTACCGGCCCGACCTGTTCGCCCACGCCGACGTGGAGGCCGTCGCGGACCGCGTGCTGCGGCTGCTCCGGGCCTTCGTCGCCGACCCCGCCCGCCCACTCGCCGGCCTGGAGCTGGTCTCCCCGGCCGAACGCGCCGTCATGACCGCCCCGGGAACGCCGGGGGGTACCCCGGCGCACCCCGCCACGTTCCCCGAGCTGTTCGCCGCCCGGGTCGCCGCCCACCCCGACGCCCTCGCCGTGGACGCCCCCGGCCTCCGGCTCGGATACGCGGAACTGGACGAGCGCGCCAACCGCCTGGCGCGGCTGCTCGTGGCGCAGGGCGCCGGCCCGGAGCAGACCGTGGCGCTGGTCCTCGGCCGCTCCGTGGAGTCCGTGGTCGCCCAGCTCGCCGTGCTCAAGTCCGGCGCCGCCTACCTGCCCGTCGACCCCGAATACCCGGCCGACCGCATCGCGTTCATGTTCCGCGACGCCAGGCCCGGCGCGGTCCTGACCACCGCGGCCCACCGTGCCGCCGTGCCCGAAGGGGCCGTCCCGCACATCACCGTCCTCGACGACGCGGACGTCGCCGCACGGCTGGACGGCCTGCCCGGCACCGCCGTCACCGACGCCGACCGCGTGGCACCGCTGCGCGTGGACCACCCGGCGTACGTCATCTACACCTCCGGCTCCACCGGCGTGCCCAAGGGCGTGGTCGTCACCCACCGCGGGCTCGCCGACTTCGCCGCCGCCGAGCACGAGCGGTTCGACGTCACCCCGGACAGCCGGGTCCTGCAGTACGCCTCGCCGAGCTTCGACGCCTCGGTGATGGAACTGTGCATGACCCTGCTCGCCGGTGCCGCCCTCGTGGTGCCCGAGCCCGGCCCGCTGGCCGGCGACCCGCTGGCCGGCATCCTGGCCGACCGCGGGGTGACCCACCTGCAGATCCAGCCGGCCGTCCTCGCCACCCTCTCGCCGGACGCCGTGCCCGGACTGCGCAGCCTCGCCGTCGGCGGCGACACCGTGCCCACCGACCTCGTGGACCGGTGGAGCCGAGGCCGGCGCTTCGTCGTGGCCTACGGACCCACCGAGGCGACCGTGGCCACCACCCTGTCCGAGCCGCTCGCCCCCGGCAACGGCACACCGCCCATCGGCCGGCCGGTGCCCGGCAGCCGCGCCTACGTGCTGGACGCCGCGCTGCGGCTGGTACCGCCGGGCACCGCCGGTGAGCTGTACCTGTCCGGAGGAGCGCTGGCCCGCGGCTATCTGCGCCGGGCCGCGCTCACCGCCGAGCGGTTCGTCGCCGACCCGTTCGGCCCGCCCGGCGCGCGCATGTACCGGACCGGGGACATGGTGCGCCGCCGTGCCGACGGTACGCTCGACTTCGTCGGCCGCGACGACCAGCAGGTCAAGATCCGCGGCGTACGCATCGAACTCGGCGAGATCCAGACGGTCCTGGCCCGCCACCCCGACGTCGACCGGGCCGTGGTCGTCGTCCACGAGACGCAGCCTGCGGTCAAGCGCCTGATCGCCTACGTCGTCGGCGCGGACGGCCGGACGCCCGACCCGCAGGCGCTGACCGAGCACGTCGCCGCCGCGCTCCCGGCACACATGGTGCCCGCCCTGTGCGTCCCGCTCGACGCGCTGCCGCTGACCGTCAACGGCAAGCTCGACCGCAAGGCCCTGCCCGAACCGGAGGCCGCTCCCGCCGAACTCACCCGCGAACCGCTCAACGACACCGAGGCGACGCTGTGCACGCTGTTCGCGGAGGTCCTCGGCGTCGAACGGATCGACGTGGCGGAGAGCTTCTTCGCCGCCGGCGGCGACAGCATCAGCTCGATCCAGCTGGTCAGCCGCGCCCGCAGCGCCGGACTCGCCTTCAGCCCGCGCGACGTGTTCGTCCACCGCACCCCGCAGGCCCTCGCCGAACTGCTGCTGGGCCGCGAGGAGGAACCCGCGGCGGAACCCGCCGAGCCCTCCGACGGGGTCGGTGACGTGCCGCTGACCCCGATCATCCACTGGATCCGGGAACGCGGCGGCTCCATCGACCGCTTCAACCAGACCATGTCGCTGCCCGTCCCGCCCGGCACGGACGCCGCCACCCTCACCGCCGCCCTGCAGGCCGTGCTCGACCACCACGACGCGCTGCGCATGACCCTGTCCCGGCTCGGCGCCGACTTCGGCTGGTCCCTCGAGATCGCCCCGCCCGGCACCGTACGCGCCGAGGACTGCGTCCACCGGGTCGACGCCGCGGCCCTGCTCGCCGCCGGCCTCGACGAGGCCGAACTCGACGCCCGCGCCGTCGCCGAGACCACCGCGGCCCAGGCGCGGCTCGATCCCGAGGCCGGCGCGATGGTCCGCTGCGTCTGGTTCGACGCGGGCACCGACGCCGCGGGCACCCTCACCCTCGTGGTCCACCACCTGGCCGTCGACGGCGTGTCCTGGCGCATCCTGCTGCCCGACCTGGAGGCCGCCCTGGAGGCTGTGACGGCCGGCCGCGGCGTCACCCTCGAGCCCGTCGGGACCTCCTTGCGCAGCTGGGCCCGGCGCCTGACCGAACTGGCCGCGCAGCCGGAGCGGATGAGCGAACTGACGCTGTGGCGGAACGTCCTGGACGGCCCCGACCCGATGCTGACACCCCGCCCGCTGGACCCGGCGCGGGACACCTTCGGCACCGCCGCACGGCTGACCCTCCGCCTGCCCGCCGAGTACACCCGGCCGCTCCTCGGCCCCGTCCCGGCACGCTTCCACGCCGGCATCAACGACGTGCTGCTGACGGCGCTCGCCGTCGCCGTCGCCGACTGGCGGCAGCGCACCGGGCGGGGCACCGGCACCGACGTCCTGATCGACCTGGAGGGCCACGGCCGCGAGGAGATCACCGACGGAGTGGACCTGTCCCGCACCGTCGGCTGGTTCACCAGCCTGCACCCCCTGCGCCTCGACGCGGGCCCGCTCCCCGACGAGGAACTGTGGTCGGGCGGACCGGCGGCGGGCACGGCCCTGAAGCGGATCAAGGAGCAGCTGCGCGCCCTGCCCGACAACGGCATGGGCTACGGCCTGCTGCGCCACCTCAACCCGCAGACCACCCAGGTCCTCGCCCGCTACCCGCAGCCCCAGATCGGGTTCAACTACCTCGGCCGCCTCGGCACCGCCGAGGAACCCGACAGCACCGAGCCCGAAGTCGACCGCGACCTGTCCGGCGTCGCCGAGGCCGCCATGGCCCTGCCGCACGCCCTCGACCTCACCGCCACCGCCGTCACCCACCCCGACGGCCCCCGCCTGACCGCCACCTGGATCTGGGCCGGGGAGCTGTTCTCCGACGACGACGTGCGCGACCTCGCCGAGAGCTGGTTCAGGGCGCTGCGCGCCCTGGTCGACCATGCCGAAGCGGCCACCGGCACGGGCGGCCTGAGCCCCTCCGACCTGAGCCTGGTCACCGTCGACCAGGACGAGATCGACCGCCTGGAAGCGGCCACCGACGGCCTGGCCGACGTCCTGCCGCTCTCCCCGCTCCAGGAGGGTCTGCTCTTCCACGGGCTCTACGACGAGCGCGGCGCCGACGTCTACACCACGCTGTTCGCCTTCGACCTGCGCGGCCCCCTGGACCCCGCCCGCCTGCGGGACGCCGCCGGCGCGGTGCTGCGCCGGCACGACAACCTGCGCGCGGCCTTCCGCCCCGGCGCCACCGGTCAGTCCCTGCAGGTCATCCCGCGCGACGTCGAGGTGCCCTGGCGGGAGGTGGACCTCAGTGCCCACGACCCCGGCACGCGCGAGAGGGAACTCGAACGGATCACCGCCGAGGCGCCCGCCGAGCGGTTCGACCCGCGCACCCCGCCGCTGCTGCGCTTCACCCTGGTCCGCACCGGTCCCGAGACCCACCGGCTGCTGCTGGCCAGCCACCACATCCTGTTCGACGGCTGGTCGGGCCCCGTCCTGACCGGTGACCTCTTCGAGCTCTACCGCAACGGCGGGGACGTCACGGCGCTGCCGCCCGTGACCCCGTACAAGGAGTACCTCGCCTGGCTCGCCGGGCAGGACCGGGCCGCCGCCGAGGAGGCCTGGCGCAGCGCCCTGGCCGGCGTGGACGAGCCCACCCTGGTCGCGCCCGCCGACCCGGCCCGCGAACCGCTGCGCCCCCGCATCCGCGAACTGACCCTGTCGCAGCGGGCGACCGCCGGCCTCACCACCGCGGCCCGCCGCCACGGCGTCACCAAGAACACGGTCGTCCAGGCCGCCTGGGGCCTGCTGCTGGCCGGGCTCACCGGCCGCGACGACGTCCTGTTCGGCGAGACCGTCAACGGCCGCCCCGCCGAACTGCCCGGCGTCGAGACCATGGTGGGCCTGTTCATCAACACCCTGCCGGTGCGGGTGCGCATCGAGCGCGGCGACTCGCTGCTCGACGTGGTCACCCGGCTGCAGGAGCAGCAGTACGGGCTGCTGCCGCACAAGTACCTCGGCCTGACCGACATCCAGCGCATCACCGGCACCCAGGCACTGTTCGACACCTCCACCGAGTTCAGCAACTACCCCGTCGACAAGGAGAACCTGGAGGAGACCGCGGAGGACCTCGGCATCGTCGACGCCCGCATCCAGGACGGCACCCACTATCCGCTCGCGCTCGGCACCTCGGACAACGGCACGGCCCTCACCCTGCGGATCGACTACCGGCCCGACCTGTTCGACGACGGCACCGCCCGCGCCCTCGGCGAGCGGCTGCGCGGCCTGCTGGAGGCGTTCGCCGACGACCCCGGCCGGAGCGTCGACTCCCTGGCGACCCTGACCGCGGCCGAGCGCCACACCCTGCTCGTGGAGTGGAACGACACCGCGACCGACGTGCCCGGACAGGCCGTGCCCGAACTGCTGCGGGCCCGGGCGAAGCGCACTCCCGACGCCCCGGCCGTCGTCTTCGGCGACGTGACGCTCAGCCACCGGGAGCTGGACGAACGCTCCGACCGGCTCGCCGGCCGGCTGGCCGGCCTCGGCGTCGGCCCCGAGACCCCGGTCGCCGTGCTGATGGAGCGCTCCGCCGACCTGCCCGTGGCCCTGCTCGCCGTCCTCAAGGCGGGTGGCGCGTACGTGCCGCTGCGCGAACGCGATCCGCTCGCCCGGCAGCAGCAGGTCGTCACCGACACCGGCGCCCCCGTCGTGGTCACCGACGCCGCCCTCGCGGACCGGGCGGCCCGCCTCGGCGTCACCGTGGCCGGCGCGCACGAGGACACGCCGGGCACCGCCCCGCGGCGCACCGTCCTGCCGGAGCAGCTGGCGTACGTGATGCACACCTCCGGCTCGACCGGCGTGCCCAAGGGCGTGGCGATCACCCACCGGGACATCGTCGAACTGGCCGTGGACCGGCGCTGGCAGGGCGGCGCGCACCAGCGGGTGCTGCTGCACTCGCCGACGGCGTTCGACGCGTCCACCTACGAGCTGTGGGTACCGCTGCTGAACGGCGGCACGGTCGTCGTCGCCCCTCCCGCGGACCTCGACGTGGCCGGCCTCGGACGACTCCTCACCGCCCACGACGTCACCGCCCTGTGGCTCACCGCCGGGCTGTTCCGCCTGGTCGCCGAGGAGGCACCGCACAGCCTGGCGGGCGTGCGCGAGGTGTGGACCGGCGGCGACGCCGTACCGGCCGCCGCCGTGCGCAGGGTGCGCGAGGCCTGCCCGGACACCGTCGTCGTGGACGGCTACGGCCCCACCGAATCCACCACGTTCGCGCTGTCCCACGCACTGGCCGCCGACGCCCCGGTGCCCGCCCGGATACCCATCGGACGGCCGCTGGACAACATGCGCGCCTACGTCCTGGACGGCGCGCTGCGCCCGGTCCCCGTCGGAGTCGTCGGCGAGTTGTACATCGGCGGTGCGGGGCTCGCCCGCGGCTACACCGGCCGGCCGGGCACCACCGCGGAGCGGTTCGTGGCCGACCCGTTCGGTCCGGCCGGCTCCCGGCTGTACCGCACCGGAGACCTGGCCCGCTGGACGGGCGAGGGCGTCGTGGAGTTCGCGGGCCGCGTCGACGAGCAGGTCAAGCTGCGCGGCTTCCGCATCGAACTCGGCGAGATCGAGGACCGCCTCGGCCGCCACCCGGCCGTCGCCCAGGCCACCGTCGTCGTCCGCGAGGACCGGCCCGGGGACAAGTGCCTGGCCGGGTACGTCGTCGCGGCGGCCCCCGTGGAGCCGGGGGAACTGAAGGAGTACCTCGCCGCGGAACTCCCGGACTACATGGTGCCGTCGTCGCTGCGGCTGCTGGACGCGCTGCCGCTGACCGCCAACGGCAAGCTGGACCGCAAGGCGCTGCCCGCCCCGGAGCTCGGCGGCTGGGCGGAGCGCCGCGCCCCGCGCGACGAACGGGAGCAGACGCTGTGCGCCCTGTTCGCCGACGTCCTCGGGGTGCCCGAGGTCGGCATCGACGACAGCTTCTTCGACCTCGGCGGACACTCCCTGCTGGCCACCCGGCTGGTCAACCGGATCCGCGGCGCGCTGGGCGCCGAGGCGCCGGTACGGGCCGTGTTCGAGGCGCCGACCGTCGCCGCGCTCGCCACCCGGCTCGGTGCGGCCGAGACCGCCCGGCTGCGCCTCGCCCCGGCCGAACGGCCGGCCCGGGTGCCGCTCTCCCACCAGCAGCGCAGGCTGTGGTTCATCGACTCGGTGGAGGAAACGGCCGGTTCCTACAACATCCAGCTGGCCGTCCGGCTGCTCGGCGACCTGGACGCGCCCGCCCTCCAGGCGGCCCTGAGCGACGTGGTGGAGCGCCACGAGACGCTGCGCACCGTCTTCCCCGCCGAGGGCGGCACGCCCCACCAGCGGGTGCTCGACGCCGGCGAGGCCGCCCCCGCCCTGGAGACCCGCGCGGTCACCGAGGACGAACTGGGCGATGTACTGGCCGAGTCGGCCGCGTACGCCTTCGACCTGGCCACCGGCCTGCCGCTGCGGGCCCGGTTGCTGCGCCTCGCCCCGCGCGAGCACGTGCTCGACCTGGTGCTCCAGCACATCGCGGCCGACGGCTCCTCTCTGGCGCCGCTCGCCCGCGACCTCGGCACCGCGTACGCCGCCCGGCGGGCGGGACACGCACCCGAGTTCGAACCGCTTCCCGTGCAGTACGCCGACTACGCGCTGTGGCAGCGCCGGGTCCTCGGCGACGAGAGCGACCCGGACAGCCCGTTCGGCCGGCAGCTGCGGCACTGGCGCACCGCGCTGGCCGGACTCCCCGAGGAACTGGAGCTCCCGGCGGCCCGGCCCCGCCCGGCGGACGCGGCCGGCCACGGCGGCCGTGTGCCGCTGGTACTGCCCGACGAGGTGGCCGAGGGCGTGCACCGGCTGGCGTCGGAGAGCGGCGCGAGCCTGTTCATGGTGCTGCACGCCGCCGTCGCGGCCCTGCTCCACCGGCTCGGCGCCGGCACCGACATCCCGGTCGGCACCGTCGTGGCGGGCCGCGGCGACGAGGCCCTCGACGACCTGGTCGGCTTCTTCGTCAACACCCTGGTGCTGCGCACCGACCTGAGCGGTGCCCCCGGCTTCCGGGAACTGGTGGACCGGGTGCGCGCGGCCGACCTCGCCGCGTTCAGCAACCAGGACGTGCCCTTCGAGCGGCTGGTCGAGGAGCTCAACCCGCCGCGGGTGCTCGGCCGCAACCCGCTGTTCCAGGTGGCGATCAGCCTGGAGAACAACGAGGAGGCCCGGCTGGACCTGCCCGGCCTCACCCTGGCACCGCAGCCGACCTCGGCGGACATCGCCAAGTTCGACCTGTCCTTCTCGTTCGGGGAAGTACCCCGCGACGGCGGCACCAGCGGTATCGGCGGCGAACTGGAGTACAACAGCGCGCTGTTCGACCGTGCCACCGCCGAGGCGTTCGCGGACCGCCTGACCCGGCTGCTCGCCGCGGTCGTCGCCGACCCCGCCGCCGGCATCGCCGACCTCGACCTGCTGGCGCCGCACGAGCGGTCCCTGCTGGCGGAAGCCAACGACACCGACCGGGAACTGCCGGGCGGGACGATCGTGTCGCTGTTCGAGGAGCGGGCGGCCGAGCGGCCCGGCGCACCGGCCGTCACCGGAGGCGGGACCACCCTCGACTACGCGGAACTGGACGCGCGGGCCGGACGGCTGGCCCGCCGGCTCGCCGCCGCGGGGGTCACCCCCGGCGACCGCGTCGCGATCCTTCAGGAACGCTCGGTCCATCTGCTGGTCGCCACGCTCGCCGTCCTCAAGGCGGGAGCCGCGTACGTCCCGCTCGACGTGCGCTACCCGGTGCCGCGCCTGGAGCACATCGTCGCGGAGACCGGCTGCGCCGTCCTGCTCACCGACGAGGCCATGTCCGGCGTGGAGTTCGAGCACACCGCTCGGGTGCTGCGGGCCGACCTGGAAGCCGACGGCGACGACGACGGTCCGGCCGGTCCGCTGCCGGACGGGCCGGTCCACCCCGACCAGCTGGCCTACATCATGTACACCTCCGGATCGACCGGCCGGCCGAAAGGCATCGGGATCACCCACGCCAACGTGGTCGCGCTGGCCGCCGACACCCGCTGGCGCAGCGGCCACGAACGGGTCCTGATGCACTCGCCGCACGCCTTCGACGCCTCGACGTACGAGATATGGGCCACCCTCCTGCGCGGCGGGCAGCTCGTCGTGGCGCCGCCCGGGCAGCTGGACGCGGCCGGGCTGCGCCGGCTCGCCGGGGAGGAGCGGCTGACCGCGGCCTTCATGACCACGGCGCTGTTCAACCTGCTCGCCGAGGAGGACCCGGCCTGCTTCGCCCCGCTCAGCGAGATCTGGACCGGCGGCGAGCAGGTCTCCCCGGCCGCCTTCCAGCGCGTCCTGGACGCCTGCCCCGACACCACGGTGGTGCACGTCTACGGCCCGACGGAGACCACGGTGTACGCCACCTGCCTGCCGCTGCGCGCCCCGTACCGCACCGGCCGCGGCATCCCCGTCGGGCGGCCGATGGACAACATGCGGGCCCATGTCCTGGACGACCGGCTGCGGCCCGTCCCGGTCGGTGTCGCGGGCGAGCTGTACCTGTCCGGGGCGGGCACGGCGCGCGGTTACGTGGGCCGCCCGGGGCTGACCGCGGAGCGCTTCGTCGCCGATCCCTCCGGGCCGGCCGGCGGACGGATGTACCGCACCGGCGACGTGGTGCGCTGGGACGCCGAGGGACGGATCGAGTTCGTCGGGCGCGTCGACCACCAGGTGAAGATCCGGGGCCTGCGCATCGAGCTCGGCGAGATCGAGACCGTCCTGCAGGACCAGCCGCAGGTGTCCCGCAGCCTGGTGACGGTCCGCGAGGACCGGCCCGGCAGCAAGCAGCTGGTGGCGTACGTCGTGCCGGTGCCCGGCGCGGACACCGCGGGCCTGCGCGAGCAGATGGCGTGGCGCCTGCCGGACTACATGGTTCCGGCCGCGTTCGTGGCACTGCCCGAACTGCCGCTCAACACCAACGGCAAGGTCGACCGCACGGCGCTGCCCGCCCCGGACTTCGGTCCGTCCGGCGGCAGCCGCGGGCCGCGCAACCCGCGCGAGGAACTGGTGTGCCGGCTGTGGGCGGAGCTGCTGAAGCTGGACCGGGTGGGCATCGACGACAACTTCTTCGAACTCGGCGGCGACAGCATCATCTCGCTCCAGCTCACCAGCAGGATCCGGTCCGTCCTCGGTGCGGACCTGTCCAACCGGGCCCTCTTCCAGGCCCCGACGGTGGCGTCCCTGCTGGAGCTGATGGGGGCCGGCAGCCGGCCGGACGACTCCTTCGAGGTGGTCCTCACCCTGCGCGACGGGGGAGAGGCGGCCCCGCTGTTCTGCCTGCACCCGGTGGGCGGGGTCAGCTGGATGTACTCCGGTCTGCTGAGGTACGTGGACGGCTCGCACCCCGTGTACGGCATCCAGGCCCGCGGACTCGCCCGGGACGAGCCGCTGCCGCGCTCGGTGCCGGAGATGGCGGACGACTACGTGGCGCGCATCCGCGAGGTCCAGCCGTCCGGCCCCTACCACCTCCTCGGCTGGTCGATGGGCGCGATCCTCGCCCACGAGGCCGCCGTCCGGCTCCGGCAGCAGGGACAGGAGGTCGCCCTGCTCGCCAACCTCGACCAGGTGCCGATGAGCGCCGAGGACCTCGACGGCGAGTACACCGAGGCCGACGAGCAGAAGGTCCTGCTGGCCCTGCTGGACTTCGTCGGCCGCGACCCGGGGATGTTCGGGGACGGCCCGCTGCGGCACGAGGAGGTGATGGCGGTGCTCCGCGAGGAGGGCAGTGCCCTCGCCACCTTCGACGAGGAGCACATCATGCGGATCGGCGCGGTGAACAACAACAACTGGCACCTGACGATCGGCTTCGAACCCGGCGTCTTCGACGGCGACGTCCTGCTGTTCGTGGCCACCCGGGACGAGGACCACCCGGACGACAAGACCGCACGCTCGGTGGCCCGCCTGGGCCGCTTCGTCACCGGTGCGGTGGAGGTCCGCGAGGTCGACTGCGAGCACCGGCAGCTGCTCCAGGCCGGACCCGTCGCCGAGATCGGCCGTGCCCTGAACGACCGGCTCGGCGGGCGCTGACCACCCCCGCACCACCGGGCCCGGCTCCGTACCAGCGCCACGGCAGCCGGGCCCGCGCGCTGCCCGCGCGCTGCCCGTGCCGCTCCGTGCGGATCTGCCGATCGGCAGATGTGGCGGCGGACCACCGCGAGCCATGCTGAACGTGCAACGACCGAAGGAGAGGCAGGCGCCATGACACGGGTGGAGAACGCGCCCTTACGACGAGCGGCTCGCGCCGGGGACCGGGCGCACGGCCGGCCCGCCCTGATCGGCTGGGCGGCCGTCGCCGCGCTGACGGCCTACGGCCTCGCTCATGTCCACTGGGCCCTGGGCGGGTCGGGCTTCCCGTTCGGCGCCGCCGACGCGAACCCGGAGTACTCGGCCTTCGAGCACGTCGGCCGGGACCGGCTCGCGCCCTGGATGGCGACGGGGTTCCTGCTCAGCGCCGCGGTGGCCGTGCTGCTCGCGCTGCCCGGCCGGCGCCGGGTCCCGACCCCCGTGCTGCTCGGCGCGACGGGGCTGTCCGTCGCCGCGGTGCTCGGGGCGATCGCGGACTTCCGGATCCTCGGCAATCTGGCCTACGTGTTCATGCTGAGGTTCAGCGCCATCAACTGGACCGTCGTCAACCAGGTGTTCGCGGTCGTCGCCGTCGGGCTCATGACGATGTCGGCGGTCACCTACCAGCGGCGCACCACCGGGGCCTGTACCGCCTGCGGGCGCACGGACTCGCGGGCCGACTGGACCTCGAGGGAGTCCGCCGCACGCTGGGGGAGGAGGGCCGCCTACACCGCTGTCGCCGTGCCGCTGGTGTACGCCAGCACACGCTGGGCCTGGGCGCTGGGCTATCCGCTCGGCATCTCCGACAAGATGTGGGAGGAGGGCAAGGAGGACAAACTCTGGCTGTTCGGCGCCGCCCTCGCCACGATGGGCGCGCTCGGCTCGCTGCTCACCCTCGGCCTGGTGCAGCGCTGGGGTGAGGTGTTCCCGCGCTGGATCCCCGGACTGCGGGGCAGGCGGGTGCCGTTGGCCCTGGCGATCGTGCCCGCCTCACTCGTCGCCGTCATGGTCACCACCGCCGGGATCATGTACATCCGCCTGCACTTCCAGGGGGCCTTCGAGGACCCGGCGGCGAACTGGGGCGCCACCGTGCCCGAGACCATCTGGCCGGTGTGGGGCGCGGCCCTCGCGGCGGCCACGCTCGCCTACTACTTCCGGCGGCGCGGGGCGTGCAAGCACTGCGGCCGGGGCGGCCCGCAGGCTGTGGCGGCGGAGCCGGCGCAGGACCTCGATTCGAATTCGTCGATGCGTGCTTGAGCGGCTGTCCGGCGCCGGATTCAATGAACCGGCACCGCGAGACAGAAGTCGGCAATACAGCACACGGCAATACAGCACACGGCAAGACACGGACAGCACGACAGGAAATACCTTCCGAACCCGCTGATTCACAGACCGGCGGCTTCGGGCCCGCCTTCCCCCGCCGGGCCCGGAGCCGCCTTTTTTCGTGTCCTCGCGCCGGCCGGGATTCCCGCCGAGATCTGCTGAACGGCAGATGCGCCGACCGGATCGCGGGCCGCAGTCTTGTTTTCACGACGACAGGAACCGCACCCTGCGGGGAGCGGTGGGAGAAGGACGACCGTCATGGCAGACACAGCCGTTGAAGAGCCGGACAGCCTGCGGGCAGCGATGAATTCCGAGGACCCCGCGCCCCACCGCCGCTGGTGGCACCGGTGGCCGGACTGGTCGGGCCGCCTGGTCGTGGTGTGGTCCGTCCTGTACGGCCTCGCGGGCCTGTACTGGGCCCTGGGCGGGGACGGGTACCCCTTCACCAAGACCGTCGAGGACCGTTCCTCCTCGTCGATCCTGGAGCCGAGCAGCGCTGCGGTCGTCGCCCCCGTGATGGCGGTGTTCGGTGCCGTGGGGGCGGTCGCCGGGACGCTGATGGTCCGCGGACGGGGCACCGGCCGCACCCGCCGTGCGCTGCTCGCGTTCGGCTGGACGGCCGGCGGCCTGCTGACCTTCCTGATCCCCGACTACTCGCTGCTCGGACTGCTGGTGTTCTCGCCGGTGCTGCTGGTGTTCGTCTTCACCGGGGTCCCGGGGCCGCAGGACCTCGGCGACATCCTGTACTGGCACCGCATCCACCTGATCATCGTCTTCGTCGGCGGGCTGCTCTGGATCGCCACCACGCTGGCCTACCAGCGGCGAACGGGCGGCAGTTGCGTGCGCTGCGGGCGCGGCGAACGGGCGGCGGCGTCCTGGACCGACCCGGCGGCGACACTGCGCTGGTCCCGCTGGGCGGTGTGGATCGCCGTCATCTCCACCCTCCCGTACGACATCACCCGGATCGCCTGGTACTTCGGCTGGCCGCTCGGCATCACCGACGAGTTCCTGAAGGACATGCAGGAGACCCCGAACATGCTGGAGATGGGCCTGGCTCTGGGGGCCGTGTCCACGCTGGGCAGTCTGCTGATGCACGGTCTGATCGCGCGGTGGGGGGAGGTGTGGCCTCGCTGGGTGTGGTTCAAGCGCGGCCGGCCGGTCCATCCCGCGACCGCGGTCGTGCCCGCGTCCGTCGTGGCCGTGGTGCTCGTCCCGGCCGGTCTGATGGCGATCCGGGACTTCGACCCGCACATGTGGGGAACGCTGGGGCCGTCCGTCTTCTGGGCGGTGTGGGGCGTCGCGCTGGGCGTGGCGACCTTCGGCTATCACCTGCGCCGCCGCGGCGGCTGCGCGCACTGCGGCCGTGGCTGATTCCCGTCGCGATCGCGGAGATTCGCCAGGTGTCCGGAAACGAATTCGTCGATCTGCGACGGAGCGGCGATGTCCGCCACTTGTTCCATGGATTTCCGTACGCCGAACCGACGGCATGACCGACGAGAGACACGGAGGAACGGGAAATGAAGAGGATCACTCGCGCGATGGGCGCCGCAGTGGCCGGGCTCGCGCTGGTCGGCGCCGTGCACGGCACCGCCCGGGCCGCCGTCCCGGAAGCGGCCGCGTCCGTGCCCGGCTGCGTGGTGGCCAAGCCCGTCCACCTGGTGACGGTCACCGTGCGGATCACCAACAACTGCTCCACCACCCAGCAGGTGAACGTCCAGTACAGCAAGGGCGGGGTGCGGTTCGTGCCGGACGAGTGCCACACCGTCGCACCGGGCCGGACGGTCAGCACCGGCGAGCCCTCCTGGGTCGCGGACCGCTACGTGGGGCTCATCCCCTGCTGAGCCACCGCCCCCGGCACACCGGGGCCCGGAACCAGTCGCTGGTTCCGGGCCCCGGCCGTGTCCGTGTCCCGCGGTCAGGTCGCGCGGCGGAAGCTGCGGACCGCCAGCGGCGCGGTGACGGACACGATCACCACACAGGTGCCGAGGGTGGCCAGCACGGTCGCCGTGCTGGGCTCGCCGAGCGCCAGGTCCCGGGCCGCGGTGATCGCGTACGACATCGGGTTGACCTCGGCGAACGCCCTCAGCCAGCCGGGCAGTCCCTCGGCCGGCACGAACGCGTTCGAGGCGAACAGCAGCACCATGTTCACGATGCCCCCGATGGGCTGCAGGGCCTCCGGCTTCCTCACCCACGCGGACAGCGCCATGAACACCCAGCCGAGCGACCAGCCGAGCATCACCGCGACCAGCATCGCGCCGAGCGAGCCGAGCAGCCCGCCGTCCGGGCCGTACCCGAAGACGAGCGCGGCGGCCGCCAGCATCACCAGCATGTTGACGCAGTTCAGCACGGTGTCGGCGATGCTCCGGCCGACCAGGACCGACCCCGTGTGTATGGGCATCGCCTTGAAACGGGCGATGATCCCGTTGTTCATCTCGGTCGTCAGCGCCACCCCGGACTTCAGGCCGGCGCTGATGGAACCGGTGACCAGGAAGGCGGGCAGCAGGTAGTCGATGTAGCTGACGCCCGCCGGGAAGGCGGAGGTCTGCGAGACGCTCTTGAAGACCTGGCTGAACACGGTCAGCATCAGGATCGGCTCCAGGACGCCCGGCAGCACCAGCGCAGGCTCGCGCAGCGCCCGGAGCGACCGCCCCGACAGCACGGAGACCTGCCGGAGCACGCCGGCCCCGCCGTAGCGGAGCGGCCGCGTGAGCGCGGAGGCCGGGGCCCCCGCTTTCTGATCGGTGGTGAGGGTCATGGGGGCATCCCTGCCTAGCGTCCGTCGGAGTGGTTCAGGGCCATGTACACGTCGTCCAGCGAGGGTTCGCAGAAGGCGAGCCCCGCGAGGTCCACGCCCGCCTCGTCGGTGGCCCGGACGACCTGGGCCACGGCGGTGGAGTCCCGTACGGGCATCGTCAGCACCAGGCCGTCGCCCTCGTGCGCGGGGCTGAGACCGGCCCTGCGGAGCGCGGCGGCCGCCGGCTCCCGGTCGTCGGCGCCGCGCACGGTGACCGACACCGACCGGTGCCCGATCCGGTTCTTGAGCTCCTCGGCGGTGCCCGACGCGACGACCCGGCCGGACGACAGCACCGTGATCGAGTCGGCGAGGACGTCCGCCTCCTCGAGGTACTGGGTGGTCAGCAGCACGGTGGTGCCCTCCCGGACCAGCCGCTGGACGACGGTCCACAGGGCCCGGCGGGCCGTCGGGTCGAGCCCCGTGGTGGGCTCGTCCAGGAAGATCACATCGGGGTCCCCGACCAGACTCGCCGCCAGGTCGAGGCGCCTGCGCATGCCGCCGGAGTAGTTCTTCACGGCGCGGTGGGCGGCGTCCGTGAGGGAGAACAGCTCCAGCAGTTCCTCCGCGCGGGACGCCGCCTGGGAGCGGGTCGCGCCCAGCAGCCGGGCGATGAGCAGCAGGTTGGCGTGCCCGGACAGGGTCTCGTCGACGGCCGCGTACTGACCGGTGAGCCCGATGCGCCGACGCACCTCTCCGGGATGGCGCACCACGTCGACCCCGGCCACCCGGGCCTGCCCCGACGTCGGTACGGCGAGCGTGCTGAGGATGCCGACGACGGTCGTCTTCCCGGCGCCGTTGTGCCCGAGCAGGCCCAGCACGGTGCCGTGCGGCACCGTGAGACTGACCCCGTCGAGAGCCTTGGTGGAGCCGAACGTCTTCGTGACGTCGGTCAGTTCGATCATCGGGGTGTCCATGGAATTCCCTTTCGCTGGATCCCGGAAGTCCGCTACCGGTCTTCGGGCGTTTTCAGGGATGACCGAAAGGGACCCCATGGGCCGTCACCTACAGCTGTACGGTAGCCGCGCGGCGGGAATTCATGGAGCATGGATCAGAACTGTTGAAGTGGAATTGCGGAATTCCCGGAAATCGCCGTCGGCGTGGTATGCCGCGCCGGAGCGGCGTGCGCCGGCGTCAGCGCAGGGGAAGAACGGCGGTGACCCGCCAGCCGCCGTCGCCGTGGCCGCCGTACTCCAGGCTGCCGCCCAGCGCGCCGGCCCGCTCGGCCAGCCCGGTCAGTCCCGTGCCGCCGCCGCGCCGGCCCCCGTCACCGAGCAGACCGCCGGGCTCCGTGATCGACGGCGGACTGTTGGTCACCGACACGGTGAGGACCGGCTCCGCGGCCTCGGCGTCGAGCGTCACGGACACCGAGACCAGCGGCGTGGCCGCGGCGTGCCGGCGGATGTTCGTCAGCGCCTCGACGACGATCCGGTGCGCGGTGCTGCCCACTTCGCGCGGCACCTGATCGATCTGCTCCGGCGTCAGGTCCATGCCCAGGCACAGCTCGGACCGCCCGGCCGACCGGAACCGGTCGACGACGTCGGGGATGTCGGGCAGCCCGTACGCCCGCGTCTTGCCTTCCCCGGCGGCCGGGGCGGCCGTACCGGCACCGTCGTCGAGCATCTGCACGGTGCGGTCCATGGAGCGGAGCGCCTGCTGCCCGGCGGTCTCGATCTGGCTCAGGATGGGCATCACCTTCTCCGGGTGGTCGCCGCCGACCACCTGGGCGGCCTGCGCGAGAACCACGATGGCGGACACGTCGTGGGCCACGAAATCGTGCAGGTCCCGGGCGAGCTGGAGGCGCTGGTGGCGGCGCGCCTCGTGCACCGAGCGCAGCCGGCGGCCTTCCAGCCCGCGCAGATAGCCGCCGACGGCACCCGCGGCCACCGCACCCAGGGCGAAGAACGTGCACTGCGCGGCCGCCTCCAGCAGCGTCGGCGGCACCTGCAGGCGCAGGATCACCGTGGACGCCAGGACGCCGAGCACCCCGCACAGCACCACGGCGGCCCGCGCGGCGGCGTACCGGGCGACCAGGCAGACCAGCAGCAGGGTGGCACCGATCTCCAACAGTGTCACCAGGCCCGTCGACTGGCGCTGCACCGGCGGGTCGCCGAAGAGTGTGCCCAGCGCCGAGGCGGCCGCCACGACCACGGCCGTCGGCACGATCGGCACCCGGTCGCGCCGGCCGGCCACGGCCAGCGCGCCGAGCACCGCGATCATCATGGGGACGACCGCCCGCCAGCCCGCTGTGGGGCCGGTGACCAGGCCGCCCGTGACCGTTGCGGCCGCGAGCAACGCACAGAGCGGCTGGAGGAGACGGCGGCGGACGGGATTCCCGGACTGGTTACCGGTCGACAGAGGCATCCCGCCGATTCTAGTGACGGCCGGTCAACTCCGCCCGCCCGTGGGCGACATGCCCGATACGAGCGGAGGCGGAGGCTGCGGCGTCCAGCCGTGCACGTCCAGCAGACGGCGCATCTCCTCCGTGGACGACTGCTCCACGACCAGCTCCACCCGGCCGCTCGGCTGGTCCACCGAGTGCTCGATGCTGACGTCCTCGATGTTCACCCCCGCCGCGCTGACCGCCGCGAACAGCCGCGCCAGCGCACCGGGCTGATCCGGCACGGCCACCGGCACCGTGACGTACTCGGTGGGCGGCGTGCCGTGCTTGCGGGGCACCCGCGCCGCGCCGAGGGCGCCCCGCCGCAGTACCCCGTCCAGGTCGGCGGCCGCCTGCCGCCGCAGCGAGCCGTCGGCACCGTGCAGGGCGCGCAGCGCGGCGACGGTCCGGTCCAGATCGGCGGCGCAGGCCTCCAGCACGTCCGCCACCGCCTCCGCGTTGGCCTCCAGGATGTCGCCCCACAGAGCGGGCTCGCCCGCCGCGATGCGCGTCATGTCCCGCAGCCCCTGACCGGACACCCGGATGTGCTCGTCGTCCGCCCCGGCCAGCCGGGCCGCTGTCAGCGACGACACCAGATGCGGGGCGTGCGAGGTCAGCGCCACCGCCCGGTCGTGCGCGACCGTGTCCATGATGACCGGGGTGCCGCCGCACAGCGCCACCAGCTCCAGCACCGGGTTCAGCGCGGACCGGTCCGTGGCCTCCGCCGGGGTCAGCACCCACAGCCGGCCGTCGAAGAGGTCGGCCCGCGCCGCGAGCGGCCCCGAGCGTTCCCCGCCGGCCAGCGGATGCCCGCCGACGTAACGGCTCGGGTCGCCGCCCGCGAGGACGAGGTCCTGGTACGGCCGCTCCTTGACGCTGGCCACATCCGTGTACGTCCCGGCCAGCCCCTGCTCCTGGCAGCGGGCGAGGACCGCGCCGACGTGCGCGGGCGGCACCGCCAGCACGGCGACGTCCACCCGGGCGGGCGGCGGAGCGAGGGAACCCGCGCCGAGGGCCTCGGCGGTCCGGGCCGCGGTGGTGTCCCGGTCGTCGAGGAACACCGCCACGCCCCGCCGGCTCAGCGCCAGCGCCACCGACGTGCCCACCAGTCCGGTGCCGATGACGGCGGCGCTCCTCACAGCTCCACCTCCGCCGGCTCCACGGCGCACGGCCCGGCGGACCGGGCCGTTTCCGCCCGCACGAACCGGGCCAGCCTGGCCACCCCCGCCTCGATCTCCTCGGGACCGAGGCTGCTGAAGGACAGCCGTATCGCCCGGTCGCCGCCCGCCCCCGGGTGGAAGTGCGCCATCGGCGTCCACAGCACGCCGAACTCCTCGGCGGACCGCACGAGTGCCGCGTCGTCCGCGCGGAACGGCACCCGCAGCGTGAGGAAGAACCCTCCGTCCGGCCGGTTCCAGTCCACGCCGTGGACGGTGCGCCAGGACTCGGGCAGCTGCCGGTCGAGCTCGTCCAGCAGGGTCCGCAGCGCGGCACCGTAGTGCTTGGCGGGCACGGCGTTGTACGAGACGAGACTGCCCTCGGCGGCCAGCAGGGCGCCGGCCACCGCCGCCTGGCTGAGAGCCGGGGTGTTGACCGTCACCATGCTCTTGATCCTGGCCAGTTCGTCGGCGAGCAGCCCCTGCCGGCCGCCGGCGTCCACGACCGGCTGGTCGGCGACCACGAAACCGATCCGCGCGCCCGGGAAGACGCTCTTGGAGTACGAGCCGAGATGGACGACCCTGCGCGCGTGGTCGAGGGACTTGAGCGTGGGCAGCTGCGGGCCGGGGCTGACCAGCCGGTACGGGCTGTCCTCGAGGATCAGCAGATCGTGCCGGCCCGCCAGGTCGAGCAACTGCTCGCGCGCCGCCCGGGACAGCGTGGTGCCGGTCGGGTTGGAGTGGTCCGGCACCAGGTACAGCGCCCGGGGACGGCGTCCCGCGGCCCGCTCGGCGCGGACCGCCGCCTCGACGTCCGCGCACCGCAGCCCTTCGGCGCGTTCCTCGACCGGCACCACCGGGATGTCCAGCAGCCGTGCCGCGCCGGTGATGCCGACGTAGCAGGGACTGACGACCAGGAGCACGTCGGCGGGGCCGGCGAACAGGGCGCGCAGTGTCAGCAGCATCGCCTCCTGGCCGCCCACGGTGACCACGATCGACTCCGGTGGCACGTCGATGCCCTCGTCGGCGCGGAGCGAGCCGGCGATCAGCTCACGGATCCGCCCCGCCGTCGGCCCGTACTGGAACAGGGCCGTGCGGATGGCGTCCGGGGAGGCGCCCTGCCCGGCGAGGTGGTCCAGGTAGCGGTGGACGTGGGCGAAGATCTGCTCGGTGTCGAAGAAGCCCTCGTACGGCCGTCCGGGCGCGAAGGAGATCGCCTCGGGGAAGCGCTCGGTGACCTCGTTGAGGAAGGTCATGGTGTCCAGCACCGGGTCCAGGACGCTCCGGTGCAGCTCCTGCCTGCGCAGCCGCACCTCACCGGGCCGGGCGGGCCCGCCCGGCGGCACGTGCTGCTCCGCCGGGTGGTGTCCGGCCGGCGGCACCGGCGGGGTGCGGAGCAGCGCGGGGCCGGCGTCCGCGACCGTCGCGGTGCCGGTGAGGGCCATGGCGTCGGCGAGTCCTTCGGTGAGTAGGCGCAGCACTCCGGACACGCCGTCCCGGCCGCCGGCCGCCAGACCGTGCAGGACCGGACGGCCCACCAGCACCGCGTCCGCACCCAGCGCCAGCGCCGCCAGCACGTCGGACCCCCGGCGCACACCGCCGTCCAGGAGCAGCGGGGCATGCCCGCCGACGGCCGCGGCGACTTCGGCGAGGACGTCCAAGGTGGCCGGGGCGCCGTCCAGTTGGCGTCCGCCGTGGTTGGACACCACGATGCCGTCCGCTCCGGCGGCGCGTGCCCGGACCGCGTCCTCGGCGGTCAGCAGCCCCTTCACCAGCACCGGAAGCCGGCTCACCGAGCGCAGCCAGGCGAGTACGGACCAGTCCATGGCGGGGTCGAGCCCGCGGCGGCCGTGCTCGGCCGGGGACGAGTAGTCGCCCGCCGGCAGGTTGGCGGGTGTGATGCCCGGCGGCAGCCGGAATCCGTTGCGCTCGTCCCGCAGCCGGCGCCCGAGCCGGGGCGCGTCCACGGTGAGGACCAGTGCCTCGAACCCGGCGCGCTCGGCGCGTTCGACGAGTCGGCGGGTGGTCTCCCGGTCGCGGAAGCAGTACACCTGCAGCCACAGCGGCGCCCGCGCCGCCGCGGCGATCTCCTCGAACGGGCGGCCCGCGAAGGTGCTCACGACCAGCGGGACCCCCGAGTCGCCCGCGGCATGTGCCGTCGCCGTCTCGCCCTCGGGGTGCAT
This sequence comes from Streptomyces sp. WG7, assembly GCF_049975785.1. NCBI lineage: Bacteria > Bacillati > Actinomycetota > Actinomycetes > Kitasatosporales > Streptomycetaceae > Streptomyces > Streptomyces sp. WG7. The sequence goes on from NZ_JBNGGE010000045.1 coordinate 22,038, forward strand.
CAGGGTGTGGTACGCCATCGGCGCCACGGCGAGCGGCGCGGCCCAACGGCGGCCCAGCACCGTGGTGGTGAGCGACGGGACGCCCGCGCCGGTCAGTACCCGCGGCCGCAGCCGGACCCGGTCGAAGGCGCGCAGGTTCGCGGCGAGCGTGCGCTCCTCGCCGGCACCGCCCTCGACGAAGTCCCACACGGCCGGTTCCATCCGGCCGCGGGCACGCTCGGCGAAGTCGGCGACGGTCAGGGCCGGGCGGCGGTCCCCGGCGGTGTCCGGCCGGCCGGTCATGCGGTGACCGCCCTGGCCCGCTCGACCGCTTCGTACAGGGCGCGGATGTTGGCGCTGCCGAAGCCCTGCGCGCCCTGTCGCTGGATCAGTTCGAAGAACAGGGTGCGGCGCTCGAAGGGGGAGCGGCTGAACAGCTGCAGCAGGTGCCCCCACTCGTCCCGGTCGGCGAGGACGTTCGTCTTGCGCAGGTCGGCGATCACCGCCTCGAGCGAGGGGATCCGCTCGGCCAGCGCGTCGTAGTAGGTGTCCGGGGTGCGCAGGAACTCCACACCCCGCGCCTCGAACGCCGTGACGGCCGGGACGATTTCCTCGACGAGGAACGCCAGGTGCTGCACACCGCCGCCGCCGTTGCGCACCAGGAACTCGTCGATCTGGCCGGGCTTGCGGGACACGTCCGGCTCGATGACCGTGAACGTGATCCCGGCGGAGGGGCTGCGCACCACGATGGAGTCCATCGCCTGCTCGCCGACGGCCAGGTACTCGCTGTAGAACTGCTCGAAGCCGAAGCCGTCGAGGTAGTAGCGGACGACATCGTGCAGCGTCCCGGCCTCCAGGCACACCGCGACGTGGTCGAGGGCGGTCAGCGCGGGTGGCGCGGCCTGCGCGGCACCGGCCGGCGTGGACGGCCCGAGGTCGGTCCAGTCCCAGCCGGCGGGCAGCAGGGCCGGCGCCCCGGGCGCCCGCCGCACCAGGGTGTGGCGCACCGTGCCGAAGCCCGACACGACGAGCGTCTCCGGTGCCGGCCCGGTGAGCGCGCGCCCACCGGCGGCCACCGCCTCGTCCCGTGTGGCGACCGGGTCGGTGCAGGCGAAGGCGATGTCCACCACGCCGTCGCCGTGCGCGGCGAGGTGACCCGCGGCGGCCGGCCCCGCGGCGACGACGAGGCGGACGGCGCCCTGCTCCAGCAGCACCGCCTCCAGGCCGGCCGCCGTGCCGCGTGCCCGCGTGCGGAAACCGAACGCGGACGTGAAATAGGCGCAGGTCGCCTCCAGGTCGCTCGTGAGGATCTCGATGTATTCGACGTCGTGTGCGGTCACGTTGTTCCCCATCCGATGTGTCGGGTGCGGCGGCATTCGATTGAGCCCGCCGTTCTCGGGCCGGCGAGCGGCACGGCGCTTTTTCTGTCAACTTGCTGAATGGCGGCCGGACGCCCGGGCGTGCATGCGTGGCGAAACGGCCCGTCGCTGACATTTACCTGCCAGTGGACCGGTCCCGGCGAGACCATTTCGAAAACTTCTCTAGAATGTTCCGCGGAGTCAGAAGGCTGCCTTTTCGTGAAGGGGACTGAAATGCCTGGTGAGAGCGGATCGGAACTGGACCGGCTGTTGCCCGAATGGCATTTCCGGGAAGTGCACCGGATCTCGGTGCCCGGCACCACGGAGCAGGTGATGAGGGCCGTCCGGGCGGCGACCTGGTCGGAGGCGCCGCTGGCCCGTGTCCTCGTGGCGCTCACCCGGGCGGATGTGTCGGCCGAGCGCCGTATCGTCTCCGACTACCTGAGCGGCATGGGCGAGGTGATCCCGGCCGGCGACGACGAGTTCCTGTTCGCCGGGGTGCAGTCGCCGCACGACGTCCCCCGGCCCCCCGGCACCGTTTCCGAGATCGTGACCGGATGCCATGAGCCGGGAATCCTGAAGGTCGGGATGAACGTGCGCTTCGAGGGCGGGACGCTGAGTACGGAGACGAGGGTCCTCGCCACCGACGCCCGCACCCGTCGCTCGTTCGCGCCCTACTGGTGGCTGGTGCGGTTCGGCAGCGGGCTGACCCGGGCGTCCATGCTGCGGGCGATCCGCCGCAGGCTGGTGCGCGAGGTCGGTGCGGCCTGATCCGGCGGCGGTGTTCCGTCCGGTGCGCCCGGGCGGAACACCGCCATGTGCTCGGGCAGCCGCCGCCACACCGCGGGCGTGTAGAAGTGGCCGCCCTCGAGCCGGGTCGCCTCGAACGGACCGGTCGTCAGAGCGCCCCAGCCGGCCAGGTCCGCCTCGGTGAGATCGTCCTGGTCGCCGTGGAGCAGCTGCAGCGGCGCGGCCACGCGGTCGCCTTGGCGGAACCGGTAGGTGTCCGCCGCGACCAGGTCGGCGCGGAGGACCTCCACCGCCATCCGCAGCAGCTCCGGCTCGCCGCGCACCGCCTCGGAGAGCTGGCCCGCGGTGAGCATCCAGTCGAGGAGTTCCCGGTCCGTGTTGCGCGGGTGCGGCGGCACGTCGGTGTGCCGGGGCAGCAGGGCGGGCGCGTGCGCCGCCGACACCACCACCGCTTCCGGCTCCGCCAGCCCCGCGCGCCGGGCGCGTACCGCGAGGTCGAAGGCGACCCAGGCGCCCATGCTGTGGCCGCACAGCACCACCTCGCGTCCGGCGAGCGTGCGCAGCGCGGCCAGCGCCCCGTCGAGCAGCTGCTGCCAGTTTCGGGCGAACGGCTCGCCGTAGCGGGCCTCGCGGCCGGGATAGCAGTACAGCGCCAGTTCGGTGTTCTCGGGGAGGCTGTCCGCCCAGGGCCGGAAGGGCGCGGTGGCGCCCCCGCAGAAGCTCAGGCAGAACAGCACCCGGCCGGCCTGCGGCCTGGGGAGCGGGCGGATGAGGTGCCCGGCCATCCGGCCTCCTTTCCGAGGGCTCGTGTCGGCTCGCGACGGGCTCGCAGCAACGTAGCGGTTGCGGCCGGCCGGCGGCGCGGACGGCCAAGAAATCTTCGATGCCCGGAAGTGACGCTCGGTGGCCGGGGACCGGCGGAGCAGTGACGAGCGGCCCCGTCCGCGGCCCGGCCGGACCTGCGGGACCCCGTTCCGGGGCACGCCGGCCCGAACGGTGCGGGCAGGCCGAAAGACCCGCAACACGTTATTCAATTCTTCTCATTGAAAACTCTCGAACGCACGGTCGGGGCGATCTCCGAGAAGTCTTGTCCGAGTGAAACTCCGCTGCGTACAGTCGAGCCGAATTACGTGACCGTGCCAGGAAGGAAGACGCCCATGGCCAATCCGTTCGAGGATGACAATGCCGAGTACTACGTACTCGTGAACGACGAGGGTCAGCATTCCGTCTGGCCCGTGTTCGCGGAGATTCCGGCCGGCTGGGAAAAGGCGCACGGTGCCGCATCCCGCCAGGAATGCCTGGATTACGTCGACGAGCACTGGACCGACATGCGCCCGCGCAGCCTCGCGGCCGCCATGGACGCCGGGGCCTGAGGGACAGGCCTGCCGAACCCGTCACATCGCACACCGAACCGTCTAGGAGAAACAACGTCATGCCGATACTTGCCGAAGACCGCCGGTCCGCTGTCAAGGAAATCGTCTGCGACATCCTCGAGCTGGAGGAGGACGAGGTCACCGACACCAGCCTCTTCATCGACGACCACGGCGCCGACTCGCTGCGTGCCATCGAGATCCTGGCCTCCCTGGAGAAGGAGTTCGGCATCACCATCGACCAGTCCGAGCTGGCCCAGATGGTGAACCTCGAGGCGGTCTACACCATCGTCGCGGAGGCCCCCGCCCGCTGACCCGGGCACCGTCCCGCCGAACCGAAGGTTTAAGGGGAAAACATGTCCTCAGTACGCCCCGGCGGCGTAACCGGAAATCGCCGGGTGGTCCTCACCGGCTTCGGAGTGATCTCCAGCATTGGCATCGGGGCCGAGGAATTCACCGAGAGCCTACGGGCCGGCCGCAGCGGTGCCAGCCCGATCTCGCTGTTCGACGTCGAGGGCTTCGCCCACGTCAACGGCTGCGAGGTCAAGGGGTTCGACCCCGAACAGTGGATCTCCCGCACCCCGGTGCGGGAGTTGGGACGCGCCAGCCGCTTCGCCGTCGCGGCGGCGGTCATGGCGCTGCGTGACGCCGGTCTGGATCCCGCGGACCTCGCCGGCCGACGGGGACTGATCTCCGTCGGCACCACGGACGGCGAGTCCTACGAGCTGGACCGGCTGGTGGCCGCCGAACTCGCCGACGGTCCGGAGCACATGGACCCCCAGATCGTCCGGCGGGTTTCGGCGGCCCGGCTCTCCACGGCCATCGCGCACGAACTGGACCTCACCGACGTCGAGGCCCCCACCATCGCCACCGCCTGCTCCGCGGGCAACTACGCGATCGGCTACGGCTTCGACGCGGTGAGCTCCGGCGAGGCGGAATACGCGCTGTGCGGCGGCGCGGACGCCATGTGCCGCAAGACGTTCACCGGCTTCTACCGGCTCGGCACCATCGCCCCCGAGGTGTGCCAGCCCTTCGACGCGGACCGCAAGGGCATTCTCACCGGTGAGGGTGCCGGTCTGCTGGTGCTCGAAAGCCTGGAGTCGGCCCTGGCCCGCGGCGCACGCATCTACGCCGAGGTCCTGGGCTACGGCCTCAACTGCGACGCCTTCCACCAGGTCGCCCCGAACGGCGACAGCGTCGCCCAGTGCATGAGCCTCGCGCTGGCCAACGCCGGCGTGAAACCCGCGGAGGTGGACCTCGTCTCCGCGCACGGCACCGGCACCAAGGCCAACGACATCACCGAGGCCGCCGCCATCCGCTCGGTGTTCGGCGCCGACACCCCGCGCACCATCTCCCTGAAGTCGATGCTCGGCCACACCATGGGCGCCGCCAGCGCCCTCGGCGCCATCGCCTGCGGCCTCGCCATCACCCACCGCTTCATCCCGCCCACCATCAACCATCGCCGCACCGACCCCGAGTGCGAGATCGACTGCGTGCCCAACCACGCGGTCGACGCCGACCTGCGCGTGGTGCAGAACAACGGCCTCGCTTTCGGCGGCAACAACGCCATCGTCATCCTCGGCAGATACGACCGGGACGGTGACATCGGATGACGTACCCCATCACCGGTACGGGCGCGGTCGCCGCCATCGGCGCCGACCCCGGCGAGATCTTCGACAGCCTCTGCGCCGGCCGCAGCGGACTCGCACCGCTGAAGGCCTTCGACCGCTCCCGGTACCGCGCCCAGCAGCTGTTCGAGATCGACGACCGCCCCCACCCCGGCCTGGACGAGCCCGGCCGGGCCGGGCGCCTCCTCGCTGAGGCCGTCCGGCAGGCCGCCGCCGACGCCGGACTGCCCGAGGACCTCGGCGGCATACCCGTCCTCGTCGGCACCGGACTGCGCGAACTGCGCTCCCTGGAACTGTGGTGGCGCGATGGCACCGTCTTCGACGCCGACCGCCTGCACTTCGAGAACGTCCTGCGCGAGCGGTTCGGAGCCATCGACACCCACACCTTCGCGGGGGCCTGCTCCGCCTCCCTCTACGCGCTGGCCCTCGGCTGGGACCTGCTGGAACTCGGCGAGGCCGACACGGTCGTCGTGGCCGGCTGCGATGTCGTCACCGAAAGCATGTTCGGCCAGGCCGACCGGGTCCAGTTCGACCCGCCGCCCTCCGTGCGCCCCTTCGACAAGGACCGCCGGGGCACCATCCTCGGCGAGGGCGCCGCCGCCGTCGTCCTGACGCGCGAGGCGCGGCCCGGCCGGCCCGTGCGGGGCCTGCTGCACTCGGTCGCCGTCAACTGCGACGCGCACCACCAGACCGCACCCGACGAGACGGGCGTCGAGAGCGCCGTCCGCGAGGCGCAGCGACACGCCGGAGTCGCCCCGGCCGACATCGACCTGGTCGTCCTGCACGCCACCGGCACCCCGCTGAACGACCGTACCGAAGCCACCGTCACCGCCCAGGTGTTCGCCGGCACCCACCCGGCGCTCACGGGCATCAAGTCCCTCACCGGACACACCTCGGGCTCGGCCGGACTGCTCAGCCTGATCGTGGCGCTGCGCTGCCTGGAGGCCGGGGTCGTGCCGCCCATCGCGGGCCTGGCCGACCCGCTGCCCGAGGGCAGCACCCTGCGCCTCGTCGCCGGCGAGCCGCTCGTCACCCCGATGCGCCTCGCCCAGGTCAACAGCTTCGGCTTCGGCGGCGTCAACGCCGTCGCCATCGTGGGAGGTGCCGCATGACGCTCGCCGTCTCGGGCGTCGCGGTGGCCCTCCCCGGCGCGTCGGGCCCCGACGCCCTGCTGCGCCCCGCCGTCGCCGGTGCCGACCCCGTCGACCCCGCGGCCCTCATCGGCCGCAAGGGGCTGCGCTTCAAGGACCGCGCCACCCGGCTCGGGCTCCACCTGGCGTATGCCGCACTCACCGACGCCGGTCTCCTCGGGTCCGACGGCAGGGCCGTGACCGGCGACCGGATCGCCACCGTGGTCAGCTCCAACCTCGGCAACGCGGACACCGTGTGCCGGGCGGTGGAGACCATCGCCAAGGAAGCCACCGCGGCCCTGAGCCCGATGGACACCCCGAACGCCTCCAGCAACATCATCGCCTCGGAAACCGCCATCCGGTACGGGCTGCGCGGCCCGAACCTCACGGTGTGCAACGGCCGTACCTCCGGCCTCGACGCCGTACGCTGGGCCGCCCTCCTGCTGCGCTCCGAACGCGCCGACCACGTCCTGGTCACCGGCGTCGAACCGGACAACGAGGTCACCCGGCGGCTCGTCGGCCGGCCGGTCGCCGACGGCGGCGCGGCGCTCGTGCTGAGCCGCACCGCCACGGGTGAGCCGCGCGCCCTGCTCGGCCCGGTGGTGCGCACCGCACAGCCCCTCGCCACCGTCGCCGAGCTGACCCGGCGCACCCCGCGCGGCGGGCTGTGGCTCAGCACCGACACCGGCCCCGTGCCGTCCGGCACCCTGCGCGTCGCCCTCACCGGCTGGGGCGAACTGTCCGGCGCCCTCGGCGTGGTGCAGTGCGCCGCCGCCGTCGGCTGGTTCGCCGAGGGAGGCACCCGGCCGGCGTACGCCCTGACCGGCGCCGCCGGAGCGGCCCTGCTTCCGCCGGGAGGCGCGGCATGACGAGGGTGGTACTGCTGCACGGACTCGCCAACAACGAGGGCATCTGGGACCCGCTCGCCGGCCACTGGCGCGACGGCGTCGACGTACACGCCCCGCGGCTGCCCTGGCACAGCGGCGGCATCGACGACTGGCGTCACGAGACCGACTCCGCGGCCCGGCTGGCCGAGGTGCTCGACGCGGTCCCGGGCGGCGCCGACGTGGTGGTCGCCCACTCGTTCAGCTCGGTGGTACTGCTCGACCTGCTCAGCGGCCGCGCCGCCGCGGACGACCCGCTGAAGCTGCCCGGCGTCGTCCTCGTCAACCCCTTCTACCGGTCCGACGCCGACGACTTCCACTGGGACATGATCGCGCCGACCCTGGACGACTTCCCGCGGACCATGGCCGAGTCGATCCGGCTGCGCACCCCCGGCCACCGCATCGAGGCCGAACGGCTGGCCGACATGGCCCGGCGCATGACGGAGTGGATCGGCCCCTACGGCTGGCTGCGGTTCTTCGACGCCTATCTGCGCACCCCGCTGTTCCGCGTGGACCTCGTCGAAACGCCGGCTCTGGTGATCGGCGGGGAGACCGACCGGTCCGCGCCCGTCGCCCAGGCACACCACCTCGCCGCCCGGCTGCCCGCCGGAGAGTGCCGGGAACTGCCCGGCTGCGGCCACTTCCCGATGCTCGAGGCGCCCACCCGGTTCACCGGCGCCGTGCACGCCTTCCTCGACCGGATCCCGGACCGCGTCCGGCCCCTGGCGGACGCCTGAGAAGTCCCGCACCACCCGGCCGACCCGAAACACCCCGACACGAAGGAGTCCGTGATGGACCCGACGCCCCACCCCTCGGTGACGGCGCTGCTGCAGACCTCGACCACGGCGCGGCTGCGTCCCCTGTTCGAAGGCAACAACATCAGTTTCGCCATCGGCTTCAAGCACATCAACTACGTGGCCGAAGCGGCGGTTCTGCATCACTTCAGGGAAGCCGGGCTGCCCGTCGTGGACCTGTACCGGCGCCACGGACTGGGCTTCGACGTGGTCGACATCCGCTCCCGGCTCGGCGCGCTGCTCGCCGTCGACGACGACGTGGAGGCCGTCGTCACACCGAAGACCAAGGACGGCGAGAACCGGTTCCGCTTCCGGGTCGAGCAGTTCGTCGAGCGTGACGGCAAGCGGGTGCGGTGCGCGGACTCGACCCTCGTCGTGGCGCTGCGCGCCGACGGCCACATCCGCGCCGAGGAACCCTGGCCGGCCGGTCTCGAACGCTTCACGACCGCCCGCCTGGGCACGGGCGAACGGCTGGACCTGGCGGCCGCACCCGTGCCGTACGGCGAGTTCACGGCCGGACGCGGCACCAGTGCCGACCCGGTGCTCACCGAACTCATCGGCGAGACCAACGCGTTCGGCTGGCGCTGGCGGGTCGGATACTTCTACTGCCACTACAACGAGCGCGTCCAGATGTCCGGCTTCCTGCGCATCATGGAGGAGGTCGAGGACCTGTTCCTCGCCGACCGGGGACTGGCCATCAAAGAGGTCCTCGACACCCGCGGGTGGATCCCCGTCGTCACCCAGTCCCGCGTCGAACTCCTCGACGAGACCGTGATGGAGGAGGAGCTCTACACCGTCTACACCGTCGAGGACATCTTCAAGACGTTGCTCTACACCACCCGCATGGACTGCTACGTGGTGCGCGACGGGCAGCTGGTGAAGACCGCCACCGGAACCATCACGCACGGCTACCTCCACGAGACCGAGCCCAACCAGTGGGAGATGGCGGAGTTCGACGAAGCCACCGTCACCGCCCTCACCACGCCCCGCAAGGCGGTGTCGTGAACGCCGTCGTGACCGGGCCGCCGGTCATCACCGGCTGGTCGGCGGTCTCCCCGCACGGCATCGGTGCCGAGGCCTTCGCCGAGGGCGTGCGCGCCCAGCGGCCGACCCTGGCCCCCGTGGACACCGAACGCTGGAACGTCCCCCTCAGCCGGGCCCACCTGGTCCCCGGCTTCGAGGTCCGTGAGGTGCTCGGCAAGAAGGGCACCCGCTCCATGGACCGGGTCACCGGCCTCGCCGTCGCCGCCGTCGGCTCCCTGCTCGACCGGCCCGGAGCACAGCGCGAGACGGAGACCGGTGAGCGGGCCGCGCTCGTCCTGGCGACCACCACCGGCAGCGCCGCCAGCATGATGGACTTCACGCGCAGCTCCCTGGTCGGCGCCCGGCCCTACGACGTGGACCCGGCCGTGATGCCCAACGCGGTGATGAACTGCGCGGCCGGCCAGTGCGCCATCTGGTACGGCATCAAGGGCCCCAACACCACGCTGGCCGGCGGCCGGGCGGCGGGCCTGCTCTCCCTCAACTACGCGATCCGGCTGCTGTCCACGGGCCGCGCGGACACGGTGCTGTGCGCCGCCGCCGAGGAGTACTCGCACGCCCGGTACTGGCTGGAGCGGCACAGCCGCGGCCCCGAGGCACCCGGCGCCGCCCTCGGCGAGGGCTCGGCCGTCATGCTGATCCGCCCCGCCTCCGCGGCCACGCCCGAGCGCCCCGCGCTCGCCGAGATACTGGCGGTGCGGTCCCGCGTCGCCACAGGCAGCCGGGTGCGCGCCACGCTCGAGGCCTGCGTCCGGTCCGCCCTCGACGCGGCGGGCGTCACCGCCGGCCAGGTGTGGGCGGCGAGCCCCAGCGACGCGCCGGGCCTGCTCGGCCACCTGGAGCGGGACGTCCTCACCGAGGTCTGCGGGGCATCCGCCGTGGACCGGGTGCCGGCCGTCGGCCGGATCGGCGACGTGTCCGCGGCGTCGGCCCAGTTCCAGATCGCCACCCTGCTCGCCACCGCCGCCGACGACACGACGGCCGCGGGCGGCATCGCCCTGGTCACGTCCGCCGACCGGGACGGCTCCCTGGCCTGCGCGGTCCTCAGGCTGGCGGGTCCCCGATGAGCGGCGCGAGAGGCGGTCACGGCGCCGGACCCGCCGCCACCGCCCTCCACGACGCGCCCGGTGCCTCCGCGCCCGCCGCCGCCACGAGCGGTGCCACCGCGGTCAGTCCCGTCGCCGCCCGGATCGTCGTGGAGTCCCGCACCGGCGAGGGGCTGGCGGCCCGCGCCACGGCCGAACTGCGCGAGACGGAACCGGTGTTCGCCGGGCACTATCCCGGATTCCCGATCTTCCCCGGCGTCTGCGTCCTGGAGTGCGTCCGCCGCGCTGCCCTCGACGCGGATCCGGCGTCCGCTCCCGGCACGCTCGCCGCCGTCGAGTCGGCCCGGTTCTCCGGCGCCGTCTACCCGGGCGACACCCTCCGACTGGCCCTGACCTGGCAGCACACCGGCACCGCGTGGCGCTGCAAGGCCACCGCCACCACCTCCCGAGGCCCCGCCGCCCGAGTCCGCCTGCGCTTCGAGCCCGCCGGAGGTGCCCGATGACCGCCGCCGGCCCGGCCTCGTCCGTCGCCGGGTTGCTGCCGCACCGCTACCCGATGCTGCTCGTCGACCGCGTCGTCGACGTGGTCCCGGGCGAACGGATACGCGCCGTGAAGGCGATCACCGTCAACGAGCCCTGGTACGCCGGCACGGCCCCGGACGCGGACCTCGCCTACCCGCCGAGCCTGCTCGTCGAGTCCTGGGGGCAGACGGCGGGCCTGCTCACCGTCGTCGGCGGCGGCGCGCCGCCGGACCAGATCATGCTCTTCGGCTCGGTGGCCGACGCCGTGTTCCACCACCCCGTCCTGCCCGGCGACGTCGTCGAGCACCGGGTGGCCGTCACCCGTACCTTCACCGACTCCGTCGTCTTCGAGGGCAGCAGCCACTGCGGCGACCGCACCGTGATGACCGTGGGGCAGATGGTGATGGCCTTCCGCCCCGCCGGCCTGCTCCGGCCCCCGGGGCCCGACGCCCCCACCCACCCGTCCGCCGCAACCGGAAATGAGGCCGAACGATGACCGAGACCAGGCCCGTGGCCCTGATCAGCGGAGGGTCCCGGGGTATCGGCCGGGCCGCCGTGCTCAAGCTCGCGGCGGACGGCTACGACATCAGCTTCTGCTACCGCACCAGCCAGGACGCCGCCGAGATCCTGGCCAAGGAGGCGGAGGCACTCGGTGCCCGCGTGCTCCACCGCGGCGTCGACGTCTCCGACGCAGCCGCGGTGCGCGCCTGGGTCAGCGCCACGGAACGGGAACTGGGCCCCGTCGAGACCGCCGTCACCTCCGCCGGCATCACCCGCGACAAGGGCCTGGTGATGATGTCCGACGAGGACTGGCGCTCGGTGCTGAGCACCAACCTCGACGGTGTCTTCCACATCTGCCGCGCCGTCACCTTCGGGATGATGAAGCGCCGCCGGGGCTCGCTCGTGAACATCTCCTCCGTGGCCGGCGTGTACGGCAACGCCACCCAGACCAACTACGCCGCCTCCAAGGCCGGGATCATCGGCCTCTCCAAGTCCCTCGCCAAGGAGGTCGGCCGCTACGGCATCCGCGTCAACGTGGTGGCCCCGGGATTCGTCGAGACCGACATGGTCGCCGCCGTGCCCGAACGGCTGCGCACCGAGGCACTCGCCTCCGTCGCCCTGGGCCGGATGGGCACCGCCGAGGAGGTCGCCGACCTCGTCGCCTTCCTCGCCGGACCGCGCGCCGCCTACATCACCGGTTCCGTCTTCCAGATCGACGGGGGGATAGCCCTGTGAGCACCGTACACGGCAGGAAGAAGCAGCCCAGGTGGTACTTCTCCCTGCGCAGCCCGTACTCCTGGTTCGCCTACCGCGACCTGTGCGAGAAGTACCCGGACGTCCTCGACAGCATCGAGTGGATCCCGTACTGGGAGCCCGACGAGGAGTCCACCCGGCTGCTCGCCGACGCCGGCGTGACCCTGCCGGTGATGCCCATGCACCGCACCAAGAACTTCTACATCCTCCGTGACGCCCGCCGCTGGGCCCACGCCCGCGGCTGGCAGGTGACGTGGCCCGTGGACCGCGCCCCGCACTGGGAGGTCTCCCACCTCGCCTACCTGGCCGCCGAGGAGCAGGGCCTGGGCCGGCAGTTCGTCGACCGGGCCTACCGGGCCCGCTGGAACGAGGGCCGGGACCTCGCGGACCGCGCCACCATCGCCGCCATCGCCCGCGAGCTGGGCCTCGACCCGTCGGTCGCCGACTCGGTCGACGACCCCGAGCTGCGCATCAAGGGCGCCGAGTGCCTGATCGCGGCCTACCACGACGACGCCTTCGGCGTGCCGTTCTTCGTCCACGGCCGCGAGCCGTTCTGGGGCGCCGAGCGGGTGGGCGCGTTCGTCGCCGCGGTCCGCGGCGAGGCCTGGGACGGCGTCAGCGACGCCCCCTTCGACGCGATCCCGTCGCCGGCCGCGCCGGACGGCAGCCGCCCGGTCTGACAGGAGACACCGATGACGACCACGCCGACCCCCCAGCGGACCGTGCCCCGCTGGGTCGCGCCAGCCCCGGCCGGTGAACCCGGCCGCCCCGGCTGGGCCGAACTGCGCCACCCCGTGCCGCACCGGCTCGCCGCCCGGACCCGGCTGCTCTCCCGCCGTACCGGCACCGGCTGGGAGGCCGCCGCCCTCGCCGCCCACACGGCCGTGCTGACCGCGATCAGCGGCGAGCGGACCGTCCTCGCCGGCTATCTGCCCCCGGCGCCGCACCCCGCATCCCCGGCCACCGCCGCACCGCGACCCGTGCCCGTCGTTCTCACCCTGGAGGGACACACCTGGCGCGAGCTGCTCACCGCCTCCGCGCGGGCTGCCGCCGAGCCGGCCGAGGGCGCCTTCGAGACCGTCCTGGACCTCGGCAGTGCCACCGGTGCGCCCGCCGCGCCGTCCGGGCACACGGCCCTGCGCGTCGCCCCGCGTCTCGACGCGGACGGTCCCGCTCTGCTGATCGGGTACCGCACCGACGTCCTCGACGCGGCCGCCGCCGAGCGGATCGCGGGCTACCACGTCACGGCCCTGGAGCAGTTGACGGACGGCCCGGACACCCCCGCCCACGCCCGGGGGCTGCTGTCCGAGGCCGAGTACCACCACCAGGTCCACGAACTGTCCGGCCCGAACCGCCCGTTGCCGGACCGCCGGTTCCACGAGCTGTTCGAGGAGCAGGTCCGCCTGCGGCCCACGGACGTCGCCGCCGTGCACGCCGGCCGCAGCTGGACCTACGAGGAGCTCAACACCCGCGCCAACCGCGTCGCCCACGCCCTGCTCGCTCGCGACCTCGGCACCGAGCCCGTGGTCGCCGTCATCACCGAGCGCACCCTGGACTGGCTGGCCTGCGTCATCGGCGTCTTCAAGGCCGGCGCCGCCTACCTGCCCGTCGAGCCGCACGCCCCCGCCGACCGGATGGCACGCACCCTGGCCCGCAGCGGCTGCCGCCTGGTGCTGACCGAGGACAGCGCGCTCGGCCAGGTGCGGCAGGCCGCCCCCGAGGGCGTCGAACCGCTCACGGCCGCCGACGCGTACGCGGAGGAACGCCCCACCGGCGACCCGGGAGTGCCCGTCGCCGCCGGGCAGCTCGCCTACCTCTACTTCACCTCGGGTTCCACCGGCGAACCCAAGGGCGCGATGTGCGAGCACGCCGGCTTCGTCAACCACCTGTTCGCGAAGATCGACGACCAGCGCATCACCCAGGGCCAGGTCGTGGCCCAGACCGCCCCCCAGTCCTTCGACATCTCCCTGTGGCAGCTGGTCGCCGCCCTCGTCGTCGGTGGCCGCACCCTGATCGTCGAACAGGAGGCGATCCTCGACGTCGACCGCTACCTCGACACCGTCGAGCACGGCGAGGTCGCGATCCTCCAGGTCGTCCCGTCCTACCTGGAGGTCGTGCTCAGCCGCCTGGAGGAGAGCCCCCGCGACCTGCCCGCGCTGCGCTGCGTCTCGGTCACCGGCGAGGCCCTGAAGAAGGAACTGGTCGTCCGCTGGTTCGCGCGTTTCCCGCACATCGCGCTGATGAACGCCTACGGCCTGACCGAGACGTCCGACGACACCAACCACGAGGTCATGACCGCCGTCCCGGCGTGGGACTCCGTGCCCCTCGGCCGCGCCGTCAACAACGTCTCCGTGTACGTCGTCGACGAGAACCTGCGCCCGGTGCCGCTCGGCGCCCCCGGCGAGATCGTGTTCTCCGGCGTCTGCGTGGGACGCGGCTACATCAACGACCCCGAACGGACCGCACAGTCCTTCACCGAGGACCCGCACCGCCCAGGCCACCGCCTGTACCGCTCCGGCGACTTCGGACGACGGCTGCCCGGAGGCACCCTCGAATTCCTCGGCCGCCGCGACGCCCAGGTCAAGATCCGCGGGTTCCGCATCGAGATCGGTGAGATCGAGAACCAGCTGCTGCGCGTCGACGGCGTCCGCGACGGTGCCGTCGTGGTCGTCGAGTCACCCGACCGGGGACGCCGTCTCGTGGCCTTCCAGTGCGGCTTGGACGCGACGTCCGACGCCCTGCGCGACCGGCTGCGCGAGACACTGCCGGCGTACATGGTGCCGAGCCGGGTGGAACGGCTCGACGCGCTGCCGCTCACCCCCAACGGCAAGACCGACAAGCGCGCCCTGCGCGCCCTCGCCGCGGAACTCGCCGAACAGGAGGGCACGGCGGAGCGCGAGGAACCCCGCACCGCCACCGAGCGCCGGCTCGCCGCCGCCTGGGCCGAGGTCCTCAGACTGCCGGTGGAGCGCATCGGCCGCGCGGACGGCTTCTTCGACCTGGGCGGCACCTCACTCTCCGCGGTACGTCTCGTCGTACGGACGGAGCGCGCCTTCACCCTGCGCGACGTGACCCGGTACCCGACCCTCGCCGCGCTGGCCGCCTTCGTCGACGACCCGACCTCCGCCGCCCCCGCCCCCGGGCCGGCGGACCCGGCGGCCGGTCCCGCGGCCGAGGCCGGTCCGGCCGCCGTGACCACCGCACCCGGCACCGACGGCGGTGCCGCGCCGTTCGACGTGGTCCGCACCGAGGGCCGGCCCGCGGTGTTCGTCCTGGACGGGCCGCCGCCCGCCGACCCCGCCGCCTGGGCCGCCGAACACGCCGGCCGGCTGCGTGCCACGGTCGCCGAGCACGGCGCCGTGCTCGTGCGCGGCCTCGGACTCGCCGACGCCGGGACCGTCGGCCGGGTCGGCCGGGCCCTGTTGCACGAGGTGATGACCGAACGCGAGGGCTTCGCCCCGCGCCGGCGGCTCGCCGACGGCGTCTACTCGTCCACGGAGTGGCCGGCCGACCAGCCCATGTGCATGCACCACGAGCTGTGCTACGCCCGTGAGGTGCCCGGCACCCTCCTCTTCGCCTGCCTCACCGCGCCCGAGTCCGGCGGCGCCACCGGGGTCAGCGACTCGGCCGAGGTGCTCGAGGCGCTCCCGGCCGGCCTCGTCCGCCGCTTCGAGCGCGAGGGCTGGCTCGTCGAACGCAACTACACGGGCACCGTCGGCGTCGGTCTCGCCGAGGCCTTCGGCAGCGACCACCGTGCCGACGTCGAGGCGTACTGCGCCGCCCGGGGCATCGAGTACCGCTGGGAGCCGGGCGGCGACCTCCGCACCCGGCAGCGGGCCGCCGCGGTGCTCACCCACCCGGTGACGGGCCGGCCCGGCTGGTTCAACCAGATCGCCTTCCTCAACGAGTGGACCCTGGACCCCGTCGTCCGCGAATACCTCACCTTCGAGTTCGGGCCCGACGGACTGCCCTTCAACAGCCGCTACGGGAGCGGCGAACGCCTCGACGAGGACACGGTGCTCACCATCAACGGCGTGTACGAGAAGCACACGCTCCGCGAGCCGTGGCGCGACGGTGACCTGCTCGTCGTCGACAACCTCCGCATGGCGCACAGCCGGGAGCCCTACGAGGGCGAGCGGCACATCGCCGTCGTCCTCGGCGACCCGGTCGCCCTCCCCGCGTCCTCCTGACCGCACGCCGGCCGGGCGCGCCCGCCGCGCCCGGCCGCCCACCCACCACTCACGGATGGAGCAACCATGTCCCGCCAGCCGCTCGTGCCCCCCTTCGCCGTGATCACCGGCGCGCAGGTGGCCGAGGTGCTCACCGGCAGCGAGAAGCACGTCGTGAACCTGGTCGAGGACGTCTACCGGCTGCACGGCCGGGGCGACTCGGTGAACCCGCCCTCCTACTTCCTGCGCTTCCCCGACCGGCCCAGCGCGCGCATCATCGCGCTGCCCGCGTCCGTCGGCGGCGACCGGCCCACCGACGGACTGAAGTGGATCTCCAGCTTCCCCGAGAACGTCGCGGCCGGCATCCCGCGGGCCTCCGCGGTGCTCATCCTCAACGACCCCGCCACCGGATACCCGATCGCCTGTCTGGAGAGCTCCATCATCAGTGCCTCCAGGACCGCCGCCTCGGCCGCCCTCGCCGCCGACCGGCTCAGCCGCGGCGAGCGCCCGCGACGCATCGGCTTCATCGGCGGCGGACTCATCGGCCGCTACGTCCACCACTACCTCGAGGCCACCGGCTGGACGTTCGACGAACTCGGCGTCCACGACCTGTCGGACAGCCACGCCGAGTCCTTCGCCGGCTACCTCACCGGCCGCTCCGGCGACGCACCCGTGGTCGTGCACCGCACCGCCGAGGAACTCGTCCGGTCCAGCGACCTGATCGTCCTGGCCACCGTCGCGCCCCGTCCGCACATCCATGACCCGGCCTGGTTCGCGCACAACCCGCTCGTCCTCAACGTGTCCCTGCGCGACCTCGCCCCCGAAGTCCTGCTGGCCTCCGCCAATATCCTCGACGACGTCGAGCACTGCCTGAAGGCCGACACCTCTCCCCACCTGGCCGAACAGCTCACCGGTGGAAGGGACTTCATCGACGGCACGCTGTACGACGTCCTGGAGGGCCGCGTCGGGCTCCCCGCCGACCGGCCCGTCGTCTTCTCGCCGTTCGGCCTCGGCGTGCTCGACCTCGCCGTCGGCCGCCACGTCCTCGACACACTGCGTGACACCGGCCGCCTGCCGGTCGTCGAGGGCTTCTTCCACGAGCTCGACCGCTACGGCCGCCAGGGCGACCCGGCGCCGAACGGAATCCGGTGATGAAGTGACCGTCATAACCGCCCCGTACGAGATGAACGTCGACGACGTCTTCGTCGACCTCCGGTCCGTCTTCGACGTACCCCTCTACCTGAAGTACGAGGGGATCAACCTCGCCGGCTCGGTCAAGCTGAAGGCCGCCCTGGAGATGGTGCTCGCCGCGGAGCGGGACGGCACCCTTACCCCGGGCGCGGTGCTCGTGGAGTCGTCCTCCGGCAACCTCGGTGTCGCCCTCAGCATGATCGCCGCCCACCGCGGCTACGGCTTCGTCTGCGTCACCGACTCGCGCTGCAACCCCGCCACCCGGCGGCTGATGGAGTCCTTCGGGGCCCGTGTCCTCGTCATCTCCCGCGCCGACAAGGAACGCGGGCTGCTCGGCGCCCGCATCGACTACGTGCAGCGCCTGGTCGACTTCGACCCCAACTACGTGTGGCTCAACCAGTACGTCAACCCTCACAACTGGCTGGCCCACTACCGCACCACCGGCCCGTCCGTCGCCGCCCAGTTCCCGGACCTGGACGTGCTGTTCGTCGGCGCGGGAACCACCGGCACGCTCATGGGCTGCGCCCGCTACTTCCGCGAACGGGGCGGCGGTGTGCGGATCGTCGCCGTCGACAGCGTCGGCTCGGTCACCTTCGGCGGGCCGGCGTCCACCCGCCACATCCCGGGCCTCGGCGCGGGCGTCCGTCCGCAACTGCTCGACGAGGGGCTGCTCGACGAGGTCGTGATGGTGCCCGAGCGGGACACCCTGCAGAGCTGCCACGCCATGGCCCGCCAGGGCTTCCTGTTCGGCGGCTCCACCGGGACCGTCGTCAGCGGCGCACTGCGCTGGCTGGCCGGCCGGCCGCGCGGCGAGCGGCTCACCGCGGTGGCCCTCTCCCCGGACCAGGGAGACCGCTACCTCGACACGGTGTACGACCCCGCATGGGTGGAACGGCACTTCGGCGCGCCGCAGACCTGGGACGCGGGGGAGCCGGAGAAGGAGCTGGAACTGGTCCCCGGCGCCGGCTGAGTCCCCCACGCGCCCCGCAGGAGGGCGCCCCGAGACACCTGTGAGACAAGGAACCCGCGACATGGACAAGGCAGTCGTACTGATCGCCGAGGAACTCTCACCCGCCACCGTCGACGCCCTCGGCCCGGAATTCGAGGTCCGGTACTGCGCGGGCGCCGACCGGGCCTCGCTGCTCGCGGCGCTGCCCGGCGCCGACGCGGTGCTCGTGCGCAGCGCCACCCGGATGGACGCCGAGGCGATCGCGGCGGGCACCCGGCTGAAGGTGATCGGCCGGGCCGGGGTGGGCCTGGACAACGTGGACGTGCCCGCGGCGTCCCGCGCCGGCGTGATGGTGGTGAACGCCCCCACCTCCAACGTGACCAGCGCCGCCGAGCTGACCGCCGGTCTCCTGCTCGCCGTGGCCCGCAACATCCCGCAGGCCGACGCCGCGCTCAAGGGCGGGCAGTGGCAGCGCGGCCGGTTCACCGGCGTCGAACTGTCCGGCCGGACACTCGGCATCCTCGGACTCGGGCGCATCGGCTCCCTGGTGGCCCGCCGCATGGCCGCGTTCGGCATGCGGCTGCTCGCCCACGACCCGTACGTTCCGGCCGGGCACGCCGAACGGCTGGGTGCGCGCGTCGTCGGGCTCGACGAGCTCCTCGAGTCCTCCGACTTCCTCACGGTCCATCTGCCGAGGACACCGGAGACCACCGGCATCCTCGGCTTCGACGCCCTGCAGCGCGTCAAGCCGGGCATCCGCATCGTCAACGCCGCCCGCGGCCAAATCGTCGACGAGGCGGAGCTGTACGCGGCGCTGAAGGAGGGCCGGGTCGCCGCCGCGGGCATCGACGTGTTCGCCACCGAACCGTGCACCGACTCCCCGTTGTTCGAGCTGGACAACGTGGTCGTCACCCCCCATCTCGGGGCCGGCACGGCCGAGGCGCAGGAACGGGCGGGCGTGGCCGTCGCGCGTTCCGTGCGGGAGGCGTTGGCCGGCCGCTTCGTGCCGGAGGCCTGCAATGTGCGGCTGGGCGAGGTCGACGCGGAACTCGACCCGTGGCTGGCACTCGCCGAGCGGCTGGGCGGCCTGTTCACCGCGACCGCCGGGGCGCTGCCCGGCCGGCTGCGCGTCACCGTCTGCGGGGAGATCGCCCGGCACGAACTCGCGGCCCTGGAACTCGCCACGGTCAAGGGCCTCCTGGCACCCGTGGTGGAGGGCGGGGTCACCTACGTCAACGCGCCGCTGCTCGCCCAGGAGCGAGGGCTGGACACCGAGCTGGTCACCGGGCCCGAGAACGCCGCGCACCGCAGCCTGGTGCGGGTCGAGGGCACGCTGCCCGGCGGGGAACACGTCTCGGTCTCCGGCGCCCTGACCGGGCACCGCGGTGGCGAGCGCCTGGTGGAGCTGCTCGGACACGAGGTCGACGTACCGTTCGGCGACGGCCTCGCCTTCTTCCTCGCCCCCGACGAGAGCGGGCTGATCACCCGTGTCGGCGAGGCGCTCGCCCGGGCCGGAGCGGCGGTCGAGTCCCTGCGGCTGGCCCGTACCGGCGGGGACGGCGGCACGGCCCTGGTCGTGGCGGCCCTCGCCGCCCCCCTCGGTCCGGCGGCGCTCGACGACGCCGCCGTCCGGCTGGGTGCCGTGCGCGGCTGGGGTCTGGAGCGGCGACGATGACGGCGTACGACTGGCTGATCGAGCAACTGGTCGGCGCCCGGGCCCGGTTCCGGCTGATCGACCACCCCCCGGAGGGGCACACCGAGCGGGCCAGCGAGCTGCGCAGGCACCCGCTGGCCCAGGCCGCCAAGTGCCTCGTCGTGCGCGTCGCGACGGGACGCCGCTCCCGGCGGTACGTGCTGGCGGTCGTGCCCGGCGACCGGCGGGTGGACCTCGACGGGCTGTGCGGGATGTACGGCGGCTCGGAGGCGGCCTTCGCGGCCAGGGACGTGGCCGAGCGGCTGGCGGGCAGCGTCAGCGGCTCGGTGGTGCCGTTCGCCCGCCATCCCGAGCTGGATCTGGTGGTCGACCCGGAACTGCTCGTGCACGACGAGATATTCTTCAACGCGGCGCGCCTGGACCGCTCGGTCGCCCTGGACACCGGCGACTACGTGGCCCTCGCCCGCCCCCGGGTGGAGTTCATCACCCAGCACTCCGCCACCCGGCCGGAGTCCGCCGGAAGGACGACAGCATGAGTCTCGGCCCCCGTACCACGGCAGCGCGGACCGCTGTCGCCGGCGCACAGTGGTTCCGCCGTTACCCGGCCACGCCCGCCCCGCGGCGCCGCCTGGTCGTCCTGCCGCACGCGGGTGGCTCGGCGAGCTTCTTCCACGCCTGGGGGACCGCCTTCGACTCCGCCACGGAGGTGGTGGTGGCCCGCTACCCGGGCCGTCACGACCGGCTCGCCGATCCGTGCGTGGACAGCATGGCGGAGCTCACCGAGCAGGTGACGGAGGCGTTGCTGCCGCTGCTCGACGTGCCGGTGACCCTGTTCGGGCACAGCATGGGCGCGTCCCTCGCCTACGAGACGACCCTGCGGCTGGCCGAGCGGCACGGTGTGTCGCCCGCCGCACTCCACGTGTCGAGCCGCAAGCCGCCGCACCGGCTCACGCCGCGGCGCCTGCACGAGCAGGGCGACGACGCGCTGATCGCGGAGGTCCGCCGGCTCGGCGGCACGGACGAGGCGCTGCTGTCCGATCCCGACCTGCGCGACATCGTGCTGCCCGCGATCCGCGCCGACTTCACGATCGTCGGCACCTACGGGCCGCGCCCCGCGGATCCGGTCGACTGCCCCGTCTACGCGTACCTCGGGGACCGGGACCCGTCGATCGGCGTCCAGGACATGTCGGGCTGGGCGGACATCGCCCCTTCGCGCTTCCGGCTGGACGTGCTGAGCGGCGGCCACTTCTATCTGCAGGACCACCGCGAGTCCGTCACCCGCCTCGTCGACGCCCGCATGGCCGGCCGCGCCGGCTGAGCGGCCCCCTCCGGACACCCGGCGCCGCCCGTGCCCGACGGGCGGCGCCGGGCGCTGTCACGACCGCATCCGGTCCCTTCATCCGGTCCCTTCATCCGGTCGCTTCCAGTGCGGACACCGACCGGCGGCGGGCACGTCCCGCGCATCCTGGCCGCCCGACCGCACAGCCCGACAGCGAGGTCCAGGCGGGAACCCACGCCCGGCTGCCCTCGACCTCGGCCGGTGACACGGGCTTGCGCGTGCCATGGTCGCGCGCGGTGCCGGACGGTCAGCCGGGCATGTGGAGGAGACCCACGGCGTGCGGTGCCGTGGAGTTCTACTCCGGGTCGGGGGCCGGCCTCCGGTCGGGGTCCCCGTGAGCGGTGCGCTCGGGTTCCCCGTGCGTGGTGCGCTCGGGTTCCCCGTGCGCGGTGCGCAGGGGCGTCTCCCGCATCAGCAGGACGGCGGTCAGCGCGAGCAGCGCGAAGGGTACGGAGGTGGCGAACACGTCGCCGAAAGCCTGCCCGTACACCGCCTGGACGCTCTCCACGGCGGAGGGCGGTAGGGAGCCCAGGTCCGGCAGGCCGCCGTCGAGCCCGGTTCCGGCCGCGGTGTGTGCGCGGGACAGGGCGTCCACGCGGGCGGTCAGCAGGGAGCCGAGTGCGGCGAGCCCGAGTACACCGCCGAGGCTGCGGGACAGGACCACCAAAGTGGTGGTGGCGCCCAGGTCGTCCGGCGGCGCCGCGTTCTGGGCGATCAGCACGAGGTTCTGCGAGACGATGCCGATGCCCGCGCCTCCCGCGAACAGGGCGGCGCCCACCAGCGGCAGCGGGGTGTCCGCCGCCACGGTGCCCATGAGCGAGAAGCCGAGGACGAGCAGCAGGCCTCCGACGGCCAGGACGCGTTTCCAGCGGCCTCGCGTGGCGATCAGACGCCCGGCGACGCCGGAGGCCACCAGCAGACCCGCGATCATCGGCAGGGTCAGCAGGCCCGACAGGGCCGGCGACTGCGCCCGGGCGATCTGGAAGTACTGGCTCAGCAGCGCGGGAGCGGCGAACAGCGCCGGCCCGACCGCGAAACCGGCGAGCGCCGAAAGGGCGACGGTGCGGTCGCGCAACAGGCGCAGCGGCACCAGCGGATCGGCGGCCCGCGACTCGCGACGGACGAACAGCACGGCCAGGACGAGCACGGCGCAGGCCGCTCCCGCGGACGGCCAGGACACCCACGGGACACCGTCACCGGCCCGGGTGACGGCGAGGAGGAGCGTGCCGACCGCCGCGGTGAGCAGGGCCGCGCCCCAGAGGTCGGGGCGGCGCCCGCCCGTCGCCCGCCCGGAACCGGCCCCGGGCGCCGGCGCGGGCAGCAGCAGGGTCCGGTGGAGGGCGAGTCCGGCGCCGGCCGCGAGGAGCACGCCCAGATGGAAGCAGCCGCGCCAGCCCACCCCGGGGGTCTCGGCGAGGAGGCCGCCGAGCGGGGGACCGGCGACCGTTCCGGCCGTGATGACCAGCGTGACGCGGCCGTTGTACCGGCCACGCTCTCGTGGCGGGACCAGCGTGGCCATGATGACCTGGGCCAGCGCGTTCACCCCGCCGGCTCCCAGCCCCTGCACGGCCCGGCCCGCGATGAGCTGCCCGACATCACCGGCCAGCGCGCACCACGCCGACCCGAGGGCGAACAGGCCGAGCGAGCACTGGATCAGCGTCTTGCGGTCCGCGAGGTCGGCGAGCTTTCCCCAGAGCGGCAGACTCAGCGTGGAGGAGACCATCGTGGCCGCGACGACCCAGGTGAAGGCGGCCTGACCGCCGCCCAGGTCGGCGACGACGCGGGGCAGCGCGGTGACGACCACGGTGCTGGACAGCAGTCCGGCGAAGAGGCCGAGCAGCAGGGCGCGGAACGCGCGGCGGGTTCCGGCAGGGCTCGTCTCAGGGGTGCCGGGCTGCGCCATCGGAGTCCTCGGGGTCGGTGCCGCACAGCGCGGCGGGAGGGGTCGGGAAGGATCAGGAAGCGGTGGGGGAGGGATCGGGGGGCAGGGTGCGACGCATACCGGCGGCGGGCCCGGGGTGCGGAACGAAGCGGCGCCGCGACAGCTGGATGATGGCATCCGGGCCGCGAACGGCGGACGCCGCTGCGGACCGTGGGCGTCACCGCAGTTGGGGGAAAGTTCAGCCGGGTGAACAAGAGGTCCCCGCAAGTGATGCCGGGGTGAATGCCGGGCGGGCGCCACGGACGGGACACGCAGTTCCCGCGCCCCCGCCGGCCGCCGCGGAGGTTCCGCGCCGCGCGGGACAGTTCACCTGAAGATCATTTTCTGTCGGCGGGCACCCCCGGCCGGTCAACTCGCCGTGCTAGACACCCGGATGACAGCCCGTCACCACGGCCCCGGGTCGGCCGGCACGGTGAATGCCGTGGTCACCGGGGTTTTCCCGGTCCGATACCGAGGCCGGGCCACGCTCACCGCTCATCCGCATGCCTGGGAGTTACGCACGTGCTAGACGACCACCCTTGTGGCCTGCCGCTGACCCCGGGACAGTCGGGCGTCTGGTTCGGCCAGCAGCTGGCGCCGGAGAGCCGCGCCTACAACCTCGGCATCTACGTCGACATCGCCGGTCCGCTCGACCTCGCGCTGCTGGCCGAGGCGACGCGCCGCTTCCTCGACGAGGCCGACGGGTTCCGCGTCCGGGTCGGGGAGCACGAGGGCGAACTGCGCCAGTGGGTCGAGCCGACCGGTGCGTGGGAGCAGCTCTTCGTCGACGTGTCGGCCGAGGCCGACCCCGAGGCCGCGGCACACGCCTGGATGAGGGCCGACATGGCGCGCCCGCGCCTCCTGGGCCACCCGCCGAACCTCACGAACGCGGTGATCCGCGTCGCCGGGCAGCGCCACTGGTGGTACACGGGCCTCCACCATCTGATCAGCGACGGGTACGGTGCCGGGATCGCCGTACGGCGTGCGGCGGCCCTCTACACCGCGCTCTCCGAGGGGCGCGAACCCGTGGGGGGCGCCCTGCGGCCGGTCCGGGAACTGCTGGACGAGCAGGCGGCCTACCGGGCCTCGGACGACTTCGGCGCCGACCGGGCGTACTGGCTGGACCGGATGGCCGGCCGGCCCGCACCCGCCGGGCTGGTGGACCGGACCGCGCCGCCTTCCGCCCCGGTGCACCGGCGGACCGCACGGCTGAGCCCCGGGACCGAGTCGGGAATGCGGAAGGTCGCGCGGAGCGGCCGGTCGAGCTGGCCGGCCGCCTTCGTCGCGGGCGTCACCGCCTATCTGCACCGGATGACCGGGGCGGACGACCTGGTGCTGGGCTTCCCGGTCACCGCGCGCGTCGGTTCCGTCGCGGAGACCGCCCCCGGCATGGTGTCCAACGTCGTCCCGCTGCGGCTGAGGGTGCACCCCGGCCTGACGTACGGCGAGCTGACCGCCCGGGTCGCGGCCGAGATGAAGAACGCGGTGCGGCACCAGCGCTACCCGGAGGCCGACCTCGCCCGCGACCTCGGTCTCTCCGCGGGGGGCCGGCTCTACGGGCCGCTCGTCAACGTCATGCCGTTCGGCCAGGACTTCACCTTCGGCGGCCTCCACGGCTCCCTGCACCATCTGGCCGTGGGGCCGGTGTCCGACCTGTCGGTCGCCTGCTACGGCGGGCGCCCGGGACAGCGCGGCGCGATCAAGGTCGCCGTCGACGGGAACCCCGCGCTGTACTCGGCCGGTGAACTGGCCGGACACCACGAGCGGTTCCTGCGGCTGCTGGAGAGGCTCACCGCGGGCGACGACGCCGCCGCGCGGCCGATCGGCCACGGTGACCTGCTCGACGAGGACGAGCGCCGGCGCGTGCTGGGCGGCTGGTCCGGTGGTGCCGGAGCCGTCGGCGATGTCGCCCCCGGCGGGGAACGCGACACGGAAGGCGCCCCGGGGAACGCTCCGGAGCGGGTTTCGGAGGGTGAGCCGGGGAGGGCCCTGGAGCGGGTTTCGGAGGATGAGCCGGAGGGCGCCCCGGAGAGCGACCCGTGGCGGCTGGTCGCGGCGCAGGCGGCCCGCACTCCGGACGCCGTCGCGGTGACCGCCCGGGGAGCGTCCCTGACGTACGCCGAACTGGTCGGCCGGGTGGCCCGGCTGGCCGGTGTCCTGGCCGGTCACGGAGTGGGGCCGGAGGACCGCGTGGCGCTGGCTCTGCCGCGCTCGGTGGACCTGGTGGCCTGCGTGCTGGCCTGCCTGCGTGCCGGCGCCGCCTATCTTCCGCTGGACCTGTCGCACCCGGCGGAGCGGCTGGAGCTCATGGTGGCCGAGGCACGGCCGGCCGTCGTCCTGACGACGGCCGAACTGGCCGAGCGGGTGCCGCCGGGGCCGCGACGCGTGCTGACCGACGGGGCGTGGGACGTCGCTCCCGTCGACGCCCGTACCACTGACCACGCACCTGTTCACGCACCCGGTCGTGCTCCTGCTCATGCCCCTGCTCACGCCTCCGCGGAGGCCGACGTCGCGGCGCCGCCCGCCGCGGTGCACGGTTCGGCCGCCGCCTACGTCATCTTCACCTCGGGGTCGACGGGACGCCCCAAGGGCGTGGTCGTCCCCCGGTCGGGCCTCGCCAACCTGCTGCTGGACATGGCCGGGCGGGCCGGCCTCGGCGCCGGCGACCGCCTGCTCGCCGTGACCACGCTGGGCTTCGACATCGCCAACCTGGAGCTGCTCGCGCCCCTGGTGGCCGGCGCCGCGGTGGTGGTGGCCGGACCCGACGAGACACGCGACCCGGCACGGCTGCGGCGACTGCTGCCGGCCGAGGGCGTCTCGGTGATGCAGGCGACGCCGAGCCTGTGGCAGGCGGTGTCCGCGGAGGTCGCCCCCGCCCTCGGCGGCGTCCGGGTCCTCGTCGGCGGCGAGGCGCTGCCGGCCGCCCTGGCGCGTGAACTCCTCGCGTCCGCCGCGTCGGTGACCAACGTCTACGGACCCACGGAGACGACGGTCTGGTCGACCGCGGCGGACCTGTCCGCCGAGGACGCCGAAGCGGCGACGGTCACCATCGGACGGCCGATCGCCGGCACCGCGGTGTACGTGCTGGACGGGGCGGCGCGACCCGTGCCGCCCGGCGTGGTGGGCGAGCTGTACATCGCCGGCGCCGGACTGGCACGCGGGTACGCGGGACGGCCCGGCCTGACGGCCGAGCGCTTCGTGGCCGATCCCTTCGGCGTCCCCGGCACCCGCATGTACCGGACCGGCGACCTCGTACGGTGGACGCAGGACGGCCGGCTCGCCTACGTGGGCCGGGCGGACCAGCAGGTCAAGGTGCGCGGACACCGTATCGAGCCGGGCGAGATCGAGGCCGTGCTCGAGCGGCAGCCGGGCGTGGACCGTGCCGCGGTCGTGCTCCGCGAGGACACGCCGGGCCGGCGGCAGCTGACGGCGTACCTCGTCCCGGGCACGGAACAGGTGGCAGGCGAAGAGGAGCTGGCCGCGGCGCTGGCGCGGAGCCTCCCCCCGTACATGGTGCCCGCCGCCTTCATGACCCTCCCGGAACTGCCCCTGACGGCGAACGGCAAACTCGACCGCGCCGCGCTGCCCGCGCCGGCGGCGGCCGCCCCCGGTGGCGGCCGGACGCCGCGGAACCCGGCCGAGGAGACCCTCTGCAGGCTCTGCGCCGGCCTGCTCGACACACCGGGCGTCAGCATCGACGACGACTTCTTCGCCCTCGGCGGCGACAGCGTCTCGGCGATGCGCCTGGTCGCCGCCGCACGCCGCGAGGGACTGACCCTCACCCTGCGCGACGTGTTCGAGCACCCGACCGTGGCGGACCTCGCCACCCGCGCGCTCCCGCGGGAGGACGCCACGGGCGACACCTCCCCGGTACCGGAGTCCTCGGACGCCGCCCTGTTCGCCGAGGCGGAACTCCGGCGCCTGCGCGCCCGCTACCCACGGCTCTCGGACGCCCTGCCCCTGACCCCCGTGCAACAGGGCCTGCTGTTCCAGTCCCTGCACGACGCGCAGACCGCCGGGGACGACGACTACACCGTGCAGCTCGGCTTCACGGTCGAGGGCCCGCTGGACGGCCACCGGCTGCGCGCGGCCTGGCACGCCCTGGTGCGCAGGCACCCCGTCCTGCGCTCCGCCTTCGTCGCCGACGCCGCCGACGTACCGGCACAGGTGGTGCTCGACGACGTCGAGCCGCCCTGGCGCGACGTGGACCTCACACAGCCGCCCACGGACACCGACGACCGGGAGCGGGACCGGCGCCTGCGGCGGGTCGCCGCCGAGGAGCGGGCCGGACGCTTCGACCTGGCACGCCCCCCGCTGCTGCGGATCGCCCTGGTGCGGCTCGCCCCCGAGCGGCACGCCGTGCTCTTCACCCACCACCACATGCTGCTCGACGGATGGTCGCTGCCCCTGCTGGGCCGAGAGCTGTTCGCGCTGTACCACGACGAGCCCCTGCCGCCGGTGACCCCGCCCCGCGCGTACCTGTCCTGGCTCGGACGGCAGGACCGCGACGCGGCCCGCGCCGAGTGGAGCGCCGCGCTCGACGGGCTCGACGCACCGACGCTCCTCGTGCCGGACGCCGCCCAAGCGGCGGAGCCGGCGCAGGGCCGGTACACCGTCGACCTGCCGGCCGGCACCACCGACGCACTGCGGGACCTGGCCGCCGCGCACGGCCTCACCCTCAACACCGTCGTCCAGGGCGCCTGGGCCCTCCTCCTGGCCGGGCTGACCGGGCGCGACGACGTCGTGTTCGGCACCACGGTCGCCAGCCGTCCCGCCGAGATCGACGGGGCCGAGTCCATGGTCGGGCTGTTCGTCGACACCGTCCCCGTGCGCGTACGGCTGCGCCCGGCGGACGACCTGCTCGGCGTCCTGCGCGGGATGCAGCACCGGCAGTCGCGCCACACGGCCGCCGCCCACCTGGGCCTGCCGGACATCACCCGCCCGACCGGGCTGGACCGGCTCTTCGACACCGTCCTGACCTTCGAGAACTTCCCCGTCGACCCGGCCGCCTTCCGGCCGGGCCCCGGCCTCGGCATCACCGATCCGCACGTCCACGCGGGCACCCACTACCCGTTGACCCTGCTGGTGGTGCCGGAGACCGCCGGGCTCAGCCTGCGGTTCGGCTACCGGACCGGTGCCTTCTCGCCCCAGGACATCGCCCTCGTCGGTGAACGGCTGGTGCGGTTGCTCCAGGGGCCGGTCGCCGACCCCGACCGGACCGTCGGCGCCGTCGACGTGCTCCTCCCCAAGGAGCGGCGGCAGGTGCTGGCGGAGTGGAACGACACCGCCGTGCCGGTGCCGCCCGTCACCGTGCCCGAACTGGTCGCGGCACGTGCGGCGGCCACGCCCGACGCGACCGCCGTGGTGTACGGGGACGGCGCGGAGGGCACCGAGGAGCTGACGTACGCCGAGTTCGACGCCCGGGTGGCGGCGCTCGCGGCGCTGCTGCGCGAGCGCGGGGCCGTGCCCGAGACCCGGGTGGCCGTCGCCGTGCCGCGCTCGGCGGACCTGCTCGTCGCCGTCCACGCCGTGCTGCGCGCGGGCGCGGTGTACGTGCCGGTGGACCCGGACCTGCCGGCGGAGCGGATCGGGCTGCTGCTGGACGACGCGGCCCCGGCCTGCGTCCTCACCACGCGCGGCCTCGTCGAGCGGTTCCCCCGTCTGGGCGGCCCGGACACGGTCCTCCTCGGGGACGGCGCGCCCGCCGGTGTCGGTGCGGCCCTGTCCTCGCCGGTCCCCGTGGCGCCCGCCTCGGCCGCGTACATGATCTTCACCTCGGGCTCGACGGGCCGCCCGAAGGGCGTCGTCGTCTCCCACGAGGCCATCGCCAACCGGGTGCTGGGCATGCAGCGGGAGTTCGCCCTGACCGCCGACGACCGGGTGCTGCACAAGACGCCCGTCGGGTTCGACGTGTCCGTGTGGGAGCTGCTGTGGCCGCTGACCACGGGTGCCGCGGTGGTCGTGGCACGCCCCGGCGGCCACCGCGACCCGCAGTACCTGGCGGCGGCCGTCGAGACCCACCGGGTGACGACGGTGCACTTCGTCCCGTCGATGCTCCGGGTGTTCCTCGACGTCCTCGACGAGCCCGCCGCGGCCGCGGCGGGGGCCGGGCTGCGGCGCGTGATCTGCAGCGGCGAGGCGCTCCCGGCCGAACTCGCCGACGCCTGCCTCGGCCTCCTCGGCGTTCCGTTGTTCAACCTGTACGGGCCGACCGAGGCGGCCATCGACGTCACCCGGTGGAGCTGCGTCTCCACCGGGGCGGGCACCACGGCGCCTGGCGGGGCGGGCGTCACGGCCCCTGTCGGGGCCGGAGCCACGGTCCCCATCGGTCGTCCGGTGGACAACACCCGGGTGTACGTGCTCGACGCGGCGCTCCGGCCGGTCGCCCCGGGCGTCGCGGGTGAGCTGTACCTGGCGGGACGCCAGCTCGCCCGCGGTTACCCGGCCCTGCCCGGGACGACCGCGCTCCGTTTCGTGGCCGACCCCTTCGGCCCCGCGGGCAGCCGCATGTACCGCACCGGCGACCTGGCGCGGTGGCGCGGCGACGGCACGCTGGAGTACCTGGGCCGGACCGATCACCAGGTCAAGATCCGAGGGGTGCGCGCCGAGCCGGCCGAGATCGAGGGCGCGCTCGCCGGGCACCCGGCGGTGAGCCGGGCCGCGGTGATCGTCCGGGAGGACGAGCCGGGCCGGCGGCAGCTCACCGCCTACGTGGTGCCGGCCGTGCACGGGCGTGACACGGACGGGTCCGGGGCCGAGCAGGTACAGGCAGACGCACAGGCACGGGCACGGGCACAGGTTCAGGAGTGGAACGCCGTCTGGGAGTCGGTCTACGCGCCCGCCGCCCGGACACCGTCCGCACCGAGCACCGCCGCGGAGCTTCCGGCCGGCGAACTCACCGCCTTCGGCGACGACTTCTCCAGCTGGGACAGCAGTTACGACGGCCGGCCCCTCCCGTACCGGGAGATGAGCCTTTGGCGCGACGCGACCGTGGAGCGGATCCGCGCCCTGCGTCCCGTACGCCTGCTGGAGATCGGCGTCGGTGCGGGCCTGCTGCTGTCGCGGCTCGCCGGGGACACCGAGACCTACTGGGCGACCGACTTCTCCGCCGAGGTGATCGGCACACTGCGCGACCGGCTGCCCGGCCACCTCGCCGGCCGCGTCACCCTGCGGCACCAGGCGGCGGACGACACCGAGGGCCTGCCCACCGGGTTCTTCGACACCGTCGTACTGAACTCGGTGATCCAGTACTTCCCGGACGCCGGCTACCTGGACCGGGTGTTCCACGCCGTCGCGCCGCTGCTGGCACCCGGCGGGCGGATCTTCGTCGGTGACGTACGGGACCTGCGGGCCGCCCGCGTCTTCGAGACGGAGAAGCACCTCGTCCGCCTCCCCCCGGGCCGGCGCACCGGCACCGCGGCGCTGCGCCGGTCCGTAGGCCGGGCCCTGCTGAACGAGAACGAACTCCTCGTCGACCCCGCCTGGTTCACCGGACGGACCGGTCCCGACAGCCCCTTCACCGCCGTGGACGTCCAGGTGAAGCGGGGCAGGTACCGCAACGAACTGAGCCGCTACCGCTACGACGTCGTCCTGCACACGGCCCCGGCAGCCGTGGCGGAGCCGCCGGCCGACAGCCACGACGCCGACGCCGGCGACGGCATACACCTGGACGGGCTGCGGCACACCCTGTCCACGGCCCGCCCGGCTCAACTGCGCGTGTCCGGGCTCCCCGACGAGCGCACCGCCCGGCAGGTCCTGGCGGCCGGGCGGCTGGACGAGGGGGCCGAACCCGCCCGCGCCGCGCGCGTCCTCGCGGACGACGTCCCGGTGCCCGGCGCGGTGGACCCCGAGGACCTGTACGCCCTCGCCGGGGAACTGGGCTACCGCGTGGCCGTGGCACCGTCGGTGACCGGCCCCGGCGCGGTGGACGCCGTCTTCCGGCGCACGGACACCCTGGACTCCCCGGCCGGTGAGGCCACCCCGGCCGCCATGAACGGTCAGGCCATCCCGGACGCCATGACCGGTCGGGCCACCACCTCGGGCACCGTGACCGGTGAAGTGCTGTGCGCCTACCAGCCCGCGACGGGGTCCCTCCCGGCCCCGGCACGACGCACCAACGAGCCGGGTCTCGCCCGCAGGCTCACCGCGCTCCCGGCCGAACTGCGGACCCTCGCCGAACGCACCCTGCCGGAGGCCCTCGTGCCCGCCGCCTTCGTGGTGCTGGCGGAGCTGCCGCTCACCGCGAACGGCAAGCTGGACCGCGCCGCCCTTCCGGCGCCGGACTTCGCGGCCGCACCGGACAGCCGGGCGCCGCGCGACGCGACCGAGCAGGCCCTGTGCACCGCCTTCGCCCAACTGCTGGGCCTCCCGCACGTGGGGATCGACGACAGCTTCTTCGGACTGGGCGGCGACAGCGTGCTGGCCATGCGGCTGGTGGGCGCCGCGCGCCGGGCGGGTATCGGCCTGGCCGTCCGTGACGTCTTCGCGCACCCCACCGTCGCGGCCCTCGCCTCCGTGGCGCGGGAGGCCCAGGACACCGGCGCCACCGAAGCGCCGGAAGCGGCGGGCGAGGAGCCCCTGCTGACGCTGCCGGCGCCGGTGCGCGAGCGGCTGACCGCCCCGTACCCGGGCCCGGCTGACATGCCGGTCCTCCCGCTGACACCGTTGCAGGAGGGGCTGCTCTTCGAGTCCCTGGCCGCCGCGCAGGCCCCGCGGGCGGGGGGCGCAGGGGAGACCGGGGAGGACGGCCGGGCCCGGGTGGACGACTACACCGTCCAGCTGTCGCTCACGCTGGAGGGCCCCCTCGACCCGGCCCGGCTGCGCACCGCCTGGACCCGGCTGCTGGCCCGGCACGGCAGCCTGCGGGCCGCCTTCGTGCACGACGCGGACGCGGGCCCGGTGCAGGTCGTCACCGGCGAGGCGGCACCGCCCTGGCGGGAGACGGACCTGTCCACGACCGGCGGGCCGGAGCGGGAGGCGCGGCTCGCCGAGCTGCGGACCGCGGAACGGCAGACCCCGTTCGACCCGGCGCGGCCGCCGCTGCTGCGCGTGGCGCTGGCACGCCTGGCCCCGCACCGGCACACCATGATCGTGACCTACCACCACATCCTGCTCGACGGCTGGTCG
Source organism: Streptomyces sp. WG7 (assembly GCF_049975785.1). Lineage (NCBI taxonomy): Bacteria > Bacillati > Actinomycetota > Actinomycetes > Kitasatosporales > Streptomycetaceae > Streptomyces > Streptomyces sp. WG7. Next base: position 54,143 of record NZ_JBNGGE010000045.1, read on the forward strand.
CAGCCGCTGCTCCTGAACGAACTGCTGACCGCCTACGCCGAGCCGGACTCCCTCTCCCCGGCGGCGCCCCAGTTCGAGCGGTACCTGTCCTGGCTCGCCCGGCAGGACAAGGACGCGGCACGGCAGGCGTGGCGGCAGGCGCTCGACGGCGCCGAACCGACCCTCGTGGTGCCGGTGACCGGCAGCCGGGCCGACCACGACGACACCGGCAGCCGGGCCGACCACGACGACACCGGCAGTACGGCGTCCGCGGCCGGGCACGAGGTCGTGGAGCGCCTGCTGCCGCCGGACCTGACGTCCCGCCTGACCGCGCACTGCCGCCGCCACGGCCTCACACCGGCCACCCTGGTGCAGGGCGTGTGGGCCACCCTGATCGGCGCGCTGACGGGTCGCGACGACGTCGTCCTCGACGCTCCGAACGCGGGCCGCCCGGCCGACGTCGAGGACGTGGAGTCCGTCATCGGCCTGTTCATCAGCACCGTTCCCGTGCGGGTGCGCCTCGACCCGGTGCTGCCGATGTCCGCCGTCCTGCGCCGGCTCCAGGACGAGCAGTCCCGCCTCGCCGCCCACCAGCACCTCGGACTGCCGGAGATCCAGCGCCAGACCGGTGCCGGAGCGCTCGCCGACACGATGGTGGTGTTCCTCAACTTCCCGCTGGACCCGGCCGTGTTCCGGCCGGCGGACGGCGTCCGTGTCTCCGCCGTCGACGGGGGAGTGGCCACGAACTACCCGCTGCGGCTGCTCGCCGCCCCCGGCGAGCGGATGCACCTCACCCTCGGCTACCACACCTCCGCCTACGACCGGGCCGCCGCCGAAGCGCTCATGGACCGGCTGGTGCGCCTCTTCGAGGAGCTCGGCGACGGCCTGGACCGGCCCGCCGGCCGCGCCGGAGTCCTCACCCCGCGCGAACGCGGCCACCTGCTGACGGCCTGGCAGGGAGCACAGGACGGGACCACGGCGGCCGGCACCGTCACCGGCGTCCTCGAGGACCGGACGGCCACCGCCCCCGACGCCCCGGCGGTCGTCTTCGGGGACGAGTGGCTCACCCACCGCGACCTGCACGCCCGCGCCAACCGCCTCGCCCGCCTGCTCGTCGCCCGGGGCGCCGGCCCCGAACGGACCGTCGCCGTCGCGGTGCCCCGCTCCCCGGACCTGGTGGTGGCCCTGCTGGCGGTCCTCAAGGCCGGCGCGGCGTACCTCCCGGTGGACCCCGGCTACCCGGCGGACCGCATCGCGTACATGCTCGGCGACGCCGGGCCGGTGACGGTGCTGACCACCACCGGGGCGGCCGCGTCGCTCCCCGAGGACGTCCGCTCCGGCGCCGTACGGCTCGACGATCCGGACACCGGACGCGCGCTGCGCGCCCTGCCGGACGGCGACCCCACCGACGACGAGCGCACCGTGCCCCTGACGCCCGGCCATCCGGCCTACGTCATCCACACCTCGGGTTCCACCGGGCGGCCCAAGGCGGTCGTGGTGCCGCACCAGGGAGTCGCCGCCTACTTCTCGTACCTGACGTCCGGGATCGCCCGGCTCGGCCCCGACGACGTCGTGCTCAACCTGGCGTCCGTCTCCTTCGACCCCTCGGTGCGCGACATCCTCGGCACCCTGGCCGCCGGCGGGCGTGTCGTCATGGTGCCGCCCGACGAGGCCAACGACGCCCGCGCCCTCGTCCGCGCCATGCGCCGCCACCGGGTCACCGCGCTGCTCTCCGTCGTACCGTCCCTGCTGGCCGCCCTGGACGAGGAGGCGGCACAGCTGCCCGTCGGCGAACGCCCCTCCCCGCGGTTGGTGATGACCTGCGGCGAAGCGCTCACCGAAAGCCACCTCCGGCAGACGGCCGCCCTCGGCAACCCGCTGGTCGTCAACCAGTACGGGCCCACCGAGGCGACCATGAGCAGCACCTTCCAGGCGGTGGACGAGCCCGGGGCACCGCGGTCCGGCGGGCGCTTCCTGATCGGCCGTCCCCGCCCGGGCGTCCGCGCCTACGTCCTGGACCACCGGCTGCGCATGGTCCCCGCCGAAACGCCCGGCGAGCTCTACCTGGCCGGTCCCGGCGTCACCCGGGGTTACGCGGGCCGCCCGGGTCCGTCCGCCGAGCGCTTCCTCGCCGACCCGTACGGCGGGCCCGGCACCCGCATGTACCGCACCGGCGACCTGGCCCGCTGGACCGCGGACGGCCGCCTGGACCACCTCGGCCGCGCCGACCACCAGGTCAAGGTGCGCGGCCACCGCGTCGAACTCGGTGAGGTCGAGGCGTTCCTGGAGAGCCACGAGGCGGTCGCCCGCGCCGTCGCGGACGTACGCCGGGACACCCCCGACGGCGACCTCCGGCTGGTCGCCTATGTCGTCCCGGAGACCGGAACCGGAACCGTATCCGGAACCGGAACCGTATCCGGAACCGGGCCCGAGAGCGTCCCGTCCCCGGCCGGGCTGCGCCGCCACGCCGCGGCCGGCCTGCCCGGCTACATGGTGCCCTCCGCGTTCGTCGTCCTGGACCGGCTGCCGCTCACCCCCAACGGCAAGGTCGACCGCCGTGCCCTGCCCGATCCCGGTGCCGCCGACGGCTCCGCGGCGGACGGCGGCCGCGCGGCGCGCACGCCGCTCGAGGAAGTGCTGTGCGGCCTGTACGCGCGGCTCCTCGGCGTCGGCCGGATCGGCATCGACGACAGCTTCTTCGAGCTGGGCGGACACTCGCTGCTCGCCACCCGCCTCGTCGCCCACATACGCAACGCGCTCGGCGCCGACCTGCCGGTCCGCGCCGTCTTCGAGGCCCCCACGGTCGCGGAACTCGCCGAACGCGTCACCGCCGCCGCCGGCACCCCGCCCCGTCCCCGCCCCACCGCCGGCCCCAGGCCCGACGAGATCCCGCTGTCCTTCGCCCAGCGCCGCCTGTGGTTCCTGCACCAGCTCGCCGAGGGCGCCACGGACGGCTACCACATGCGGGTGGTGCTGCGGCTGCGCGGCCCCCTCGACCTCCCCGCGCTGCGCGCCGCGCTCGCCGACCTGACCGCCCGCCACGAGGCGCTGCGCACCGTCTTCCCCGACACCGACGGCCGCCCCCGCCAGGAGATCCTGGACGCCGATGCGGAGCCGACCCGCCCGGAACCGGTCGCGGTCCGCGTCGCGGAGGCCGACCTGACCGCCGAGTTGGAGCGGACCGTCCGCCGGCCCTTCGACCTGGCCACCGAGATCCCGCTGCGGGCGGCCCTGTTCGAGCTGGGGGAGGACCACCACGTCCTGGCACTGGTGCTGCACCACATCGCCGCCGACGGCTGGTCGTTCGGACCGCTGGCGGCCGACCTGTCCACCGCCTACCGCAGCCGTACGCGGGGACGGGCGCCCGACTGGGCCCCGCTGCCCGTCCAGTACGCCGACTACAGCCTGTGGCAGCACGACCTGCTCGCCGACGACGGCGCGGACGGCGTGACGGGCCGCCAGCTCGCGCACTGGCGGCAGCGGCTCGCGGACCTGCCGGACCGCATCGACCTGCCCGTGGACCCCACCGCCGTCACGTCCGGCGTCCCCGGCACCGACGCACCCGATGCCACCGCCCTCGTCGCACCGGGTGACTCCACCGGCACCGCACCCGGCGGCTCGTACCTCTTCCGCATCCCGGCACCGCTCCACGCCCGCCTGGCGGAGCTGGCCCGCGAGCACTCCGCCACCGTCTTCATGACGCTCCAGGCCGCCCTCGCCGCGCTGCTGACCCGCCTCGGCTCCGGTACGGACATCCCGCTCGGCACGGCCGTGGCCGGGCGCGGTGACGAGGTGCTGGAGGACCTCGTCGGATGTTTCGTCAACACGCTCGTCCTGCGCACCGACACCAGCGGCGACCCGGACTTCCGCGAGCTGCTGCGGCGGGTGCGGGAGACCGACCTCACCGCCTACGCACACCAGGACGTGCCCTTCGAGCGCCTCGTCGACGACCTGGACGTGACCCGCTCCCTGGACCGCAACCCGCTGTTCCAGGTGATGCTGGCCGCCCAGCCCGAGCTCACCCGCGACGCCGTCGAACTCCCCGGCCTCACCGCCGAGCCGATCCGCGTCGGCGCCGCCACCGCCCGCTTCGACCTCTCCTTCAACATGGCCGAACACCACACCCCCGAAGGCGCTCCAGACGGGATCGCCGGCCGTGTCGAGTACCGCGCGGACCGCTTCACCCCCGCGACGGTACGGCTCCTCACCCGGCGCTGGACCCGGCTCCTGGAGTCCTTCGCCGACGACCCGGACCTCACCGTGTCCCGGGCCGCCACCACCGCCGCCGACGAACGCCGGCGGGTACTCACCGACTGGAACGACACCGCCATGGACGTCCCGTCCGCCACCGTGCCCGAACTCCTCACCGACCGCGTCGCGCGCACCCCGCACGCCGAGGCCGTCGTCTGCGGTGCCGACCGGCTCACCTACGCGCAGCTGGACACCCGCGTCGACGCCCTCGCCCGCCGCCTGCGCGCGGCCGGGGCCCGACCGGAGCGCCGCGTCGCGGTGCTCGTCCCGCGCTCGACCGGCCTGCCCGTGGCCCTGCACGCGGTCCTGCGCACCGGTGCCGCCTACGTGCCCGTGGACCCCGACCTCCCGGCCGAGCGCATCGCCCTGCTGCTCGCCGACACCGACCCGGTGTGCGTGGTGACCACGGAGGAGACGCGCGGCCTGCTGCCCTCCGCCGTGCCGGCCCCGGTCCTGCCGCTCGACGGGCCGCCCGGACCGCAGGACGACGCCTCCGGGCCCGCCGCCGGGTTCGCCGCGCCGCACCGCGACAGCACCGCCTACGTCATCCACACCTCCGGCTCGACGGGGCGTCCCAAGGGCGTCGCCGTCCCGCACCGGGCCGTCGTCAACCGTCTGCGGGGCATGCAGGAGCAGTACGGTCTCCAGTCCGACGACCGGGTGCTGCACAAGGCCTCCGCCGGATTCGACGTCTCCGTGTGGGAGCTGTTCTGGCCGGTGCTCGCCGGCGCCGCCGTGGTCGTCGCCGAGCCCGAGGCGCACCGCGACCCCGCCCGGCTCGCCGAGCTGATACGGGACCGGTCCGTCACCACCGCGCACTTCGTGCCGACCGTCCTGCGCGCCTTCCTGGACCAGCCGGCCGCCGCCGGCTGCACCGGGCTGCGCCGGGTGTTCTCGGGCGGCGAGGCCCTGCCCGCCGACCTCGTACGGCGCTTCCACGACGTGCTCGGCGCCTCGGGCGTGGCTCTGTTCAACCAGTACGGTCCCACCGAGGCCACCATCGACGTCACCTGGTGGCGCTGCCCCGCCGGCCCCGAGGGCCCGCCGCCGCTCGGCCGGCCGGTCGCCAACACCCGCCTGTACGTCCTCGACGCGGCCCTGGAGCCGGTGCCGCCGGGCGCCTCCGGCGAGCTGTGGATCGCCGGCGCCCAGCTGGCCCGCGGCTACCTGGGCCGCCCCGGCGCCACGGCGGAGAGCTTCGTCGCCGACCCCTTCGGCCCGCCCGGCACCCGGATGTACCGCAGCGGCGACCTCGCCCGCTGGACGGAGAACGGCGAACTGGAGTACCTGGGCCGCGTCGACGACCAGGTCAAGGTCGGCGGCGTACGCGTCGAGCCGGGCGAGGCCGCGGCCGCGCTCGGCGAGCAGGAGGGCGTGAGCGCCGCCGTGGTCGTGGCCCACGAGGCTCCCTCCGGAGGCCGGCGCCTGGTCGGCTACGTCGTGCCCGAGCACGGGCGCACCCTGGACGGCGGACAGGTGCGCCGCCGGGCCGCCGACACCCTGCCCGAGTACCTGGTCCCCGCCGAGATCATGGTGCTCGACACCCTCCCCGTCACCCCCAACGGCAAGCTGGACCGCGCGGCCCTGCCCGTGCCCGACCCCACCGGCACGACGGACGGAGGACGCGCCCCGCGCACCCCGGCCGAGGAGACCCTCCGCGGCATCTTCGCCGAACTGCTCGGCGTCGACGCCGGGAGCGTGGGCACGGACGACGGGTTCTTCGCCCTGGGCGGGGACAGCATCATGTCGATCCAGCTGGTCAGCCGGGCACGGCGGGCCGGTCTCGTCCTCACCCCGCGCGACGTCTTCACCCACCAGACGGTGTCCGCACTCGCGCGGGTCGGCGGACGGGCGGACGACCGCCCGGCCGCCCGCGCCGAGGACGACGGGACCGGACCCGTCGAACTCACCCCGATCGTCCACCGGTTGCGCGAGCGCCGCGGACCCGTCGACGCCTTCCACCAGTCGGTGCTGCTCCAGGTCCCGGCCGGGCTGGGGGAGGAGCGGCTCACGGCGGCGGTGCGGGCGCTGCTGGACCACCACGACGCCCTGCGGCTGCGGCTGACCCGGACGGCGGGCGGACTGGTCTGGGCGTTGGGGGTGGGTGAGCGGGGTTCGGTGGACGCTGCCGGGTCCGTCCGCCGGGTTCCTCTCGCCGATGCCGTTGTGGCGGAGGAGGCGCGGGCGGCGGTGGCGCGGCTGGCGCCGGAGTCGGGCGTGATGGTGCAGGTGGTGTGGTTCGACGCGGGCGCGGAGATGCCGGGCCGGTTGCTGGTGGTGGTGCACCACCTGGCGGTGGACGGGGTGTCGTGGCGGGTCCTGCTGCCGGACCTGCGGCAGGCGTGGGAGTCGGTGGCGGCCGGTGGGCCGGTGCGGCTGGACCCGGTGGGCACGTCGTTCCGGCGCTGGGCGGGACTGCTCGGCGAGCGGGCGCAGGACCCGGCGCTGCTGGAGGAACTCCCCTACTGGACCGACACGTTCGCGGCCCCGGAGCCGCCGCTCGGTTCCCGCCCGCTGAACCCCGTGCAGGACACGGTGGGCACGGCGCGGCAGCTCACGGTGACGCTGCCCGGGGCGCACACGGCTCCGCTGCTGTCGTCCGTCCCGGCCGCCCTGCACGGCGGGGTCAACGACGTGCTGCTGGGCGCGCTGGCCCTCGCGGTGCGCCAGTGGCGCGAGGCGCGGGGCGTGGACGCCGACGGCGGGGTGCTGGTCGACCTGGAGGGCCACGGCCGTGACAGCGACCGGCCGGACGTGGACCTCTCCCGCACGGTGGGCTGGTTCACCCGCGTCCACCCCGTACGGCTCGACGCCACGGGCGACGATCCCGTGGACGCCGCCAAGCAGGTCAAGGAGCAGCTCGGCCGGGTGCCGGGCCAGGGCTTCGGCCACGGCCTGCTGCGCTACCTCAACCCGCAGACGGCCCCCCTCCTGACGCACTGCGCCCGGCCGCAGATCGGCTTCAACTACCTCGGCCGTACGACCACGTCCCTGGACTCCCAGGCCCCGTCCGGGTCCGGAGGGGCCGACGGAAGCGCCGACTGGACGGTGGCCGACGACGCGCACGGACTGGGCGCCGGCACCGACCCCGCCACCCCGCTGCTGCACGCGCTCGACGTCAACGCGGTCGCGGTCGACGGCGCGGACGGCCCGGTGCTGTCGGCGACGTTCGCGTGGGCGGGCGGTCTGCTCGACGAGGCGGAGGTGCGGGAGCTGGCCGAGCGGTGGCTGCGGGCACTGGAGACCCTCGCGGCCACGGATGCCGGGGCAGGCGGGCACACGCCGTCCGACTTTCCCCTCGTACCCGCCCTGACCCAGGAGCAGGTGGAAGCCCTGGAGGCCGCGTACCCCGGCCTGGAGGACGTCCTTCCGCTCTCCCCGCTCCAGCAGGGCCTGCTCTTCCACGCCGTCTACGACGGTGGCGAGAGCGACGTCTACACCCCGCAGCTCTGCCTGGACCTCGAAGGTCCGCTCGACGCGGACGCGCTGAAGGCCGCCTGTACGGCGCTGCTGGCCCGGCACGCCAACCTGCGGGCCGCGTTCGTCCACGACGTCACGGACACCCCCGTCCAGGTGATCGCCCGCGATCCCCGACTCCCGTGGCTGACGGCCGACCTGAGCGCCCTGCCCGACACCGCGCAGGCCGCGGAGAGCGACCGGATCGCGGACGCGGAGCTCGCCGAGCGCTTCGACCCGGCGCGCCCGCCGCTGCTGCGGGCCGCCCTGCTCCGCCTCGGCGACGAACGCCACCGACTCGTCCTGACACACCATCACCTCCTGCTGGACGGCTGGTCGGTGCCCGTCCTGGCCCGTGATCTGTTCGCCCTGTACGCGGCCGGGGGACCGGCGGTCACGCTGCCCCGGGTCGCCCCGTACGGCGACTACCTGCGCTGGCTGGCCGCGCAGGACCGCGACGACGCGCACGCCGCCTGGGCGCGGGCCCTGGACGGGGTGGACGAGCCCACACTCGTCGCCCCCGCCGTCTCCGACCGGCCGGCGCCGGCCGCCCGCCCCGGACGGGTGCACCCCGAGCTCCCCGAGGGCCTCGCCACCCGCCTCGTCACGTGGGCCAGGTCCCGCGGGCTCACCGTCAACACGGTCCTCCAGGGCGCCTGGGCGCTGCTGCTGTCCCGGCTGACCGGCCGTGACGACGTGGTCTTCGGCACGACGGTGTCCGGCCGGCCGCCGGAGGTGCCCGGCATCGAGACCATGGCGGGCCTGTTCATCAACACCCTGCCCGTCAGGGCGCGGCTGGACCAGGACCGGACCCTCGAGGAACTGCTGCGCGGCCTCCAGGACGAGCAGGCCGGGCTGATGGCCCACCAGTACCTCGGTCTGAGCGACATCCAGAGCCTCGCGGGCCTGCCCCGGCTGTTCGACTCGGCCATGGTCTACGAGAACTATCCGGTCGACGAGAAGGCCACGGCCCTCACCGGCACCTCCCTCACCCTCACCCGCGCGGAGACCCGGGAGGCCGCCCACTACCGGCTCATGCTGATCGCCGCACCGCGCGAGCAGGGGGTGTCCCTGCGCATCGAGTACGCGCCCGCCGCGTTCGGCGACGAGGAGGCACGCGTGCTGGCCGACCGGTTCGTGCGCGTGCTGCGGGCGTTCGTGGACGCCCCCCACCGGCCCGCCGGCACGGTGGACGTGCTGTCGCAGGAGGAGCGGCACCGCATCCTGGCCGACTGGAACGACGTCGACGCGGACACGACGAGGGACGCGGCGAGTGTCGTCGAGGCGTTCGCGTCGCAGGTGGCGCGTACGCCGGAGGCCGTGGCCGTCCGCTGGGACGGCGGTGTGCGGACGTACCGGGAACTCGACGAGCGGGCGGACCGCCTGGCGGCGCGGCTGGTGTCCCTGGGGGTGCGGCCGGAGGAGCGCGTCGCCCTGCTGATGGAGCGTTCACCGGAGACCGTGACGGCGATCCTGGGCGTGCTGAAGGCCGGAGCGGCCTACGTGCCCCTCGCCCCCGACCTGCCCCGGACCAGGCTGGACGAGATGCTGCGGCAGACCGGGGCGTCGGTGGTCGTCACCGACGAGACCCACCGGGGCACCGCGCCCGGCCTGCTGCCCCGAGCCACCCACTTCTTGGCGGTGACCGGCGACGACCCGCGACACGACGACCCGCGACAGGACCCGGCCGTCGTGCCTCCCGTGGTGCGCCCCCACCCGGACAACGCCGCCTACGTGATGTTCACCTCCGGCTCCACCGGAGAGCCGAAGGGCGTCACGGCCACCCACCGCGGCGTGGTGAGCCTGGCCACGGACCGTCACTGGACGAGGACGGCGACCGATCGCCCCGTCCGGACGTTGCTGCACTCGCCGTACGGCTTCGACCCGTCCACCTGCGAGCTGTGGACGCCCCTGCTGAACGGCGGGGAGGTCGTGGTGGCCCCGCCCGGCGAGCCCGACGTGGCGGCCATCGCCAGGGCGGTCCGCGAGCACGAGGTCACCCTTCTCCTGCTGACGGCCGGGCTCTTCCGCGTCGTGGCCGAAGAGGACCCGGGCTGCCTCGCCGGCGTCCGCGAGGTGATGGTCGGCGGCGACGTCGTCACCGCCGCGACCGTCCGCCGGGTGCTGGAGCACTGCCCCGACACCGTGGTCACCGACGCGTACGGCCCGACCGAGATCACCGTGTACGCCACCGCCCACACCATGGCCGGCCGGCGTTCGGTGCCGTCGACCGTGCCGATCGGCCGTGCCCGTGACGGCATGCGGGCCTATGTGCTCGACGGCCGGCTGCGACCGGTGCCGCCCGGGGCGCCGGGGGAGCTGTACATCGCCGGCGACGCCCTGGCGCGCGGCTACCTGAACTGGTTCGCGCAGACGGCGGAACGGTTCGTCGCCGATCCGTTCGGTCCGGCCGGTACCCGCATGTACCGCACGGGCGACCTGGTGCGCTGGACCCCGGGCGGAGTGCTGGAGTTCCTCGGGCGGGCCGACCACCAGGTCAAGATCCGCGGCTTCCGCATCGAACTCGGCGAGATCGAGGCGGCCCTCGGCGAGCAGGACGACGTGGCCGACTCCGTCGTCCTCGTGCACCGGGCGCCCTCCGGAGCCAAGCACCTGGCCGGCTATGTCGTGCCCGAACCGGGCCGCACCCTCGACACCGACCGGCTGCGCGCCCTGATCGCCGAGCGGCTGCCCGAGTACGCGCTCCCGAGCACCCTGCAGGTCCTGGACGCACTGCCGCTGACCCGGCACGGGAAGCTGGACCGCACCGCCCTCCCGGTGCCGCACCCGCAGGGCGCGGGCAACGGCAGGGAACCCCGCACGGAACGGGAGCGGCTGCTCTGCGCCCTCTTCGCCGAGGTGCTGGGCGTGGAGCGGGTCGGCGCGGACGACGGGTTCTTCGCGCTGGGCGGGGACAGCATCATGTCGATCCAGCTGGTCAGCCGGGCACGGCGGGCCGGTCTCGTCCTCACCCCGCGCGACGTCTTCGAGCGGCAGAACCCCGCCGCACTGGCACACGTGTGCCGCGACGCCGACGGCCCCGCCCCCACGGCGGAGGACGACGGTACGGGTCCGGTCGAGGCGACTCCGGTGATGCGCTGGCTGCGGGAGTGGCGGGGCACGGCGGAGGG
>NZ_JBNGGE010000046.1:0-61194 GCF_049975785.1 Streptomyces sp. WG7
ACTACCCGCCACCCTCAACGCCGACAAACCCACCGAACTCATCGACTGGACCACCGGCAACCTCCAACTCCTCACCCAACCCCACCCCTGGCCCCCCACCCCCCACCACACCCGACGCGCCGGCATCTCCTCATTCGGCATCAGCGGCACCAACGCCCACATCATCCTCGCCGAACCCCCCACCCCACCCACCACCAACGACACACCCGACGACGCCGACCGACCGGACGGCACCACCCTGCCCTGGATCCTGTCGGCACGCTCCGCGGACGCACTGGCACAAGCCGCGAAACGGCTCGCCGACCACGTCCGCGCCCGACCCGGACTCAGCCCCGCCGACGTGGCGTACTCCCTCGCCACCACACGCTCCGCCTTCGAAACAAGGGCCGTGGTCCCCGGCACCGACGGACACGACGGACTCCTCGCAGGCCTGGACGCACTGGCCACCCGCGAGACCGACGGCGTGACCGCGGCTGTCTCGGGTGCGAAGCCGGGCCGTTCCTCAAAAGCTCCGGTCGTGTTCGTGTTTCCGGGGCAGGGGTCGCAGTGGGTGGGGATGGCGGTGGGGCTGCTGGACTCCTCGCCGGAGTTCGCCCGCGTGATCGGCGAGTGCGAAGCGGCCCTGGCACCGTTCGTCGACTGGTCGCTCACGGCGGTGCTGCGCGGCGAAGAAGGTGCACCCGGCCTGGACCGGGTGGACGTGGTCCAGCCCGCGTCCTGGGCCATGATGCTCGGCCTCGCCGCACTCTGGCGGGCCGGCGGCGTCAACCCCGTGGCCGTGGTCGGACACTCCCAGGGCGAGATCGCCGCCGCCGTCGTCGCCGGCGGCCTGTCCCTCGAGGACGGCGCCCGCGTCGTCGCCCTGCGCTCCAAAGCACTGCGGGCACTGTCCGGCGGCGGCGGCATGGCCTGGCTCGGCATCCCCGAAGCACAGGCGGAGGAACTCCTCGCCGCATGGTCCGGGCAGATCTCCGTGGCGGCCGTGAACGGTCCCTCGTCCACGGTCGTGGCCGGCCGGCCCCAGGCACTGGAGGAGCTGCTGGCCCGGTGCGAGGCCACCGACGTGTGGGCGCGCCGCATCCCGGTCGACTACGCCTCCCACTCCCCCCACGTCGACGAGATCCGCGACACCCTCGCGGAGGACCTCAAGGACGTCAGCCCGCGACCGGGCCGGATCGCGTTCCACTCCACCGTCACCGGCGGCGTCCTGGACACCAGCGAGCTCGACGGTGCCTATTGGTTCCGCAACCTGCGCAGCCGGGTCCGACTTGCCGAGGTCGTCGAGCAGCTCGCCGCGCCCGGCGTCGTCTTCATCGAGGTCAGCGCCCACCCCGTCCTCGTCTCCGGCATCGCCGAGACCCTGGACGCGCTCGGTGGCGCAGGTGCCGCCGTCGGGACCCTCCACCGCCACACCGGCGGGCTCGACCGCTTCGCGGAATCCGCCGCCGAGGCGTGGTCCCACGGCGTCGCCGTCGACTGGCCGGCGGTCCTCGAGCCCTACCGGACCCGCACCGTCGAACTCCCCTCCTACCCCTTCCAGCGGCGCCACTTCTGGCTCACACCCGAGCCCGCCGCCCCGCAGGCCGCGCCGCGACCGGTGGAGCAACCTGTCGGGCCGACGGACCTGTTGGGCGTACGGCTGCCGTCGTCGCCGCTCGCGCAGGCGCAGTTCGCCCCGCGGCTCGACCCCGTGGCGCATCCCGTCCTCGGCGACTTCGTGGTGGGCGGGCGACCGGTGGTCAGCGCCGGGGTGTTCGTGGAGTCGCTGATCGAGGCTGTCGTCGAGCTCTCCGGGCCGGGCCCGGTGTCCGTGGAGGAGCTGGAGCTGCCCGTCGACCTGGTGCTCGATCCGGCCGGCGAGGACCGCTCGTCGGCGGATGCCGTACGCGCCACCCAGCTCGTCGCGGACGACGGGCAGTTCCGCTACTACGCGCAGGACCGGGCCGGTGGTTGGCAGCTGCACGCGCGGGGCCGGGCCCGGTCGGGCGCGTCGGCCGCCCCCACGGTGACGCTCGCACCGGTCGGGTCGGGCCGCGAGCTGACCGGCGACGGGCTGTACCGGCTGCTGTGGCAGCGCGCGCTGTATCTGGGCTCCGCCACCCGCTGGGTGGAGCGGGTCAGGCTCGGCCGGGGCGAGGCCACCGCCGAGATCCGTCCCGCCGTGCCCGGCGAGGCGGAGCCCTACCTGATACACCCCGGGCTGGTCGACGCGATGTTCCAGACCGCGCTGGCCTGCTTCCCCGCGGACGGCCCGGGCCTGGTGCCGGTCGGTGTCGACCGCTTCGTCCACTACCACCGGGGTGTCCCCCGGGACGGGCTGCGATGTCACGCCGAACTGTTCGACGGCGGCGCCCGGGCGCGCATCCGGCTCGTCGGCGCGCACGGCCGGCTGGTCGCCGAGGCCGACGGAGTGCGTTTCGCCCCCGCGCTGCCCCGGCTCGCGGCGGAACCCGCGGCCGTACAGGCGCCGTCGGCCGAGCACGTGCCCGCAGTCGGGCAGACACCCACGGCCGCGCACACATCCGCGGTGGTCCCGGCACAGCACCGGCCGGCCACTGTCCCGACCGTCCCGGCTCCGGCGGCCCCCGCCCCGGCCGACGTGCCGAAGGCAGCCCCCGCCGTGACGCCCGAGGCGACGCGGGCCGTCGTGACCCGGACCGTCGCCCAGGCGCTGGGCACCACGCCGGCCCGGCTCGACGCCCGGCAGCCGTTGCAGGCGCTCGGCCTGGACTCCCTGATCGCGATGAAGATCCGGACCACGCTGAACCGGGAGTTCGACGTCGCGCTGCCGATGACGGCCTTCCTCAACGGCCGCAGCACCGACGACATCGCCGAGGACGTACTGGCCGCGCTCGGCGCGGGGACCGAGGCGGAGACCCCTCAGGCCGACGACGGGGCCACCGCGGCGCCCGGGGACGACGCGGAACGCTACGAGCCGTTCGGACTGACCGACCTGCAGCAGGCGTACCTCGTGGGCCGAGGCGACGCCTTCGAACTCGGCAACACCTCCACCTACTTCCAGACCGAGATCGACCTGGAGAACGTGGACCTGGACCGGCTCGGCGCGTCCTTCCGGGCGATGATCGAACGCCACGACATGCTGCGGGCGGTCTTCACCGCCGAGGGCGAGCAGCGCGTACAGCGCGATGTCCCCGCCTACGTGATCCGTGAGACCGACGTCTCCGATCTGGACCCGGCCGAGCGGGAAGCCGCGCTGGCCGCCGTCCACGAGGAGATGCGGCACCAGGTCTTCGACACGACCCGCTGGCCGCTGTTCGACGTGCGGGTGACCCGGATCGACGACCGGTCGATCCGGCTGCACGCCGGCTTCGACGCTCTGATCATCGACGGTTTCAGTACGTCGATCCTGTTCAGGGAGTGGGCCGCGCACTACCGCGGTGAGACGCTGCCCGAGCTGCGGCTGCGCTACCGGGACTACGTCCGGCAGGCCCGCGCCCTGGAGGGCGGACCCGAGTACGACCGGGCGCTCGCCTACTGGCGCGGCCGCCTCGACACCCTGCCGCCCGCTCCCCAACTGCCGCTGGCCGTCAGCCCGTCGAGTCTGGACCGGCCGGTGTTCACCCACCGGGGCGCGACCCTGTCGAAGGAGGACTGGGCCCGGTTCAAGGAGCACGCGGCGACCGCCGGGGTCAGCGCCTCCGCGGCCCTGTGCACCGCGTACGCGCAGGTGATCGCGGAGTGGAGCGCCACCGACGACTTCTCGCTGAACCTGCTGTTCTTCAACCGGCTGCCGCTGCATCCGCAGGTCGGCGACGTCATCGGCAACTTCTCCACCACTCTGATGCTGGAGATCCACGACTCGGCCGACGACACGTTCGCCGTCCGCGCCGCCGACGTCCAGCGCCAGCTGTGGAGCGACCTGGAGCACAGCCAGGTCAGCGGTGTGCAGGTACTCAGGGAGCTGAACCGGGCCCGCGGCGCGTCCGTGCGGGCCGCCGCGCCGGTCGTCTTCACCAGCCTGGTGAACTTCGCGGGTCAGCAGGACACCGAGCAGCGCGGAGTCGTGCAGTACCTGGCGGGAATAGGTGAGAACGGCCGTCAGGTGAGCAGTTCGGTCCGCACCCCGCAGGTATGGCTGGACCACCAGGCGGTCGAGGAGGCCGGTGAACTCGTCCTGAACTGGGACGTGATCGAGGAACTCTTCCCGGCGGGCTGCGTGGACGCCATGTTCGCGGCCTATCTGCGGATGCTGCACGACCTGTCCCGCGACCCGGCGGTCTGGCAGCGGCCCAGGCCCGCTCTCACACCCGCCGCCGACCTGGCCGTACGGGCCGCGGCCAACGCCACCGACGGGCCGGTACCCGACGGGCTGCTGCACGACGCGGTCCTCGCCCGGGCCGCGGCCACGCCCGACGCGCCCGCGGTCATCACGCCCGCGCTGACCCTGACGTACGCGGACCTCGACCGCAGGTCCAACCAGGTGGGGCACCGGCTGGTCGCGCAAGGGGCCGGCCCCGGCGACCTGGTGGCGATCGTCATGGACAAGGGCTGGGAGCAGGTCGTCGCGGCCCTCGGCATCCTGCGGGCCGGGGCGGCGTACGTCCCGGTCGACGCCCGGGTGCCCGCCGAGCGGCTGCACGTGCTGCTGGACAGTGCCGGGATCAGCCGTGTCGTCACCCAGCCGTGGGTGGACGACACGGCCGACTGGCCGCAGGGCGTGGTCAGGACCGTGGTGCGGGCGGACGGAGAGGACCCGGCGGGTGAGGAGCGCCCGCTCGGCCCGTCCGGCGCCAAGCCCACCGACCTCGCCTACGTGATCTTCACCTCCGGTTCCACCGGGCTGCCCAAGGGCGTGATGATCGAGCACGGGGCGGCCCTGAACACGGTGGTGGACGTCAACGAGCGCTACCACGTCACCGCGGCGGACCGGGCCCTCGGACTGTCCGCGATGAACTTCGACCTGTCGGTCTACGACGTCTTCGGACTGCTGTCGGTGGGCGGCGCCCTCGTCCTGCCCGAACCGGCCGCGCACCGCGAGCCCGCCCGCTGGGCGGAACTCGTCACCGAGCACGGGGTGACCATCTGGAACAGTGTGCCCGCGCTGATGGAGATGTTCACCGAGCACGCCCTCGCGAACCGGCTCACCGGGCTGCCGCTGCGGCTGGTCATGATGAGCGGGGACTGGATCCCGGTGACGCTGCCGGGCCGGATCCGGCTGCTGCTGCCGGACGCCGAGCTGTGGAGCCTCGGCGGCGCCACCGAGGCGTCGATCTGGTCGATCCTGCACCCCATCGGGGAGGTCCGGGACGACCAGGTGAGCATTCCCTACGGCAAGGCGATGCGGAACCAGCGCTTCTACGTGCTCGACGGCGCGCTGCGGCCCTGCCCCGTGTGGGTGCCCGGCAACCTCTACATCGCCGGGACGGGGCTGGCCCGCGGCTACCTGAACGACGAGGCCAAGACCCGCGCCGCCTTCCTGCACCACCCGGTCACCGGTGAACGCCTGTACCGCACCGGCGACCTGGGACGCTTCCTGCCGGACGGCACCATCGAGTTCCTCGGCCGGCAGGACTCCCAGGTCAAGATCCAGGGCTACCGCATCGAACTGGGCGAGGTGGAAGCCTCCCTCACCCAGTGCGAGGGCGTACGGGCCGCCGCGGTCGTCGCGGCGGGCGAACAGCACGGCCCGAAGCGGCTGATCGCCTACGTCGTCCTCGACGACGGGCGCGACGACACCGAGCAGCAGATCACCGACGCGCTGCGCCGGGTGGTCCCGCAGCACCTGGTGCCGCAGCGCGTCCTCGTCCTGGACGAACTGCCGCTCAGCGACAACGGGAAGGTCGACCGGGCGGCCCTGCCCGCGCCCGACGAGGTCGCCGTCGAAGGCGCCGGCTACGTCGCGCCCCGCGACGACGTGGAACGCCGGCTCGCGGAGATATGGGCGGAGTTCTTCGGCGTGACCGGGATCGGGGTGCGGGCGAGCTTCTTCGAACTCGGCGGGGACTCGCTGCTCGCGGTGCGGCTGATGGCCAGGATCGCCCGCGGTCTGGGCCGCAGCCTGCCGTTGTCCAGCCTCTTCTCCCGGCCGACCATCGAACTGCTCGCCCAGGCGGTCCGGGAGGCCGGCAGCGGCGAGGACCGCCGCAGGGCGCTGGTACCGGTACGCACCACCGGCTCGCGGACCCCGCTGGTGTTCGTGCACCCGGTCGGCGGCGACGTGCTCTGCTACGCCGAGCTCGCGCAACTCCTCGGCGACGACCAGCCGTTCTACGCGCTCCAGCGGCCGGACACGGAACTGCTCAGCGTCGAGGACATGGCCGCCCACTACGTCGCGGCGGTCCGCGAGGCGCTGCCCGACGGGCCCTACCGGCTCGGCGGCTGGTCGATGGGCGGGGTCATCGCCCTGGAGATGGCGGCCCAGCTCACCGCGGCGGGCGCCGAGGTGGACCTGCTGGCCGTGATCGACCTGATCGAGCAGCCGGGGCCGGCCACGGGCGTGCCCGTCTCCGACGAGGTGCTGCTGTCCTGGTTCGCCCGGGACCTGGCGGGTCTGGCCGGAGTCGACTGGGAGCTGCCGCCCGAGGCGTTCGACGGCCGTCCGCCGGTGCGGGTGCTGCACGCCGAGGCCCGCGCGGCGGGAGCGTTGTCCGACGACATCGACCTCGACACGCTGAGCCGTATCGTCGACCGGTTCCGCACCAACTACCGGGCCCTCCTGCGCTACGCGCCCAGCAGCTTCGCCGGGCGGGTGGTGTCGCTGCGGGCCGCGGACGGCGGCGCGACGGTCGAGACGGCGTCCCGCTGGATGGAGCACTTCCCCGGCGACGCCGCCCTCGTCGACGTGCCCGGCGACCACTACACGGTGATGCGCGGCGAGCGGCTGCGCGTCCTGGCCGGGGAGCTGCGCCGGGCCCTCGACGCCAACTGAACCGAACCTGCCGGGCCGCTTCTCCGGGCGGCCCGGCAGCTACCCGCCGGTCCCGTCCCGCGGGACCGGCGGAGTCCAGGACCAAGGAGTGAGGACATCCGGTATGCGAATTGATCCGGCCGACCAGGCCGACCCGAAACGACGGCAGGCCGGCGTCACGCCCGCCGGGGAGCCGACCGGGGCCGCCGGCGGCGGCGCCGGAGCGGGCCGATGAGCGCGTTGCCGGCCACCGTGCCGGTCGCCGTCATCGGGGCGGGCCAGTCCGGACTCGCCGTCGGGTACTACCTGCGGCAGGCCGGCGTACGGTGCGTGCTGCTCGACGCGGGGGGCGAGGTCGGCGAGACCTGGCAGCGGCGCTGGGACTCGCTGACACTGTTCACGTCCGCGCGGTTCTCCGGCCTGCCGGGGCTGCCCTTCCCCGGCCACGGTGCGCGCTACCCCGGCAAGGACGAGGTCGCGGCGTATCTGCGCGACTACGCCGAGCGGTTCGATCTCCCCGTGCTGACCGATCACCGGGTGCTGTCGCTGCGCAGGGACGGGGACGGCTATCTGCTGACCACCGCGCACGGCGACTGCCGGGCCGGCCAGGTCGTGATCGCGACCGGCGCGTTCGGCGTCCCCCGGGTTCCGGAGTTCGCCGCCGGGCTGAGTCCGGACGTGACCGCCCTGCACACCAGCGACTACCACGGCCCCGCGCAGGTGCCGCCGGGCACCGTGGTGATCGTCGGCGACGGCAACTCCGGCCGGCAGATAGCCGTGGAGCTGGCCGGGACCCACGGTGTGGTGCTCAGTCGCGGCGGCACCGTCTCACCGCCGCTGCCGCAGACCGTCCTCGGACGGGACATGTTCTGGTGGATGAGCGTCCTCGGCGTGATGAGCCTGCCGGTGAACATGCAGGCACCCGACCCGATCGTCGGCGACCGGGTGCCCGAGCTCGTCGCGGAGGGCCGGATCCGGACGATGGGCCGGGTCGTCGCGGCCGAGGGCGCCGAACTGCTGGACGCGGACGGCGAGCGCGTCAAACCGTCCGCGGTGATCTGGGCGACCGGCTACCGCACCGACTGGAGCTGGCTCGACCCGGAGATGCTCGATGACACCGGGCAGCCCCGGCACACCGAGGGCATGGGGGCGCTGCCCGGCAGCTACTACCTGGGTCTGTACCGGATGCGTACCCGCGGCTCGGCGCTGATCGGCTTCGTCGGCCGGGACGCCGAGCGCGTCGCGGCGGCGATCACCACCGCGGTCCACGGCACCACCACCGCACCCGGCACCACCACCGTTTCTCCCACGGCAGAAGGCGAGCCGTCATGACCGGCGTCGTGTCCAAGGAACTCGAGGTGCTGGGCGCGCTGTTGGCGTTCGACTTCATCGGGTTCGCACAGAAGTCCGCCGCCCTCGATCCCGCCGACCCGCACTACGGGCAGGCGGTCGGTGCCGCGTTCGGGCTCGCGGTCCGTCGCCGCTTCCCGAAGGGCGCGACATCGCGGGAGATCGGCGAGTACGTCGCGGACGTCCTCGGCTCGCTGGAGGCCGGCGCGGAGGATTTCGCCCCGGCGTTCCTCGAGCACCTGGTCGCCGACGGGCTGCACGGAGGCGCGGAGCCCGACGGTGAGCAGCTTGACCCCGAGACCATGATCCAGGCCCGGCTGGTGCTGACTCTCCGGATCGTCCGGGAGCTGGACCTCGGCCCCGACCAGCAGCGCGAGTTGCTGGCCGAGGCGGCGCACCGGGTGACCGCCTGAGGTGTACGGACGCGGCGCTCCGGGTGGTCCGGGGCGCCGCACCGCCGTTCACTCCCCAGGCCTCCCGGGCTCGGTGGGTACCTGTGCGCCGGGGTCACCCGGGAGCCGGACGTCCAGCGCCCCTTCCGCGTACAGCGTCCGCACCGACCGCTTGTCGTACTTCCCGACGCTGGTCTTGGGCACCGCGTCCACGAACGACCACCGCTCCGGTATCCACCAGCGCGCCACCCGCCCGGTCAGGAACTCCCGCAGCTCGTCCGCGCCGGTCCCGGCGCCCGGCACCAACGACACGCAGGCCAGCGGGCGTTCCTCCCAGCGCGGGTCGGGCACACCGATCACGACCGCCTCCAGCACCGCCGGGTGCTCGATGATCGCGTTCTCCAGCTCGATGGTGGAGATCCACTCGCCGCCGCTCTTGATGCCGTCCTTGAGCCGGTCGCTGACCACCACCCAGCCACCCGGCTCGATCACTCCCAGGTCGCCGGTGCGCAGCCAGCCGTCGTGGAACTTCTCCGGGGCGTCCTCGGTGTTGAAGTACGACCCGGTGACCCACGGCCCGCGCAGCTCCAGTTCGCCCACGGAGGTTCCGTCCCACGGCTGCTCGCTGCCGTCCTCCGCGATCAGCCGCACCTCCACGAAGGGCATCACCCGGCCGCTCTTGGCCAGCCAGCCGACCTCGTCCTCGTCCGGAGCGCCGTGCGGAGGGACCGCGAAGGTGGCCAGGGGGCTGGTCTCGGTCAGGCCCCAGCCCTGCTTCAGGCGGACCCCGTAGCGGTCCTTGAGCTGCTGGAGCAGGGCGCGCGGCGGGGTCGCGCCGCCGCAGCCCGCGAGCCGTACACCGCTCAGGTCCAGCGGGTGCTGCTCGCCGTGGTGCACCAGGCTGTTCCAGATCGTGCAGATCGCCGCCACCGCGGTGGGCCGCTCCTCGTTGATGACGCGGGCCAGGTCCGGGGTGTGCAGCAGCCGCCCGTTCATGATCAGGTCGGAGCCCGCCAGCCAGGCGGCGTACGGCCAGCCCCAGGCGTTGGCGTGGAACATCGGCACGATCGGCAGGACCCGGTCGCCGTCGTGCATCGCGAATCCGGCGCCTGCCGAGACACCGAGCGTGTGCAGGGAGATCGAGCGGTGGCTGTAGGCCACGCCCTTGGGGTTGCCGGTGGTGCCGGTCGTGTAGCAGAGCGCCGCCGCTTCCCGCTCGTTCAGGTCGGGCCAGACGAAGCCGGGCCGCTCGGCCGCCAGCAGCTCGTCCCAGCGGTGCACGGTGATGTGCCCGGGCAGGTCCGCGTCCGGCGTGCCGCCGATGACGACCATGTGCCGTACGCTGCCCAGCCGGTCCCGCAGGGGAGTGAGCATGTGCAGCAGGGTGGCGTCGACCAGGAGGAAGGCGTCCTCGGCATGTTCGACGATGTAGCCCAACTGGTCGTGGTGGAGCCGCAGGTTGAGGGTGTGCAGTACCGCGCCCATGCTCGGTACGGCGAGGTATGCCACCAGGTGCTCGGGAGTGTTCCAGGCCAGCGTGGCGACCCGTTCACCGGGCTGCGCGCCCAGCCGGGTCAGCGCCGCGGCCAGTCGCTCGGCCTGGTCGGCGATGTCGGCGAAGGACTGCGAGGACCGTGCGGCCGGTCCGTCGGCGCATCGCACCACCCGGCTGTCCGCGTAGACGCGTTGCCCGTGCCTGAGGATGTCCCGGACCAGCAGTTCACGGTCCTGCATCGTGCTCTTCATGGTGCGGCCCCTTAGAGGTGCGCAGTCAGAAGGTGCTCTCGGCGTCGCGCTCACTCCCCCCGTTCCGCGTCCGGTCCCTGGAGGGTGGGAGCGCGGGGCGGGGAGGAGCGGGTGCGCCTACGCGCAGAGCCGGCCCCGATGGCGGAGCCGGCCCCGATGCCGGGTGACGACGCCATGCCGTCACCCGCTGCTGCCCGGCCGATGGCCGGGGTCAGCCCAGGTACTCGATCTTTCCTACCAGTGAGCAACTGACGTTGGAGTGGTCCAGCAGGTTGACCCGCGCGTCCATCTTTCCGTTGCCGGTCGCGTACTGGTACTCACCGGTACCGCCGGTGATCACGAACGAGCCGGACGGGTAGACGAGGTTGTCCTCCGTCAGCGGAGCGGCGAGGCGGTAACTGAGGTTGAGCTTGTCACCGTCGCTTTCCGTGATCGTCGCCGTCCCGGTGATGTCGTACTTGCCGGGGACGACCGCCGTGCATGCCACCTCGTCCTGCGTCCAGGTGCCGTTGGTGATCGGCTTGCCGGTGGCGGTCCCCGTCCCTATCACCTCGAAACCCGCGCAGTGCTCGGTGTCCGGATGCGTGCTCGCGACCACCGCGTACTGCGCGGTCATCTCGAACGTCGGAAGCCATTGCTCCGCGCCGGCGACCGCACGGTCGGTCTCAACTGCGAATGTCGTACCGGCCGTACCGCCGACGATCAGCACCGCTGCGGCCGCTGCGCCTGCTGTGCGCGCCAGCCAGCGGTGTGCAATTCCTGCCATGTTCTCCCCCGTACTTGTGCAGGTGTTGTCCAACGAGGCCTGAGTAAAGGCCCGTTTAGAACAGTTTCCCCGACCGAGACCTCTCTCGTCCAGGCATTCAGCCTATTTTCATACTTTCAGTTGGGTACTACGATTTATCATTCGCTCACGCGAATGCTTCGCTTGTGTTCATGGCAGCGAACCTCTCCGGGAGCCGCAGACAAGGGGCTGTTTCTGACCCGGGCTCAGGATGGAGTGAGGGGAGTGGGCGGCACGGGGAGCCGTTTTTCCGCCTTTCGTTGGCGCGAGACGGTGTCGAGGAGTACGCGTTCACCTGTGCGGCCGGAGGGGTGCGGCCGAGCGGGGAGATACCGGCCGAGGAGTTCCGTGCCGGTCTGCCGGGTCACGCGATCGTGAACGGGCGGCTGCACACGTTCGCTCCTGCTCGTGACCGCGGCCGCCCGCGGACGGCGGGACGTACGCGGTGAGCCGGTGCGCGCCTCGCGGGCCATGCGGTGCGCGTGAGGAGCGAAGGGGGCCACCGTGGTCCCGGGCTCCACGGCGGTGGTCCCGCCGGTCAGACCTCGCCCGGCGTGCCCAGGCCCGTCAGGGCGCCGACCGGGTCGAGGTCGGGGGTGCCGCGCGGCCACCAGTCGTCGCGGCCGGGTTCCGACTCGTAGGCGTACCAGAGTCCTGCCCGGCCGAGCCTGAGCTGGACGTGGTCCCGGGGGTGGGTGAGGCGGTTGCGCCAGGGGCGGAAGGCGGGGAGGTCGGCGGCGAGCAGCAGGGGCCGGGCCCGGTCGAAGCGGCCGGCCGGCGGGTCCCAGGGCTCCTCCAGGACGGCGAGACCCTCCGGTCCGCCCTGGCGCCAGGCGGCCACGGCGCGCGCCAGGTCCGCCGTGCCCCGGCCGGCGGCATCGGCGAGGGACGCGTAGAGCGCCCGGGTGCCGACGGTGAGGCCGGAACCGGGGCGGGCCGCGGCGAGGCGGACCGCGTCCTGCCACAACGTCAGCCCGCCGACCGGGTCACGGCCCGTGGTGAGCAGGGCGTGAGCGCGGGCGGCCGCGTCGGTGGCGAGCTGGTCCAGCGCGAAGGGGTCCGGGCCGCCCGGTGCCGCCGGGTAGGCCGGGGGCTGCTCGGGGTGCGGGGGCGGGGGCAGCGGCGCCGGGAGCGGCGGCAGGGTGCGCGCGGCCAGGGCCTCGCCCGCCCGGACACCTGGCAGCGGCGTGGGCCCGCGGTCCTGGGCGGCGCGGGCCGCGCGGGCCGCGTTGAGCCGGGAGAGGGCGTCGAGCAGCTCGCGTTCACCGCGGCCGCGGAGCAGGAGCAGGACGAAGGGGTCCGCGTCGAGCAGTCGTGCCGTCTGGTAGCAGAGGGCGGCGGCGTGTTTGCAGGGGTGCCCGGAGTCCGGGCAGCTGCACTGCGGGGCGAGGTCGCCGGGGCCGGGGAGCAGTGGGGTGCCACAGTCCGCCAGGGAGTGCGGCAGCTCCTTGTCGAGGAGGGCCGCGATGTGCCCGGGGCGTTCGACGGCGGCGTCCAGGAACCGCTCCCAGTCGGCGTCGCCGAGCGTGCGCAACCGCACCTGCACACGGTACGGCCGGGGCCGGCTGCCCTGCACGTAGGCGAGGACCAGGCCGGGCGTCACGGTGATGGCGTCGACGTGCCCCCGCTCCGCGTACCCGCGCCCGCGCGCCAGCCGCGCGGCGTCCAGGGCGCCCTCCTCCAGCGCGGTCACCCATGCGTTCCCCCACCATGTAGCGGCGAATCCCTCGTCCGCCGCCCTGGGCGGGAGGGCGGGGAAGGTACGACGGAGCTCGCCGTCGCGGCCCGGTGCCGCCATCGAGCGGGGAGCACGTGGCTTCGCGGGCGGTGCGGAGGGGGCATGGCCCTGCGCCACCGGGTACGGCGCCTGCGGCCGGGCCGGTGGTGGTGACAGTGGAGGCGGTGGAGGCGGTGGCTCGTACGACGCGGGTGAGGGCCTCGGCTCGTCGGCGGTGGACGCGGGAGGTTCGGCGGCGGGGCGGTACGAGCCGGGCGACGGGTCCGGCTCCGGGTGCGGGGTCACCGAACTCTCGGCGGATCCGCCGCCGGCGGGCTCCACCAGGGGCGCGGCTCCCCCGGCGGGGTCCGCCTCCGGAGGCAGACGGAACGCGCCCGCGACGAAGTCCCGCACGGCGCGGGCCCTGGCATCGGCGGTGCGCGAACCGCCGGTCCTCTGCGGGCGGCCGGCCGGCCGGGACGGTCGCCGTGTGGACGACGCCGCACCGTTGGCCGCGGTGTCCGCTTTCGCCTGCCGACGAGCAGCCCGCAATGCCTCACGCGCCACGTCCGCCGGTCGTCCGTCGCCCTCGTCGACGGAGCCGGGGCGGGCCACGGGGGTCGCGTCGACGGGAGAGTGCGCCGGGCCAGGGGGGTTCGCCTCGCCGGGCAGGGACGTAGGGATGACGGAGGGGGCCGCCGCTTCGTCGGAGCGGCCGACATGGCCGGCCCCACCCGCCGGGGCGGAGGCTGGTGTGCCGTCAGGGACGTCCGGCCCAGCGGGCCGGGTCACCTCTTCGGGCCGGTCTGCTTCGTCTCGTGGCGTACCGGGTGGGCACGGTGGACCGTCCGTACTCGCGTCCGGCTGCGCGTACCGAGGGATGACGCCTTCCCCCGCCGCGCCGTCGGCGACAGCGCCGCCGTCCGCCTCCGCACGCCGTGCGGTACGCGCGCTGCGCAGCGCCGCGCGTGCGACGTCCCCGGGACGCGGCCCAGTGCGCTCCTCCGGCTTCCGGTCCTGGTCCGTGCTCCGGGCCTGGTCCCTGCTCCGGGCCTGGTCCTTGTCCTTGTCCTTGTCCTTGCCCTGGGCCTGGGCCTGGTCCCCGTCCCGGGCCTGGTCCTTACCCTGGGCCAGGGCCAGGTCTGGGTCCTGGCCACGGTCATGATCCTGTTCCCGGCCCCGGCCCCGATCCCTGTCCCGGACCTGGGCCAGGCCCTGTATCCGATCCCAGCGTTGCGCCTGGTCCCGACCCTGCCCCTGGCCCCAGCCTTGGTCCCGGTCCCGGTCCCGGTCGTCGTCCCGGTCCCGGTCCCGGGCCTGGTCCCCGTCCCAGGCCTGGTCCTGGAGCTGGCTCCCGTCCCGGGCCCGGTCCTCGACCTCGGCCTGGTTCCGATCGCGGGCCTGGACCTGGTCCCCGTCCCGTCCATGTCCCCGCACCGGCTCACGCCCCGTCGTCGCCGCACCGACGTCTGCGTCTCCGGCGGGGCCCGGCTCCCGCTCACTTCGCTCGCGCGCCTCGCGCAGGGCGCGGCGGGCCTCGTCGGCGGGCCCGGGGGTCATGACGGCCTCCGCAGGGACACCAGATCGGACAGTTCACGGACCGTCAGTTCGGTGAGGGCCGCCTCGCCGGAACCCAGTACGGCATCCGCCAGGGCGCGCTTGGACTGGAGCATCTCGGCGATGCGGTCCTCGACCGTGCCCTCGGTGATGAGCCGGTGGACCTGGACCGGCTGGGTCTGGCCGATGCGGTAGGCGCGGTCGGTCGCCTGTTCCTCCACGGCCGGGTTCCACCAGCGGTCGAAGTGCACGACGTGGCCCGCGCGGGTGAGGTTCAGGCCGGTGCCGGCCGCCTTCAGGGACAGGACGAGGACGGGAGTCGCCCCGCTCTGGAAGCGGTCCACCATGCGTTCGCGCTCCGGGACCGGCGTACCCCCGTGGAGAAGGTCGACAGGGACCGCGCGGGCGGTCAGGTGGGAGGTGATGAGGCGGGCCATTCCGACGTACTGCGTGAAGACGAGTGCCGAACCGTCCTCGGCGAGCAGCGTGTCCAGCAGCTCGTCCAGCAGGGCGAGCTTGCCGGAGCGGGCGGTCAGCCGGTCGGCCCCGCCCGGCGGATGCTCCTCCTTCAGGAACAGCGCGGGGTGGTCGCAGATCTGCTTCAGCGAGGTCAGGAGCTTGAGCACCAGGCCCCGGCGACCGATGCCCTCGGCCGACTCGATGGCGAGCATCGATTCGCGCACCACCGCCTCGTACAGCGCGGCCTGTTCCCTGGTGAGCGGGACGGGGTGGTCCGTCTCGGTCTTCGGCGGCAGCTCGGGGACGATCCCCGGGTCGGACTTCTTGCGGCGCAGCAGGAACGGGCGGATCAGACCGGCGAGGCGCTCCACAGCCTCGTCGTCCTCGCCGTTCTCCACCGCGCGCGCGTGCCGGGCGCGGAAGGACTTGAGGGGGCCGAGGAGGCCGGGGGTGGTCCAGTCGAGCAGCGCCCACAGCTCGGAGAGGTTGTTCTCCACGGGCGTGCCGGTCAGCGCCACGCGCGCCGGGGACGGGATCGTGCGCAGGGCCTTCGCCGTCGCCGAGTACGGGTTCTTGACGTGCTGCGCCTCGTCCGCGACGACCATGCCCCAGCGCTGCTCGGCCAGGGTCGCCGCGGCGGACCTCATCGTGCCGTACGTGGTGAGGACGAAGCCGCCCGTCAGACCGTCCAGGGTGCGGTCCGGGCCGTGGAAGCGGCGGACGGGGACGCCGGGCGCGAACCGGGTGATCTCCCGCTGCCAGTTGCCCAGCAGGGAGGCGGGGCAGACCACCAGGGTCGGTTCGGTGCGGGCCCGCTTGAGGTGCAGGGCGATGACGGTGATCGTCTTGCCGAGGCCCATGTCGTCGGCGAGGCAGCCACCGAGGCCGAGGGAGGTCATGAGGTCGAGCCAGGCCAGGCCGCGCAGCTGGTAGTCGCGGAGGGTGGCGTGCAGGCCCGGCGGTGGTTCGGCGGGGTGTACGCCGGCGGTGAGACGGTCGCGCAGGGCGGCCAGCGCGCCGACCGGCACCACGTCGACCGTCTCGCCGTCGGCCTCCGCACTGCCCGTGAGGGCGACGGACAGGGCGTCGACCGGGTCGAGCAGGCCCAGGTCGCGCTTGCGTGCCTTGCGGACGAGACCCGGGTCGACCAGCACCCACCGGTCGCGCAGCCGGACCACCGGGCGGTGGGCCTCCGCGAGGGTGTCCATCTCGGCCTCGGTGAGCGGGTCGCCGCCGATCGCCAGCTGCCAGCGGAACTGGAGGAGAGCCTCGCTCTCGAAGAAGCCCGTGCCGTCGGTCGCCGAGCCGGGCGCGGGCCGGACCACCGCGGTCGCGGTGAGGTCCTGGGCCAGGTCACGGGGCCAGTGCACGGCGACACCGGCGGCGGAGAGCCGGCCGGCCGCCACGCCCAGCAGGTCGATGACCTCCTCCTCGGAGAGGCTGAGTACGTCGGGCACGTCCTGCTCGGTGAGCCGGTCGAGGGGCGGCCAGACCCGCGCCGCGCGCCGCACCGCGAGGGCGGCGTCCACGCGCGCGCGGGAACCGAACGCCGTGTCGGCCGTCCCCGACCACAGGTCCGCCGCGTCGGCCACGAGGGTGGGGTCGGCCAGGCTGTGCACCTGGACGACCGCCGCTCCCGCGCTGCGCACGCCGCCGTTGCCGTCGCCGTCCCCGTCGAAGAGGTCGTACGCCGACAGATCCAGGCGGAGCGAGATCCGCACGCCCGCGTCCATGCCGGCGGCGACCTCGGCGGCCCAGTCGTGGGCGTCGGGCAGGTGCTGGGCCCCGCGGGCGGCGAAGGGCCGGCCCGAGGCGTGGGGCGCGGCCGGGGTGCGGGGCAGGGTGTCGGCGACCGCGTCCAGGAAGGCGCGGATCAGCGCTTCCGGTTCCGGCAGCTGGATCGGACCGGGCCCGTCCAACGGAACCGCGTGGCCCTCCGGGGGCATCGCGGCGGCCACCGCCCGCAGGTGCGCGATGTCGTCGGGGTCCAGCGGGCCGGCCCGCCAGGCGTCGTGGCCGGTCGCCGTCAGGCCGGGCAGCAGCCGGCCGCGCGCGGTGAGCCGCAGGGCGTGCAGGGCCGCGGCGCCCCAGCACGCGGTGGCCGGGTGGGCGGCCGGGTCGTGCCGGGCGCGCACCAGCAGGGGCAGCGCCTCGCCGAGCGGGAGCGACAGGGCGGGCGTCGTCCTGCGCCGCGCCCCGGCGCCGTGTCGCCGTACGACGGTGAGCTCCGTGATCCCGGTGGGACGGGCCGTGCCGTCGGGAGGCGGGACGGCGGCCACGGGCCCGCCCTCGGGGTCCCAGAAGGCGATCCGTGCGTCGCGCGGCAGCGCCGCGGGCAGGAAGACGGCCGCGAGCCGGACGGGGACGGAGGGGGCGGGCCTCTCCGGCTGCCTCGCCTCTCCCCTCCGCCCCGCTCGTCCGGCAGCCGTCGTGCCCATCACAGCCATGTCGCTCATACGTCCTGTCACCTCCCGCCCGTGTGCCGGATCAGATGTCTTCGACTCTACGGGCGGGGTCTGACAATCGGCCCCGGCGGCCCCCGGGCCCGGCCGTCGTCGCGCGTACGCGGTCAGGGAACCGTGCGCGAGACGACGTAGACCATCGGGTAGTCCGGGTTGTCCATGTTCACGACGACGTCCTGGGTGGGCGCCGGGTTCCGCTGCTCGTTGACGAGGCCCCACCAGGAGGAGCCGGACCCGCCGAACTCCCAGCCGGTGACGCGCTGGGCACGGTCGCTGATGGCGATCTTGTCCCGCTCCAGTGAGTCCCGGTCGACGCCCAGTCCCGCCAGGAAGGCGTCCAGTCCGGCGCCGGTGGTCTCGAACTGGACGTAGAGGCGGCTGGTCTTCCAGTTGTTCGTCTCGTAGTACGCGACCTCTTCGGACGGGACCGGGACGGGCACCTCGTAGATGCGGCGCTGCAGTTTGGAAGGCCAGCCCTCGGTCATGCCGGTCGCCGCGTACTTCGCCTCCTTCTCCCGGCCGCTGTCGCGGCTCTGGTTGGCGGAGATCACGAGGTAGCCGGCCGGGATGCCGATGAGCAGCACGATGATGAGCAGGGTGAGCGACCGGCGGCGGATCATGTGCCGGCGGCCCTCCGCCGGCGGCCGGGGCGTGTCCGGGGCCCCGGCCTGGTGCGGCAGGGGATCCGTCACAGCGACTCCCCGGACGCGCGGCGGGCCTCCGCGTACCGCTCGTAGCGCTCGTACCGCTCCACCCGGCGCCGCTTGGCGCGGCGGAACCGGCGGGCGACCAGCCGGGACAGGTCGGCGGCGCCCACCATGCCGGCCTCGGGGCCGAGCTGGGCGCGGACGATGCGCGCCTCGGGGCGGTAGCCGCGGCCGGTGAGCTGGCGTTTGAAGGCGTCGCGCGCGGGGCCGATCAGCAGGTCGTCGGCGGCGCTGACCCCGCCGCCGATGACGAAGCAGGACGGGTCGAGGGCCGCGGCGAGGTTGGCGATGCCGACGCCGAGCCACTGGCCGATGTCCTGGAGCAGCTCGACGCACATGGCGTCGCCGTCGCGGGCCAGCTCGGTGATCATCGGGCCGGTGATGTCGCCGATGCTGCCCTTGACGTGCTCGATGATCCCGTAGGCCACCGGCGAGTCGGCGGCGGCCAGCTCGCGGGCCTCCCTGACCAGGGCGTTGCCGGAGCTGTACTGCTCCCAGCAGCCGCGGTTGCCGCACGGGCAGCGGTGGCCGCCGGGCACGACCTGCATGTGGCCGAACTCACCGGCGACCCCGTACTTTCCGCGCTTGACCTGGCCGTCCTCCAGGATCGCGCCGCCGATGCCGGTGCCGAGCGTGATCATGACGAGGTGGTCCTCGCCGCGCCCGGCGCCGAAGCGCCATTCGGCCCAGGCGGCGGTGTTGGCGTCGTTGTCCACCAGGACGGGGACGGCGAGGCGGCCGGCGATGCGGTCGCGCAGCGGCTCGTTGCGCCAGGACAGGTGGGGGGCGAACAGCACGCGGTTGCGGTCGGCGTCGACCCACCCGGCCGCGCCGATGCCGACGGCGTGCACGTCGTGCCGGTCGGAGAGGTCCAGGACCAGTTCGACGATGGTGTCCTCGACGACCTTCGGGCTCTTGGACTTGTCCGGGGTCTCCGTGCGGAGCTTCTCCAGGATGTTGCCGTCGGCGTCGACGACGCCCGCCATGACTTTCGTGCCGCCGATGTCGATGCCGACCGTCGGCACGCGGGGCGCCGTGAGGTGCGAGCGGCGTTCCCTCGTGCCCACGGTGCGCAGGACCGGGGCGCGGCGGGAGCCGATGGGGGCGGTGAGGTCGCGGTAGGTGCTCATCGGGTGCGATTGTGCCGCACGCCCCCACCGGGTGCCGAACGGGACAGGGGCGGGGCGGGGCCGGCGTACGCCGTCCGCGGGTCGATCGTGGCCGGTCGCACGGGTCCCCCGCGGCCCCTGAGCTGGTTCCTTGGCATCGGCGATCACGCGGTGCGAAGTGTCCGGGACGCGGCACGGCCCCACACCCCCATGATCCGTCCGCCGCCACGACACACCGGTGGGGCAGACCGGCGGGCAGGACGGACGGTTGCGGGGGTGGGGGCGGTACTTCCACAGGCCTGCGCCGAGGACGTTCTCGCCCCCACTTCCCGACCCGGTGCTCCCGGCGGTTCTCCGCCCGGGCGGCGGCTCGGCACTCCCGCTCGGTCACATGACCGTCGCGGTGAGGGTGAGCGGACGCCCGGCCGTACCGTCGGGGCGGATCACCCGCTGTTGCATCGGATCACATCCGGAAACCCGCGGGCCCTCGCAACGCGGCGGCGGCGAGTTCGCCGACCCGGGCGACGGGCACGGGCACACCGGGCGCCTGCTGGACCCAGGCCACGAACTCCCTGGGCGTGAGGCCGGACGGCGGCTGCCCCACGTACGGGACGGCGTACAGCGGGGTGTTGGGTTCGCTGCGCCAGCTTTCGGCCAGCGTGCCGAGGTCCACCGCGTCGAAGCCGAGGACGTCCAGCAGGTCGGCCACCTCCTTCTTGGCGTCCGGGTCGTCGCCGGAGAGCGGCAGCGCGGTGCGGTCGGGGGCTCCGGCCGGGCGGAACAGTTCCGTCAACTGCTTGGGGCCGATGTTGTGCAACGCCTTCACCACCCGGGCACCTGCGAGGTGGCGCTGCACCAGTTCGCTGGAGGTCAGCTCGTTGCTGTCGAGTTCCGGCACCGTGAAGCGGGAATGCGGCGCGTAGTTCATCGGGTCGATCACGGTCTTGCCGGCGAGCTCCGCCCGGGGCAGCTGCTCGTGGGCGGCCAGCGGCACGGCCGCGATGACCAGACTGCCGGCGCTCGCCGCTTCGGCCGGGGTGGCCGCGCTGGCCCGCTCGCCGAGCTCCGCGACGAGGTCGGCCAGCGTCTCGGGGCCGCGTGAATTGCTCAGGACGACGTGCAGGCCGGCGTCGACGGCGCGGCGGGCGGCCCCGAGGCCGACCATGCCGGTGCCGATGACGCCGAGGGTTGTCGTGCTCACTTTGTTCTCCGTTCGCGTTCCCCGCGTCGCGGCATCCAGCGGGTAGGACCGCTCTGGCGGGCTCGTACCCATCACAGCCGGAGTGACCTGCGCGAACAATGACCAGAAACGCTCGGCAGCGATCACATCGCGTGATAGATCAGACGGATGGAACTGAGAGCGTTGCAGTACTTCGTGACGGTCGCCGAAGAGTTGCACTTCGGGCGCGCGGCGCAACGGCTGGGCATCGTGCAGCCGGCGGTGAGCCAGCAGATCGCCCGGCTCGAACGCGAACTCGGCGTGCGCCTGCTCGACCGCACCTCACGCCGGGTACGGCTCACCCCGGCCGGCGAACGAGTGCTCGCCGCGGCCCGTAGGACCCTCGTTGCGGCGGCCCGGGTGCGGGTGGTCGCCGGGGAGCCGGCGGCCGTCCTGCGGATCGGGGTCGCGTCCTGCGTCACCCGACGGCTCGACCGGGCGGTGGGCCGCCTGAGCGGCGGCGAACGCCCCGCCGAGCCGAAACTGGTCGACCTGCCGGTGGCCGCGCGACTCGACGCCGTCCGCGACGGCGAGCTGGACCTGGCGCTGGTGCGGGGCGCGCTCACCTCCACGGCGGTGACGGTGGTGCGCGCCTGGTCCGAGCCGCTGCACGCGGTGCTCGCGCGTGAACACCCCGCCGCCCGCGAGCCGGCGGTCAGCCTGCACGACCTCGATCCGCACGGTCTGCGGCTTCCCAGCCGCGACAGTGACCCGCCGATGCACGACGCGATCCTCGCCGCCCTGCCCGTGGCCCCGCTGCGGCCGCCTGCCGGGGACATGCTCAACGTGCTGTTCGAGGTGGGCCGGGACACCGAGGGCTGGACGCTGGTGACGGCCGAGCAGTTCGACGCGTCCCGCTCCGAGCGGCTGCTCCGGCTGCCGCTCGACCCGCCGGTGACCGTCGACGGCAACGTCGTCACCTCACTGGCCACCCCGAAGCCGTGCGTGGCGTCGTACGTGGCCGCGTTCGCGGATTGAACGTCCGCCTCGGGCGGGAAGGTGCCTCCGGGGAAGCGCCGCTCCCACCCCGGACCAGCGGCGGCACGCTGAGCCTGTCCTCGAGCCGGCCCCGAACGATGTCCCGGTTCGAGCCGGCCGGCTTTGCGAGGCGGGGGCGGTCTTCCGGCTCCCAGACTGACCGTTGGGTGCCGGTGCGGTCCGGTCAGGAGGGGGCGGAGACGTGATCGTGCGCGTGGTCTGCTGTCCGGCCGGGCTGGAACCGGCGGCGGACGAGCGCGATCAGGGAAGGTCCTCCGCGGAAGCACCACAGGGCGATGACCGGATCACAGATGGCACATGCCAGAGATGCGTCGTGGTGGAAGGGCAGGATCGGATTGCCCTTGAGGTGGTGGGCCATGTCCCAGGCCGTGTGGAGCAGCCAGCCGACGCCGATGAAGGCCCAGGAGTCCAGGCCGCGGTAGGCGACGTAGGCCGTGAGCGCGACGAATGGGAGCTCCCACGGGCCGAATCCGCCCCCGCTCAGATAGGCGGCGCCGGCTCCGCCCACCATGATCGCGTTGAAGTGGCGTCGGTGCGGTTCTTTGATCAGGGACATCAGCAGGCAGTAGACGATGCCGACGATCACTGGTGACACAAGGTTCATGAGGGGATGACTTCTTCTTCCTGGGGCGGGCCGAATCGCCGCGTCGAGCTGTCGTAGCGCGAGCACCGACGTCTCGGCTGGAGCAGAGTTCCGAGAGGGCGGGATCAGGAGTGTCAGTACGCCGGCGGCCGTCGCGGTCAACGGGATCGAGGCGATCAGTCGGGCGCCGGCGAAGGCGCGGCGCGGCGTCGGGGGAAACATGCTCGCCGGGACGGTGATCGGGCCGACGGCGACCGTGCCTTCGACGGACATGCTGATGTTCTCCCTGCTGTGCAGGGGGACGATGGCCGACTGGTCTGCGAAGGGCCGGGCGTTCAGAGAGTGGTGGGCGTTGGACCCTGCGCGCGCCAGACGGTGCCGCGCCGCTCGTGGGAGAAGAGTTCTTCGACGGCGTGCGCGACGCGGGGGCCCACCTCGCGCTCCAGTAGGTACAGACCTAGATCGATACCGGAGGTGACGCCGGCGCCGGTGATCAGGTCGCCGTCGTCGACGATGCGGGCGCGGACCGCGTGGGCGCCGGTGGCGTCCAGCATGGCCAGGCCCATGTGGTGCGTGGTGGCGTGGCGTCCCTCCAGCAGGCCGGCCATGGCCAGGACGAGCGAGCCGCCGCAGACGGTGGCGACGGTGATGTCCGGGTCGTCCATTGCCTGCTTGAGGAGCGCAGGGAGTTCGGTGGTCAGCGTGCGGCCCAGCAGCACCGGGATGAACTCGTCCTGCTTCCGCTCGCCGACGCCCGCCTCTTCTTCCGGGGACTCGCCGGGTCCGCCCACGCGGCCGGAGGCGCCGGGTACCAGAAGCATGTCGGCGCGCTCCAGGTCGAGGGCGCCGACGGCGCGCAGCGTCAGTCCTCCGATGCCGCTGACGACCTCACGAGGACCCTCTGCGGTGACCAGCTCGACGGTCACCGCGCCGTTCGCCGCCGAGCCACCGGCGTACAGGACCTCGTAGGGGGCCATGGCGTCGAGCGGGTCGAAGCCATCGAACAGGACGACCTGGGTGTGCATGGGTGTGGGGTTCCTTCGGCGTCGATTTCCATCGGGACGCTCCGAAGTCAACCGGCTTCCCGGGAGCTGGCCCAGTGGCACTGATGACATGTTGCAACGGGATAGTGCCAACCCTGTCCTGAAGGGTGTGCACTGCGATGACGTGGGCCTTCCGGAAGGGCGGCCCAGGTCTGCAAGGCTGGTGGGGAGGTAAGTTCTGGCCATGCATACGGTTGCCGTGCTCGCGTTGGATCAGGTGATCCCGTTCGACCTGTCCACCCCCATCGAGGTCTTCTCCCGGACCCGCCTGCCCGACGGGCGTCCCGGCTACCAGGTACGGGTGTGCGCCGAGCGCGACGAGGTCGACGCCGGAGCCTTCACCCTGCGTGCCCCCTGGGGCCTGGAGGGCCTTCAGGGCGCGGACACGATCATCGTGCCGGGCGTCGCCGATCTCGCCGCCCCACTCCCTCCCGCCGTGCACGACGCGCTGCGGTCGGCCGCTGCCGACGGCACCCGGATCGCTTCCATCTGCGTGGGCACCTTCCCCCTGGCTGACACCGGGCTCCTCGACGGACTGCGCGTCACGACCCACTGGCGCGCGGCCGGTCTGCTGGCTGCCGCCCACCCGGACCTCGACGTCGACCCGGACGTCCTCTACGTCGACAACGGCCAGTTGCTCACCTCGGCCGGCGCCGCTGCGGGCATGGACCTGTGTCTGCACATGATCCGTCGTGACTACGGCTCGGCCGTCGCCGCCGACGCCGCCCGCCTGTCAGTGATGCCTCTCGAACGAGAGGGCGGACAGGCGCAGTTCATCGTCTACGACCACGCACCCACACCGCAGGGCTCCGAACTCGAGACGCTGCTCACCTGGCTACAGGAGAACCTGGCCCGCGACCTCACCCTCGCCGACATCGCCGAGCGGGCCGGAACCAGCACCCGAACCCTGATCCGGCGCTTCCGCGACCAGACCGGCACCACGCCGCTCCAGTGGCTCCACCGGGCCCGCATCCGCCAGGCACAGCACTTGCTGGAAACCACGGAGCACTCCGTGGAGCGCATCGGCGGCCAGGTCGGCTTCGGCTCACCCACCACCTTCCGTGACCGCTTCAAACGCACCACCGGCGTCAGCCCGCAGACCTACCGGCGCACGTTCAGTCGAACAGCCACATGAGACGTCGTCTCAAGAGGGGCGCCGCAGCTCGTGGCGGAGGTCTTCCAGCTCGTTCCCGCCGGCCATCTGCCTCGTCAGCTCGTCCAGTGTGATGTCGTGCCGTTCGTCGTTGCCCACCATGGTGCCGCGCTTCAGGAGTACGAAGCGGTCGCCCACCAGATACGCGTGGTGCGGGTTGTGGGTGATCAGAACGACGCCCAGGCCCTGGTCCCGTGCCGCCGCCACGTACTTCAGGACCACGCCGGACTGCTTCACGCCCAGTGCCGCGGTCGGCTCGTCCAGTACCAGGACCTTCGCTCCGAAGTGCACCGCGCGGGCGATCGCCACGCACTGGCGCTCACCGCCGGAGAGGGTGCCGATGGGCTGGTCGACGTCGCGCAGGTCGATGCCCATGCGGAGGAGTTCCTCCCGGGTGGTGCGGCGCATGTGGTCGACGTCCATGCGCTTGAACGGGGCGACGCCCTTGCGCGGCTCGGAGCCGAGGAAGAAGTTGCGCCAGACCGGCATGAGGGGGACGACGGCCAGGTCCTGGTAGACGGTGGCGATGCCGCGGTCCAGGGCCTCGCGCGGGGAGGAGAGGCGGGTCTCCTCGCCGTCGAGGCTCAGGGTGCCGCCGTCGTGCTGGTGCAGGCCGGAGATGATCTTGATGAGGGTCGACTTGCCGGCGCCGTTGTCGCCCAGCACGCAGGTGATCTCGCCCGCGTGGACCTCCAGGGACACGCCTTCGAGGGCGCGGACGTTGCCGTAGTTCTTGCTGACGCCGGACAGCTCGACGAGCGCCGTACGTGCTCGGGTCCCGGTCACTTGGCGGCCTCCGCGCGCTTGCGGACCCAGGCGTTGAGCAGGGTCGCCAGGAGCAGCATCGCTCCGAGGAAGAACTTGAACCAGTCGGGGTTCCACTCGGCGAAGACGATGCCCTTGCTGGTCATGCCGAAGATGAGGGCGCCGACCGCCGAGCCGACGGCGCTGCCGTAGCCGCCGGTGATCAGACAGCCGCCGATGACGGCCGCGATGATGTAGATCAGCTCGTTGCCGACGCCCTCGCCGGACTGGACGACGTCGTAGGAGAAGAGCAGGTGCTGGCCCGAGACCCAGGCGCCGAACGCCACGCCCATGTAGAGGCCGATCCGGGTCCTGGTGACCGGGACGCCCACCGCGCGGGCGGCGTCCTTGTTGCCGCCGACCGCGAAGACCCAGTTGCCGGCGCGGGTGCGCAGCAGGATCCAGCTGGCGACGGCGACGAGGGCGAGCCACCACAGGATGGTGACCTTGAAGCCGACGCCGCCGACGGTGATCGTGGAGGCGAAGACCTCGCGGGCGGAGTCGAAGCCCTCCATGTCGGCGATCGTCTTGGTGGAGACGGTGCCGTCGATCAGCTTGGTGAAGCCCAGGTTCAGGCCGGTCAGCATGAGGAAGGTGCCCAGCGTGATGATGAAGCTGGGCAGCTTGGTGCGGGTGAGCATGAAGCCGTTGAAGACGCCGATCGCCAGGGTGACCAGCAGGGACACGCCGACGCCGACCCAGACGTTGGCGGTCATCTGGTAGCTGAACATCGACGACACCAGGGCCGACGACGTGACCATGACGCCCGCGGACAGGTCGAACTCGCCGCCGATCATCAGCAGCGCCACCGGGACGGCCATGATGCCGATCGTGGAGGCGGCGTAGAGGACCGTGCTGAGGCTGGAGGCGCGCAGGAAGCTGTCGGCGAAGAACGCGAAGAAGGCGAAGACGGCGATCGCGCCGACGACGGAGCCGAGTTCCGGGCGGCCCAGCAGTTTCCGCAGCGGGGAAGACTGCAGAATCCTTTCGTCAGACCGGGCTTCCGCGGCGGCGCTCATCGGGTGCCCCGCTTCGTGTAGTCGGCCAGCTCGGCGGCGTCGTCCTTGGTGACGATCTGCGGTCCGGTGAGCACCGGCCGGCCGCCGCCGAGGACGTCGGCGTTGTACTTGTACAGCCACAGCAGGTCGACCGCCTCGTAGCCCTGGAGGTAGGGCTGCTGGTCGACGGCGAAGCCGAGGGTGCCGTCCTCCAGGCCGGCGGCCACCTTGGCGTTGAGGTCGAAGGTGTCGATCTCGGCCTTGCTGCCCGCGCCCTGCTTGGCCTTCACGGCGGTGTCGGCGTAGGGGGCGCCGAGGGTGACCACGGCGTCGACGGCCTTGTCGGTCTGGAGCTTGGCCTCGATGGCGGACTGCACGTCCGGCATGCTGGTGCCGTTGACGTAGAGCCGCTCGACCGTGCCGTCGAAGGTCTTCTCCACGCCGTCGCAGCGCTGCTCGTGACCGACGTTGCCCTGCTCGTGCAGCACGCAGACCGCCTGCTCGCGTCCGCGCTCGTTGAGCTCCTCGCCGACCGCCTCACCGGCGATGGTCTCGTCCTGGCCGACGTGGGTGAGGGCGCCGAACTCCTTGGACTCCTGCGAGCCGGAGTTCACGGTGATCACGGGGATGCCCGCCTTCCGCGCACGGGCCAGGGCGGACTTCATGGCGGCGGGCTTGGCGAGGGTGACGATGATCCCGTCGACCTTCTTGTCGATGGCCGTGTTCACCAGCTCCGCCTGCTGCTGGGCCTCGTCGTCCTGGGAGTACAGGAAGTTGATGTTGTCCTTCACCGCGGCCTGCTCGGCGCCGCTCTGGACGATGTCCCAGAACGAGTCGCCGTCACCCGAGTGAGTGATCATCGCGAAGGTCCAGCGGGGCGTGTTCACCGCCGCCTTCCCCTGGGCCGACGCGGCCTTGCGAGCGTCCTCGGCGCGCTTGCCGCCCGTACTGCTGCAGCCGGCCAGGGACACCGACAGTGCCCCTGCCAGCGCTATGCCTACCCAGGTCCGAAACCGTGCCACGAGGCCGTGCCCTTCTTGCTGTGCCGTGCTGTGCGTGCCGGAGTCCGCGGAACCCGGCCGGGTTCTCGAAACCCCAAACGCCCCATTGTCCGACATGGGAAACGATCACTCGGAGCCGGGGAGCAGGCGTCGGTCACATTGTCCGGACATGGCGACGAACTCGCACGACGAGCGGCAGACGGACGGCGCGGCGTGCGGACGGACGGACGGACAGTGTGGCGTACGAGAAACAGCGCGGCGTGCGGACGGCGCGGCATACAGCAGACGAACGGCGCTACGTACCGGACGGCGCGACGTGCCGGGCGGCGCACCGCGCGGCTGCTCCACGCCGCCGGCCGGCCCGGGTCAGGACCGTACGAGGAGCTGGAACTCGAAGGAGTAGCGGGACGGCCGGTAGGTGTGCGTGCCGAACTCGACCGCGCGTCCCGTGTCGTCGAACGTCGTGCGTTCCATGGTGAGCAGGGGGGCGCCCTCGTCCTCGCCGAGCCGCTCGGCCTCGCCGGCGGTGGCGGCCCGGGCGCCGATGGACTGGCGGGCGCTGTGCAGGGTGATCCCGGCGGCGCGCATCAGCCGGTACAGGCCGGTGACCTCCAGCTGCCCGGTGTCCAGGTCGAAGAGACCGGGCGGCAGGTAGTTGCACAGGTACGCCATCGGCTCCCCGTGCGTCAGCCGCAGCCGCTCCACCCGGTGCACGTCGCTCCCCTCCGCGACGCCGAGCGCGGCGGCGACCTCGGCGGTCGCGGGGACGACGGTGTTGACCAGGACCTTCGTGGCCGGACGCTGCCCCGCCGCCTCCAGGTCGTCGTAGAGACTGCTGAGCTCGAGCGGGCGCCTGACCTTGCTGTGCACGACCTGGGTGCCGACGCCCCTGCGGCGCACGAGCAGGCCCTTGTCGACGAGCGACTGGATGGCCTGGCGGACGGTGGGCCGGGACAGACCGAGCCGCGCGGCGAGCTCGATCTCGTTGCCCAGCAGGCTGCCCGGGGTCAGCGCGCCGTGCTCGATCGCCGCCTCCAGCTGCTGCGACAGCTGGAAGTACAGCGGCACGGGGCTGCTGCGATCCACGCTGAGGTCCAGCGACACGGTCGGATCCACTTCTGGTTTCGGCACGGGCCGAGCGTAGCTCCGTGCGCTGTTGACGGGAAGTTGTGTAGTTCGATTGTCCGGACATACGCATTGACAGTGCGTGGGCTGTGAGCCCACTTTGATTCCATGCGCATCGGGGTCATCGGGACGGGCCGCATCGGCACCGTTCACGCCAACACGCTCAGCCGCCATCGCGATGTCGGGTCCCTGATCCTCACGGACGCCGACCTCGCGCGGGCGCAGGACCTGGCCCACCGGCTGGGCGAGACGGCGGCACCAGGAGTGGACGAGATCTTCCAGTGGGGCGTGGACGCCGTGGTCATCACCACGGCGACGCCGGCCCACGCCGAACTGATCAGCCGGGCGGCACGCTCGGGGCTGCCGGTGTTCTGCGAGAAGCCCATCGCGCTGGACGTGCCGGGCACGCTGCAGGCGATCGCCGAGGTGGAGGCCGCCGGGACGATTCTGCAGATGGGGTTCCAGCGCCGCTTCGACGCCGGCTACACGGGGGCCCGTGAGGCGGTACGGTCCGGGCGGCTCGGCCGGCTGCACACCGTCCGGGCCGTGACCAGCGACCAGGCGCCGCC
The DNA here is from genome assembly GCF_049975785.1 of Streptomyces sp. WG7. NCBI lineage: Bacteria > Bacillati > Actinomycetota > Actinomycetes > Kitasatosporales > Streptomycetaceae > Streptomyces > Streptomyces sp. WG7. Next base: position 28,646 of record NZ_JBNGGE010000046.1, read on the forward strand.
GCCGGCCGCGTATCTGCCGCAGTCCGGCGGGCTCTACCGGGACACGCTCATCCACGACTTCGACATCCTGCGCTGGGTGACCGGCCGGGAGATCACCGACGTGTACGCCGCCGGCTCCGACGCCGGTCCGCCGGTGTTCCGCGCGGCGGACGACGTGGACACCGGCGCGGCGCTCCTCACGCTGGACGACGGCACGCTGGCCACGGTGACGGCGACGCGGCTGAACGGCGCGGGGTACGACGTGCGCATGGAGCTGGCCGGGGAGCTGGACCAGATCGTCGTCGGCCTGGACGACCGTACGCCGATCGCCTCGACGGAGCCGACCGGGCCTCCGGCCGCGGACAAGCCGTGGACCGGCTTCGTGGAGCGGTTCGGGCCCGCCTACGAGGCGGAGCTGGCCGCGTTCGTCGAGGTCGTGCGCGGCGAGCGGGCCAACCCGTGCGACGGGCGCGAGGCGTTGCAGGCCCTGCGGATCGCCGAGGCCTGCGAGATCTCCCGGCGCGAGCGCAGACCGGTGCGACCGGCGGAGGTCCCGGGGGCCGCGGCGTCCGTGGCGGGGTGAGCGGGCGGGGGCGAGGGACGTCGGGCACGTCCTCTTGCGAGAGGCGGGGACGGAGGGCCGTCCCCGCACACGTCGGAGCGCAAGCACAGGGACGGCCGGTTCCAGGAGATCAGTGCGTCCAGCCAGGGCCGGACTTCAGGAGCGCGCGAGGAGTCCGCGTTCCAGGGCGACGACGACGGCGCGCGTACGGTCGCTGACGTCGAGTTTCGCGAAGACCCGCAGAAGATGCGTCTTCACCGTGGCCTCGCCGATGACCAGGCGACGGCCGATCTCGGCGTTGGACAGGCCGTCGGCGACCGCGTGCAGCACCTCCCGCTCGCGGGCGGTGAGCGCGACCGGCTCGGGGCGGCGCATCCGGGCCACGAGACGCTCCGCGACCTTGGGCGCGAGGACCGTCTCACCGCGCGCCGCCGAGCGGATGGCGTCGGCGAGCTGCTCGCGGGTGGTGTCCTTGAGGAGGTAGCCGACGGCGCCGGCCTCCACGGCTCGTTCGATCTCGGCGTCGGTGTCGTACGTGGTGAGGATCAGCACCCGGGTGACCACCGGCAGGGTGACGATTTCGGTGGTGGCGGCCACTCCGTCGAGCACCGGCATGCGCAGATCGAGGAGGGCCACGTCGGGGGCGAGCCGCTCGACGAGGTCGACGCCCTCGCGGCCGTCGCTCGCCTCGCCGACGATCTCTATCGTCGGCTCGTTGGCCAGCAGGGCGATGACTCCGGCGCGCATCACGGCATGGTCGTCGACCACGACCACCCGGGTCCGGCCGTACGCGGTGTCGGTCATGGGTGGTCCTGACTGTGCGTGGGGAGGCTGGCGAGGACACGGGTGCCGTCCCCGAGGGAGCTGGTGACGGCGAGTTCGCCGTCGAGTTCGGCCAGTCGTCGGCGCATGCCGTCGAGGCCGAAACCACGGGACTCCTCGACGACGAAGCCGCAGCCGTCGTCGGTGATCTCCAGTTCGACACCGCCCGGGAATTCGGTGAGGACGACGCCGACGGTGGAAGCGCCCGAGTGTTTGCGCACGTTGGCGAGGGACTCCTGGGTGCAGCGCAGCAGGGCGACGCGGGTGCGCTGGTCCAGGTCGATGTCGGGCAGTTCGGCGGTGACGGTGAGGCCGGTGTCCTGGACGAAACGATCCAGGGTTCTGCGCAGGGTGGTGGCCGGCGAGCCGGGTGCGACGCCGCTTTCGGGGGCGGAGCCGACGAGCACCCGGGCCTCGGCCAGGTTCTCGCGCGCGGTCTGTTCGATGGAGGTGAGCTGCTCGGCGCAGCGCGCGGGGTCGGTGACGGTGGCGGCGCGGGCGGCCTCCGCGAGCACCACGATGGAGGCGAAGCCCTGGGCCAGGGTGTCGTGGATCTCCCGGGCGAGCCGTTCGCGCTCTTCGGCCGCGCCCTGCTGCTGATACGCGGCCGCCAGCTTCTCCTGGGTGGCGGTCAGTTCGGCGGTCAGTCGCTCCTGGCGCTCGTTGCTCTGGCCGACGAAGCGGTGCACCCACAGCCCCAGGCCCACCCCTGCGGCGTAGGCGACGACGGTGAAGACCGTGTTCCCCGTGAGGAATTGAGGGCTCCAGCCCTGGCCGAGCGTGCCGCCGAGCACGGTGAGGGCCGCGGCGGTCCCGCTGAGTGTGATCGCGTCCCGCGGGGCGCGGGTGAAGAGCCAGAACTGCGGCAGGGACACCACGTAGAAGGCAGCCCCGCCGTCCAGGAGGCAGGACGCCGCGCCCAGGACGAGACCGAGGACGGCGAGGTAGGCACGGGGACGCAGGACGGGGTTGTCCGGCCGGGTGAGAACGACGGTGTGACACAGCGCGATCACGGCGAGCAGACCGAGCAGCCAGTACCTCCGGGCCGGCGACGCGTCGAGTACGGCGACGGCCGGGGGCAGCAGGCCGAACAGGACCCAGCCTGCTGAGTTCCAGCGGCGGACACGGTCCACGGTGAGTCGGTCGCCCGGCTGCCGCTGCCACTTGGTCACGGTGATTCACTTCGCTTCTGGGCGAGTTGAGGGGCCGACGGTCGATTCGGTCAGCTTACCGATTCCAGGGTGCGGGGGGCCTGTTCGGTGCTGCGGTGAGCACGGCGGACTCCGCGCGAGGGCCACCAGTTGACCTCGCCGAGCAGGAGCATCATGGACGGCAGGACCAGCATGCGGATGACGAAGGCGTCCAGGAGGACGGCGACCGCGAGGCTGAAGCCGATCTGCTTCATCTCGATCAGGTGCAGGGCCGCGAAGCTGGCGAAGACCGTGACCATGACCACGGCGGCGCTGGTCACCACACCCGCCGAGCTGCCGATGCCCTCGATCACGGCCTTGCGGGCCGGGACTCCGCGCAGGGCGGCCTCCCGGATCCGGCTGATCACGAAGACCTGGTAGTCCATCGACAGGCCGAACAGGATCACGAAGAGGAACAGCGGGACCCGGGCGCCGATCGAACCGGTGGAGGTGAAGTCGACCAGGCCTTCGGCCCAGGTGTGCTGGAAGACCATGACGAGAACGCCGAGCGAGGCGGCGGCGGACAGGAGGTTGAGGACGATGCCGACCAGGCCGAGGACCACGGAGCGGAACGCCCAGACGGTCATGACGAAGGTCACCAGGAGCAACGCCCCGATGATGAGCGGCAGCTTCTGTTCCTGGTGGGTCGGATAGTCGGCGTAGCGGGCGACGTCTCCGGTCACCGCGGTCTCGGCACCGTTCACCCGGCCGACGGTCTCCGGGAGGTGCTTGTCGCGGATGTCCTCGAGCGAGGACCGGGCCTCGTCGCTGCTGACGTAGTACGGGACCTGCAGTTGGAGCATGCTGATCCGCTTGTCGGGCGACGTGGTCAGCCGGGAGGTGCCGCTCAGGCGCGGGTCGTCCTCGACGTCGGCGGCGAGTGCGCGCAGGGCGGCGGTCACTTCGGGCGAACGGCCGGCGTCGGCGCGGACGACGACCTGGTGCATGGACTTCAGCTCCGGGTAGGCCGCGTTCAGCCGGTCGTAGACCTGCATGGCGGCGATGGAGCGGGAGTGTGTCTCGCGGCCCATGTCGGTGAGTTTGAGGCCGAGGACCGGGGCGGCGAGGGCGATCAGCGCGAGAACGGTGACGGTGAGCGTGGCGACGGGGTGCTTGGTGACGGGGCGCAGGACGGCGGCGGTCAGGCGGCCGGGGCCGGTCTGGTGCGTCTTCTGCTTCTTCGGCGCGAGACCCCGGGCCGCTCGGCGCTCGGCACGGCGCTCGGCGCGCATGCCCAGGGCGGCGAGCAGGGCGGGCAGCGCGGTCAGGGAGCTGACGACGGCGACGAGGGTGACGACGATCGCGCCGGTGGCGATGGACGAGAAGATGACGTCATCGGCGAGGTAGAGGGTGGCGCTGGAGACGGCGACGGCGAGTCCGGAGACGACGACGGCCCGTCCGGACGTGGCGGCGGCGAGTTCGACGGCGGCCCGCGGGTTCAGTGTGCCGCCCGAGCGGGCCCGTTCCTCACGTTCCCGCTTGAGGTAGAAGAGCGTGTAGTCGACACCGACGGCGAGGCCGATGAGCAGGATGATGTTGATGCCGATGCCGTTGTCGGGGAAGACGTGCGAGGCCACCATCGACAGGCCGACGGCCGCGGCGATCGAGGTCAGGGCGAGCAGCAGCGGCACGAGGGCCATGGCCACCGAGTTGAAGATCAGCAGCAGGGTGACGAGGGTGACCGGCAGGGCGATCATCTCGGTGCGCGCGAGGTCGTCACCGCGTAGTTTGTCGACGCCCTTGCTGATGGACGGCGACCCGGTCTCCTCGACGCGCAGCGAGGGGTTGGCCTCCTGTACGGCCTCGGTCTGCTCGATCAGCGCGTCGACGTGCTCCTTGCCCTCCCGCTCCGGGGCCTTCATGGTGACGGTGACCCGCACCGCCGTGTCGCCCGCGCTGCGTACCGGGTCCTCGACGGAGAGCACCTCGGGCAGTTCGGCCATCCGGGCGGCGACGTCGGCGGCGGCCGAGTCGGCGGCGGCGACGTCGAGCTTGCCGGTGCCCGGCTTGGCGGTGATCAGGACGTGCTCGACAGGGCGCTGCTGCAGTCCGCCCTCCGCGGCGATCGCCTCGCCGCGTCCCGCCTCGCCGATGCGGAAGTCCTCGGTGGTCGCCTCGTTGGTGCCGACGGAGAGGCCGGCACCGAGGCACAGGACGACGAACACGAACCAGCCGACGATGCCCCGCCAGGGGTGGGCAGCGCTCCAACGAGCCATGCGTGCAGGAAGATTCCTCATGGCGCCCATGCTCTTCGCCGGGGGTGTGGCCCCGACAGCGGCGACCGGTTGAACTTGGGGTCCACCGACTGGTGGACGGGCCCGGGTGAGGCCGCCATCACCGCGTCGCCCCGGGCGATGGGGGTGCCGCCGATCTCCAGGGGCTGGCGGCGTATCGGTGACCGCCGGCTAGTGCCCGTCCTCCTCCTGTTCCTCGTACTCCTCCAGGAGTCCCGCGTCGTACGCCAACAGTGCGATCTGCACCCGGTTGTTGAGGTCGAGCTTGGCCAGGATGCGGGAGACGTGCGTCTTGACGGTGGCGACGCTCATGAAGAGTTCCGCCGCGATGGCTGCGTTGGCCATGCCCCGGCCGACGGCGACGGCGACTTCACGCTCGCGGTCGTTGAGGGCGGCGATGCGCGTACGCGCGCGCGTGCGTCTGGTGTCGGCGGCGGAGCCTGCCGCGTGTTCCATCAGCCGCCGGGTCACGGCGGGCGACAGGACGGGGTCGCCGGCCGCGACCCTGCGCACCGCGTCGAGGATCTCGGGGGGCGGGGTGTCCTTGAGGACGAACCCCGCGGCACCGGCGCGCAGGGCCCGCAGCACCTGCTCGTCCGCGTGGAAGGTGGTGAGCACGACGACCTGCGGGGCGTCCGGGCGGCCCCGCAGCCGCTCGGTGGCCGTCAGGCCGTCCACCACCGGCATCCGGATGTCCATGAGGACGACGTCCGGGCGGGTGCGGTCGACGAGCGCCTCGACCTCGTCGCCGTCGGCGGCCTCGCCGACGATCTCGACGTCGTCGGCGCCGCCCAGCATGAACGACAGCCCGGCCCGTACCAGCGGGTCGTCATCGACGAGGAGCAGTCTGATGGCAGTCATGGCCCCTACGTAATCACGGCTGCCGGTGGCCGACTTGGTCCCTGCGGCGACTGCGGCCCGGCGGGGCCGACTTGGTCCCTGCGGCGACTGCGGCCCGGCGCCGGACGGTCACCCGGCACGGGGCCCCGGCGCGGGACGCCCGACGCGGTGCGTCCGATGCCGGCGCGGGTCACCCGACGCGGGGCCCCGGCGCGGGCCGTCCGACGCCGGCGCGGGTCACCCGGCTCACGCCCACGGCAGCCGGGCCCGCACTTCGAAGCCGCCGTCGGGTGTGGGGCCGTGGTCCAGGGTGCCGCCCGCGAGCGTGGCGCGCTCGGTCAGCCCGATCAGGCCCTGACCCGAGCCGGGCACGTCGGGCACCTCGCCCGCGGGCGGGGAGTTGCGCACGGACAGGGCGAGACCGTCGCCCGGGGCCCCGGTGACGGAGACGGTGACCGCGGTGCCGGGGGCGTGCTTGCGCGCGTTGGTCAAGGCCTCCTGGGCGATGCGGTAGGCGGTGCGGCCGACGGACGCGGGCACGGCGGCGGGGTCGGTGACGCGTCCCGCGAGGGCGACCTCCATGCCGGCCTCGCGGGACTCGGCGACCAGGGCGTCGAGCGCCGCGAGCGTCGGCTGGGGACGGCCCGCGTCGTCGGGCTCGGCGGCGCGCAGGACGCCGATGATCTCCCGCAGGTCCTGGAGGGCGTCGTGCGCGCTCTCGCGGATGACACCGGCCGCCCGCGCCACGTCCTCGCGGGACGCGTCCGGCCGGAACTCCAGAGCGCCCGCGTGCACGCTCAGCAGCGTCAGCCGGTGCGCGAGGACGTCGTGCATCTCGCGGGCGATGGCCTCCCGGGCCAGCCGCTGCGCCTGCTCGGCACGGAGCCGGGCCTCCGTCTCGGCGCGCCGGGCCCGGTCGCGCAGGCTGAGCATGAGCTGCCGCTTGGAGCGGGCGAGCATGCCCCAGCCCGCCACCGCGACGGCGAGCAGGATGCCGAAGAAGACGACCCCGAGGTAGGGCAGCTCGGGGTCGGGGCGCACCCAGTAGAAGACGGGCTGGAGCACGATGTGCGCGCCCGCCACCCAGGCCACGTACCGGAAGGGCCGGTGCACGGCCACGGTGAAGAGGGAGACGAGAGCGGTGCCGCTCGACGTGACCGACAGGAAACCGATGGGCACCATGGCCACGGCGAGTGCGACCGGCCACCGGCGCCTGAGCCAGACGGCGGCGCAGGAGAGGGCGCCGATCACCTGGTCGGCGACCTCCATGGAGTGCGGGAGGTGCGGCTCGTTCTCCAGCGCGTCCGCGCTGAGGATGCCGATCACGACGGCGATCAGGAAGCAGCTGAAGTCGACGGCCCAGTCGCGCGCGGTCCGCCGGGACCGCCTGGACCGCTGCGATCGCCGGAATCGCCGGGATCGCGGTCCGGACGGTTCGTGGTCTTCGTCGTCCGGACCCGGGTCGAGCTGTGCGATCAGCGCCGAGGGCAGCAGCCAGCGACGCTCGGGGAACGCCGGGGTGATCCGCGCCGGCCCTTCATTGTTCACAGTCGACGAATCTACGCAGCGCCGGCCGCCGTGACCGCCGTGCGTACGGGATCGCCGACCGAAGTCGCGGAACCGCATACCTTCGGCGCGCGGAACGACGGGGAACGGGGACTTCGGTCGGACGTGGGCTCGCCCCGCGGCCGATGCGCGTGGGGGGTCCGCGGGGCGAGAGTCGGGGGCATGAAGGAACTACTGGGAATCATCGGCTTCTTCACCCTGGTGCAGGGCGTCGCGGGCCTGGTGCACGAGTTCACCGACTGGGACTGGGGGCTCGTGCACCGGGTCGGCTTCCTGGACGGCTACGAGATCTACGCGAGTGTGGCCCTCGTGGTGCTGGCCCTCGCGCTGTTCGCCGCCGCCGAGAGCCGGAAACCCGGGTGAGGAGCCGGGGTACCGCCTCCGGTGCCGCGGCCCTCAGCAGCCGTGGTCGACGAGGTCGAACGAGGAGTAGTGGTCGGCCGTGTAGTAGTCCTCCTGGTACTCCTCACCGGTGACGATGCGGCGGGCGCCACGCGTGTCGGAGCCGGGCGTGATCACCGTGTACTCGTGGTAGTAGCCGGTGGACCGGCTGGGCAGGATGCCCTCCCGGTTCTGGAAGACGGTCCCGTCCTGTTCGAACGGGTAGGGGCCGCCCTGCTCGATCAGGTCGAGCGTGTCGTGCGCCTGGGAGGGCAGGTCGCTGTAGCAGATGTCGCCGACCGCCATGGTGGCGGCACCCGCCGTGGGGGCGGCACCCGCCGTGGGGGCGGAGACGGTGCCGCCCACGAAAAGGGCGGACAGGACTGCGGCTGCTGCGCCGAGCCGAGCGGCGCGTGGGGGGAATCGCATGACCTCATGATGACGCGCGTAGATAGTGGCATGTCAATGACAAGGTCGTGGAGTTTCCCGGGAAGTCGTATGTGTTTTCGGCGAGTTCACCCGCCGCCGCCCGGGGTCCGTCCGCCCGGGCGGCGGCGGGTGCGGCCCGGGTGCGGTCACGCGCTCTCCGGCAGCTCGTACGTCCCGTACTCGGGGCGTCCTGCCAGGTCGTACGACTGGATGGAGACGCCCGCCGCCGTCACGCGCCCGCCGGTGTGCCGGAAGGCCGTCGGCCGGGCGCCCTCCGCGAAGAGGCGGCGCCCGGCGCCGAGCACCACGGGGAAGGCCAGCAGGTGGACGGTGTCGACGAGGTCGAGCGCCAGCAGTGATCCCGCGAGGGCTCCGCTGCCGTGCACCTGGAGCTCCCCGTCGGTGCGCTCCTTCACCGCGGTGACCTCCTTGGCGAGGTCGCCGCCGAGCACGGTCGTGCCCGCCCAGCCCGGGTCGGTGAGGGTGGTGGAGGCGACGTACTTCGGCAGACCGTTCAGCTTGGCCGCGACGGGGTCGGCCGGGTCGGTGATCTTCGGCCAGTAGGAGGCGAAGATCTCGTACGTGCGACGGCCGAGGAGGAACGCGCCGACGCGGCCGAACACCTCGTTGACGAACCGGCCGAAGTCCTCGTCGCCGTACGGGACGCTCCAGCCGCCCTGGCCGAAGCCGTCGCGGGTGTCCTCCTGTGGTCCGCCGGGGGCCTGGTAGACGCCGTCGAGGGTGAGGAAGGTGGTGAGTACGAGCTTGCCCATGACGGGTGCCTGCTTTCCGGTGCCGTGAGTCGTGTCGTCATGGGTTCAGACTCCGCCGGCGCCGGCGACTCATCGGTCAGGTCGACGTCCGTTCGCCGCCAGCGTGTGCGGGGTGGGCCCGCTGGGATGGACCCATGAACACGAACTCACTCACTCACTCTTCGGCCGCCCTCCTGACCGGCCGGACGGCCCTGGTGACGGGCGGCAGCCGCGGTATCGGTGCGGCGACCGCGTTGCGACTGGCGCGGGAGGGCGCTGACGTGGCCCTCACCTACGTCAACGGCAAGGACGCGGCCGAGGATGTCGTACGGGCCGTCGAGGCCCTGGGGCGCCGGGCGGTGGCCCTGCGGGCGGACTCCGCCGACGCGGAGGAGGCGGCGGGGGCGGTGGAGCGTGCGGCACGGGCGCTCGGCGGCGGCCTCGACGTGCTGGTCAACAACGTCGGCCTGGGCCTGCTCGGCCCCCTCGACGGTCTGTCGCTCGCCGATGTCGACCGGCTGCTGGCCGTGAACGTCCGCGGGGTCTTCCTCACCTCGCAGGCGGCGGCGTCCCGCATGACCGAGGGCGGCCGGATCATCACCGTCGGCACCTGCATGACGCAGCGGGTGCCGGGCCCGGGCGGGACGCTGTACGCGATGAGCAAGTCGGCGCTGATCGGGCTGACCAAGGCCCTGGCCAGGGAGCTCGGTCCGCGGGGGATCACGGCGAACATCGTCCACCCGGGGCCGATCGACACCGACATGAACCCGGCGGGCGGTCCCTACGCGGACGCGCAGGCGGCCATGACCGCGCTGGGCCGCTTCGGCACCGCGGACGAGGTCGCGTCGACGGTGGCGTACCTGGCGGGCGCCTCGTACGTCACGGGCGCGGAGTTCGCGGTGGACGGCGGACACGCGGCATAGGCGGTACGCCTGGGTAAGCGGTACGCCCGAGCGGACGGGGTACGCCCGAGCGGGCGGAGTACGCCCGAATGAGCGGTACGCCCGAGGGGCCGGGGTACGCCCGAGGGGCCCGGGTACGCCCAAGGGACCGGGTAGGCCTCGTCAGGCAGCGGTCCCGCGTCGACGGGCGGCATGCGCGCGGGGCGCACCGGTGCTGTCCGGCCGGTGCGCCCCGCGGGTCGGTGAGCGGCGGGTCAGCCGCCGAGCTCCTGGTGACGGGCGGCCAGGTGGCTGGTGCCGTCCTCCGTCAGGGAGCCGAACAGGCGCAGGCGGGAGATGCCGCCGTCGGGGAAGATGTCCACGCGCGCGTGGGTACCGACGGCCGCCTCGGGCAGGACGAAGCGGTGGTTGGTGTCGGGCTGCATCCGGGTGCGCGGGAGGACCTCGCGCCACTCGCCGTCCTCGCCGTCCCGTACGGACACCGACGCCCAGCCCGCCGAGTTGCCCTTCAGGTACGCCGTGTCGATCTCGATCGCGCGGATCTGTACGCGGTCCACCAGGCGGTAGCTGATCCAGTCGTGGCCCTGGTCGCGGCGGCGGCGGGTCTCCCAGCCGTCGTCCATCTTGCGGGAGCGGCCCGGCTGGATGGTGTTGGTCGCCGGCGAGTAGAAGAGGTTGGAGGCGTCCTCGACCTGGCCGCCGTTCTCCAGGGCGACGACGTCGAAGGTGCCGAGGGCCGCGAGCCACGCCGGGTCCGGGACGACCTCGCCGTACACGCGCAGGCGGGCGATGCCCCCGTCGGGGTGCTGCTTGAGGCGGAGGTGGGTGAAGCGCTGCTCGGCCGGGACGGCGAAGCCGTTGGCCGCGTGGCCGCCGACCGCCGTGCGCGGGACGAGGGTCGTCCACTTCACGTCGTCGGCGAGCAGTTCCTCGGGCGACGGGGAACCCGCGACCGAGGTGCCCTCGACGGAGACCGCCTGCGGGTAGTTGCCGCGGAAGTGGGCGGTGTCGACGACGATGCCGCGGATCACGCCGGGGGCGCCGAGGCGGATCAGCGCCCAGTCGTGGTCGTCCTCGGTGGGCCAGGGCTGGTCGGCCGAGACGCCGCGGCGCCGGCGGGTCTCCCAGCCGTCCATGACCTTGCCCTTGTGCCCGAAGTGCTCGGGGTCGAACTCGGCGGGACCGGGCACCAGCAGGTTCTCGCGCTGGGCGAAGAACTCGTCGTTGGCGGCGACGACACCCGCGCCGAGCTGCCGGTCGGCAAGGTTGGCGTACTGGGTGAAGGGGAGGTCGGCGGTGCGGTAGTCCGCGTACGGGTCGCCGCCTCCGTAGGGGTTCGCGTCTCCGGTGAAGCTGGCCAACGAGGTGTTCTGCTGGGCCGTCACGGTGATCAGGTGTTCCTTTCGGGGTCGTTCGAGGTGATCTGGATTCAGGAGGTCCGGACGCGTCAGGTCCGGGTGAGGAGCTGTCCCTTCGGCTCGGTGAACGCGCCGTCCGCCACGACGCGCTGTCCGCGCAGCCAGGTGGACTTCACGACGCCGTACAGGGTCTTGCCCGCATACGCGGTGACGCGGTTGCGGTGCTGGAGGGCGGCCGGGTCGACGGTGAACGTCTCGTCGGGGGCGAGGACCGCGAAGTCGGCGTCGTGGCCGGCCGCGATGGCGCCCTTGTGCCCGTCGAGGCCGACCTGGCGGGCCGTGTTCGCGGACATCCAGCGCACGATGTCCTCCAGGCCGAGGCCGCGCTCGCGGGCCGCGGTCCACATGGCCGGCAGGCTGAGCTGGAGGCCGGCGATGCCGCCCCAGGCGGTGGCGAAGTCGTCGGTCTTCAGGTCGGCGGTGGACGGCGAGTGGTCGGTGACCACGCAGTCGATGGTGCCGTCGACGAGCGCCTGCCACAGCAGGTCCTGGTTGGCGGCCTCCCGGATGGGCGGGCAGCACTTGAACTCGCTGGCGCCGTCCGGCACTTCCTCGGCGGTGAGGGTGAGGTAGTGCGGGCAGGTCTCGACCGTCACCTTCACGCCGTCGGCGCGGGCCTCGGCTATCAGCGGCAGGGCGTCGCTGGAGGAGAGGTGCAGGACGTGCACGCGGGCGTTGAACCGCTTGGCCTGCGCGAGGAGGCCCGCGATCGCGGTGTCCTCGGCGTCGCGCGGGCGGCTGGCGAGGAAGTGCGCGTACTTCGGGCCGCCCTGCTGCGGGGCGGCGGCCAGGTGGTGCGGGTCCTCGGCGTGCACGATCAGCAGGCCGTCGAAGGCGGCGATCTCCGCGAGCGACCGGGCGAGCTGCTCCTGATCGAGGTGCGGGAACTCGTCCACGCCCGACGGCGACAGGAATGCCTTGAAGCCGAAGACCCCGGCCTCGTGCAGCGGGCGCAGGTCCTTGACGTTGTCGGGCAGCGCGCCGCCCCAGAAGCCGACGTCGATGTGCGCCTTGTCGGCGGCGACCTCGCGCTTGGTGCGCAGGTTGTCGACCGTGGTGGTCGGCGGGATGGAGTTGAGCGGCATGTCGACGAGGGTGGTGATGCCGCCGGCCGCCGCGGCGCGGGTGGCGGTCCAGAAGCCCTCCCACTCGGTGCGGCCGGGGTCGTTCACGTGCACGTGGGTGTCGACCAGGCCGGGCAGGACGACGTGGTCGCCGACGTCCTCCAGGCGGGCGCCGGCCGGTACGGGGGCGTCGTACGGCAGAACGGCCGCGATCTTCCCCCCGGTCACCGCGATCGACGCGGCGCGTGTCCCCTCGGGAGTGATGACGCGCGTCGAGCGCAGTACCAGTTCAGCCTCGGACACCCGAACCCCTCTCTCTGCCGCCGATTTCAACGTTCTGTTGAAGGAGTCTTCATTCCCCGTTCCACGACGTCAAGAGGCGCCCTTTGCGCGGACATGCCCGACGGCACCCTCTAGACGTTTCCACAAAGCGGAATTAGGATTCCAGCAAGCAGAACGTAGCTATGTACAAGCCGGTAGTCAACCGGCCGCCGGGTACGCTTCTTTCCTCCCGCCAGCCCCGAAAGGAACGTGCCGTGCCGACGTCCAGCGCCAGCACCACCGACTCCGCCAGGTCCGCCACAGGTGGCGTCCAGTCCCTGGAGCGCGCCTTCGACCTGCTCGAACGGATGGCGGACGCGGGCGGCGAGGTCGGCCTGAGCGAGCTCTCCGCGAGCAGCGGACTGCCGCTGCCGACCATCCACCGCCTGATGCGCACCCTCGTGGCCTGCGGATACGTACGCCAGCAGCCCAACCGGCGCTACGCTCTCGGCCCCCGTCTGATCCGGCTCGGGGAGTCCGCCTCCCGGCTGCTCGGCACCTGGGCCCGCCCGCACCTGGCCCGCCTGGTCGAGGAGACCGGCGAGACGGCGAACATGGCGCTGCTCGACGGGGACGAGATCGTGTACGTCGCGCAGGTGCCGTCCAAGCACTCGATGCGCATGTTCACCGAGGTGGGCCGGCGCGTCCTGCCGCACTCCACGGGCGTCGGCAAGGCACTGCTCGCGAACTTCCCGGCGGAGGAGGTACGGGCCCTGCTGGGGCGGACCGGCATGCCGGCCGCGACCGAGAAGACGATCACCACGCCGGACGGCTTCATCGCGGCGCTGGAGGAGGTGCGGCGCCAGGGGTACGCGATCGACGACAACGAGCAGGAGATCGGCGTCCGCTGCCTGGCCGTCTCCGTGCCGGACTCCCCCACCGCGGCCGCCATCTCGATCTCCGGTCCGGCCGGCCGGGTCACGGAGGCCGCGACCGACCGGATGGTGCCGCTGCTCCAGCAGGTGGCGGCGGAACTGTCGGAGACCCTGCTCGCCTCGAACGGCACCCCGGCCTCCTGACACGCACCGCGAACGGACCGCCCCCGGCCCCCCTGGGGCCGGGGGCTGCGGGCGTCACGCGCCGACCCGCGCCGACCCGCGCCGTCAGCCTGTCAGTGCCTCAGCGCGACAACGCGACAACGCCTCACCGGCGCGACAGCGCGACAACGCCTCACCGGCGCGGCGGGGTGCCGAAGAGTTCCACCGCGTGACGGACGTCCGTCAGCCCCGGCGACAGGGCGCTGACGGAGCCGATCGCGCCCGCTATCAGCAGCAGGGAGCGGTGCAGCCGCGGCACCTCGGGGACACCGTGGTCCGTCATCGCGGCGAGGCCGGCCAGTTCGTCCTCGGCGACGGCCCGGTCCGGGAAGTCGGTGGGCAGCAGGGCGAGTTGGCGGCGCAACCGGGACACAGCGGTCCGCAGTGCGGTCACCCTCACGTCCTCGTCGCCGACGGTCACGTGTCTCTGCCCCAAGCTCCGCAACACAGCCCCTCCCCCTCGCACCCCGTTGTGCGCCCCTCCGCGATGAACATGCGGAACGCCCCCGTGGCGCCGGCCGACGCCGGGGACGCGGGCCAGTAAACGCCACCCCGCACCGCACGCGCCACCGCGCGGGCCGAAATTCAGCCTCCGGAAACCCCGCGCACGCCTGAGCGTCCGGCGGGCGGTCGGGTATGCAGGACGCATGACGGACACCGAAGACCAGGTAGCGGGGCTGCTGCTGGCCGCCGGGGGCGGGCGGCGGCTCGGCGGACGCCCCAAGGCGCTGCTCGAACACCGGGGACATCCGCTCGTCGAACACGCGGTCGCCGCGTTGCGCGCGGCCGGTTGCGCCCATGTGCACGTCGTCCTGGGGGCACGGGCGGAGGACGTACGGGCGCGGGCGACGCTCGAAGGGTGCGTTCTCGTGGACAACCCGGGCTGGGAGGACGGCATGGGGTCGTCGCTGCGCGCCGGGCTCGCCTCGCTGGCGGGTACGGGGGCGGGGGCGGCGCTGGTCTCACTGGTGGACCAGCCCGGCATCGGCGCGGAGGCGATGGCGAGGGTGCGTGCCGGGTACCGGGACGGGACGTCACTCGTCTCGGCGGCGTACGCGGGCGTGCGCGGGCATCCCGTCCTCCTCGGCGCCGCCCACTGGGCGGGTGTCGCCGCGACCGCGAGCGGGGACCGGGGGGCACGCGCCTACCTGAGGGCGCACGAGGCGGAGATCGCGCTCGTGGAGTGCGGGGACGTGGCGCGGCCCTACGACATCGACACCGAGGCCGACCTGGTCCACCTTGAGTGAGGGAGATGGCACCGAGCGCCACTGTCCCTCGACCCGGAGAATCTCGATATCAACAAACCATTGAAGTTCCACGATGAGGAAACTACTATCCACTGACCAGAAGCACCCGGCCGCACAACGGGTGCGCTTCGCCCCATACGCGCCCGTTGGCACCCGGTGCCACCGCTGAAGGAAGTGACAGCTCATGTCCGCACCAGCGCCGTCCCCGCTGGCCATCGTCGACGCCGAGCCCCTGCCCCGGCAGGAGGAGGTCCTCACCGATGCGGCGCTCGCCTTCGTGGCCGAGCTGCACCGGCGGTTCACGCCCCGGCGTGACGAACTCCTCGCCCGCCGTGCGGAGCGCCGCGCCGAGATCGCCCGCACCTCCACGCTCGACTTCCTCCCGGAGACGGCCGCGATCCGCGCGGACGACTCCTGGAAGGTGGCCCCCGCTCCGGACGCGCTCCAGGACCGCCGGGTCGAGATCACCGGCCCCACCGACCGCAAGATGACCATCAACGCCCTCAACTCGGGCGCGAAGGTCTGGCTCGCGGACTTCGAGGACGCCTCCGCCCCGACCTGGGAGAACGTCGTCCTCGGCCAGCTCAACCTGGCTTCCGCCTACACCCGCACCATCGACTTCACGGACGAGCGCACCGGCAAGTCCTACGCCCTGCGCCCGGACGCCGAACTGGCGACGGTCGTCATGCGCCCGCGCGGCTGGCACCTCGACGAGCGCCACCTCCAGGTCGACGGCCGGCCGGTCCCCGGCGCCCTGGTCGACTTCGGCCTGTACTTCTTCCACAACGCCCAGCGCCTGCTGGACCTCGGCAAGGGCCCGTACTTCTACCTCCCGAAGACGGAGTCGCACCTGGAGGCCCGCCTCTGGAACGAGGTCTTCGTCTTCGCGCAGGACCACCTCGGCATCCCGCAGGGCACCGTCCGCGCCACCGTCCTGATCGAGACGATCACGGCCGCGTACGAGATGGAGGAGATCCTCTACGAACTGCGCGACCACGCCTCCGGGCTGAACGCGGGCCGCTGGGACTACCTGTTCTCCATCGTCAAGAACTTCCGTGACGGCGGCGCCAAGTTCGTCCTGCCGGACCGCAACGCGGTGACGATGACCGCCCCGTTCATGCGGGCGTACACCGAACTCCTCGTCCGCACCTGCCACAAGCGCGGCGCGCACGCGATCGGCGGCATGGCGGCGTTCATCCCGTCCCGCCGGGACGCCGAGGTCAACAAGGTCGCCTTCGAGAAGGTCCGCGCCGACAAGGACCGCGAGGCCGGCGACGGCTTCGACGGCTCCTGGGTCGCCCACCCCGACCTGGTCCCGATCGCCATGGAGTCCTTCGACAAGGTCCTCGGCGACAAGCCGAACCAGAAGGACCGCCTCCGCGAGGACGTCGACGTCAAGGCGGCCGACCTGATCGCGATCGACTCCCTGGACGCCAAGCCGACGTACGCGGGTCTGGTCAACGCCGTCCAGGTCGGCATCCGCTACATCGAGGCCTGGCTGCGCGGCCTCGGCGCGGTCGCCATCTTCAACCTGATGGAGGACGCGGCCACCGCCGAGATCTCCCGCTCGCAGATCTGGCAGTGGATCAACGCCGAGGTCGTCCTCGACAACGGCGAGCAGGTCACCGCCGAGCTGGCCCGCAAGGTCGCCGCCGAGGAGCTGGCGAACATCCGCGCCGAGATCGGCGACGAGGCCTTCGCGGCCGGCAACTGGCAGCAGGCCCACGACCTGCTCCTGACCGTCTCCCTCGACGCGGACTACGCCGACTTCCTGACCCTGCCGGCGTACGAGCAGCTGAAGGGCTGACGCCCGGCTCGGCCCCGCGTACGTCCGCGCCCCCGGTACCGCACGGCACCGGGGGCGCGGACGCGCGTCAGCCCAGGTGCACGGACCAGTCCTGCTCGGCGGGCGGCTTGCCGTGCAGGTCGGGGACCCGCTTGAGCCAGTCGGGACGGCCGCGCTCGGTACGTGCCGCCCGGGCGGCGTTCTCGGCGGCGAGTTCCTCACGGGTCGGGAAGTCGGTGGGCAGCCACTCCCGCGAGGCCCGCACGCGCGCGTGCAGATAGCCGACGTAGGCGGCCCGGACCGCGTCCGGCGTGTCGAAGCCGGCCTCGCAGGTCAGCCAGGCCTCCGGCACCCGCGCCACCACGTCGCACAGCAGCTCCCGGGTCACCTTCGGCGCCAGCTCGGCGTCGGCGGCCCGGACGTCGGGCGCGGAGTGGCCGAGGGCGTGGTGGCGGAAGTCGTACGCCTTCTCGGGCGGGGAGGCACCCCAGCGGTGGTGGAAGACGAGGGCCGCCCCGTGGTCGATCAGCCACAGGCGCGGCACCGCGACGCCGGAGGTGGGCCAGACCATCAGGTTGGAGCTGTGCACCGTCCGGTCGACGTTCACGGTGAGGGCGTCCAGCCAGACGACGCGCCCGGCCTCCTCGGAGCCGACGGGGAACATGTCCGCGACGTCGGGCGTGAAGTCGGCGCCGCGAGACAGGTAGTCCATACCGAGGTTGAGTCCCGCGCTGGCGTCCAGCAGGTCCCGCACCTCCTGGTGCGGTTCACCGGCGGCGATCGCCGGGTCGAAGTGGGCCAGGACCAACTCAGGCACCCGAAGCCCCAGCTCACGCGCGAGCTCCCCGACGATCACCTCGGCGACCAGCGCCTTGCGGCCCTGCGCGGAGCCGGTGAACTTCACGACGTACGTGCCCAGGTCGTCGGCCTCGACGACGCCGGGGACGGAACCGCCGGTGCGCAAGGGCTCGACGTAGCGGGTCGCGGTGACTTTTCTCAGCATTTCCCCAGCCCGTCCACGCCTTCAGCCTTGCAATCCATGACCAACCTCCCGAATCCTCAACCCAGGAAAGCTACCGGCCTCTGGCATGGAGCGAGCATATTAACCGAGGGTGATTCGCCGACGAGGTGTTCCTGAGCCGCCCGTCATGGGCACCACGTACTCCCTACGACAGCGTCGGCCAGACCAGGGCCTGAGCGATGATGACGTTCTCACCGTTGAAAGTGACGGCGGGGCCTTCGTGCAGTTCGTAGCCAAGAGCGATCGCTTCGCTCACACGTCGGCAGAACGCGGCGTCGTCCGGGCCGGTCAGAACTCGGTAGACAGGCAGTCCGTCTGGTGGTGTGCTCATGAGGAGAAGGATCTCAGACTCACCCGCCGACCGTCCGGCGAGCCCAGGCGCACGACATCCCGCCACTGCCCGTTTCTGAACACGGTCCTGCGCAGCACGCCCTCGCGGGTGAACCCCGACTTCTCCAACGCGCGCTGTATCGAGTGCCGGTTCTGTTCACCGGCCCCGCAGGTCCAGTTCGGCGCGGACCGTCTTGCCGACGGGTACGCGGTCCAGTACGCCCCACCGGTCGGCCAGCGCGTCCACGAGCAGCAGGCCCCGGCCGCCCTCGGCGTCCGGCGCGGCCACGGCCGTCCCCTCCGGACCGGCCGGGCGGCACTCACCCCGGCTGTCGGACACGTCGATCCGCAGCGTGTACGCGTCGAGCCGCAGCAGCACCTCGATGTCCCGTCCGGGCACCCGCCCGTGCGTCACGGCGTTCGCCGTCAGCTCCGCGACGAGCAGCGCGGCCGTGTCGGAGACGGCCGAGCCGTACGGGACGCCCCAGGCGTGCAGGCGCTGCACGGCCAGGTGCCGCGCCAGGCGTGCCCCGCGCGGGGTGGAACTGAACCGCTGCACGAACACACGCGCGGTGACCGGGGATCGGGGTGTGGAAGCTGGCCTCATGCCGCACATCCCACCTGCGGCTATGGCCCTTCACCAGATCGGCGGCCGGTACGCAGGGTCAGCGTACGGGTACGCACAGTGGACAGTGTGGGTAACCGTCCGTGACCATGGCCCCGTTGGGCGGGTTTGCCCGAGTGGGTGTACGTGCGGGAGGTGTCCTGGATGACGGACGGTACGGGCGGCGTCGGTGTGCTCTGCGGAGGCGGTGAACCGGAGAGGTCGGACAGCCTCAAGACGTTCGGCGAGGTCGTCAAGGCGTTCCGGAAACGGGCGGGGCTGACGCAGGAGGAGTTCGCGCCACAGGTGCGGTACTCGGTGCCGACGGTGGCGTCCATCGAGCAGGGGCGGCGGTTTCCGCCGTCGGACTTCGTGGAGCGCGCGGAGGAGATCCTGGACGCCTTCGGGGCGCTGCGCGGCGCGGCACGGCACCTGTCGCGGCAACCGGGGCTGGCGAGTTGGTTCCGGCAGTGGGCGCGCTTCGAGGCGGAGGCGGTGAGCCTGTACACGTACGAATGCCGGGTGATTCCGGGGTTGTTGCAGACGGAGGGGTATGCGCGGGCGGTGTCGTTCAGCGTGCCGCCGCTGCCCGCCGAGGAGGAGATGAACGACCGGATCACGGCGCGCATGGCCCGACACGAGCTGCTGGCGACGAGCCGGAAGCCCCCGACGGCGTTCAGCTTCATCGTGGAGCAGGCGGTGCTGGAACGGTGCACGGGCGGCGAGGAGGTGACGCGCGAGCTGTACGACCATCTGCTGGACGTCATCGAGCGGCACTGGAACGTCGAGTTCCAGCTGATGCCCCTGCGGCAGCCGGTGCACGCGGGGCTGGACGGACCGATGCAGTTGGCCGAGACACCGGACAACCGGTGGTTCGGGTACTCGGAGGGGCAGAAGAACGGGCGGCTCATCACTGACTCGAAAGAGATCAGCGTGCTTCACCAGCGCTATGCCAAGATGCGTTCACAGGCCCTGACCCCCGAGGACTCCCTGGGCCTGTTGAAGCGAATGCGAGGAGCGCTATGAACACGTCCGACCTGGCCTGGTTCAAGAGCAGTTACAGCGGCTCCGAGGGCGACGACTGCGTCGAAGTGGCCCTGTCGTGGCACAAGTCCAGCTACAGCAGCGGTAGTGAAGGGGACTGCGTCGAGGTGGCGTCGTGCCCTGAGACGATCCACGTCCGGGACTCGAAGGTGCGGCAGGGTTCCCAGCTCGCCGTCACTCCGGCCGCGTGGACCCGCTTCCTCACGTACGCGGCCAACGGCTGACGCCGCCGCACAGCCGAGTGCCCCGGCCCGGAGTCGTCCCCGGGGCGGGGCACTCCGCTTGCGGCGTTCACGCGGCGTTCGGCGGTGCGGGGTCGGCGGCAGCGGGCGTACTGCTGCCGTCCAGGCATATCAGCGACATGATCACGGGTGCCTGGATGCCTTGCGCCGGCTTGACGGGAAGGCCGGCCGTGACCGTCCAGTTGCCCTTCGTGAGGGTGAGCGTCCGGCTGCCCATGTCGGGACCGGTCTGCCAGCCGTACTCGGAACGGGCCCGCCCGAAGGCCGACTTCAGTGCGGCGTCCACCGTCTCCGGAGCATGCCGTCCCGAGAGCCGTTCCAGGCATCTCCCCAGGCCGCCCGAGGGCTCCCTCTCCACCACGACGCCCTCCGCCGCCAGTGCCGACCGCATCTCCGACACCGCCGTGTCCGCGGACAGGGGCGGGCCCGAGTAGCGCGGGGGCAGGGGGCCGAGGTCCGGGGGCGCGCAGGCCGTCGCCGTCAGCAGTGCCGCTGTGACGAGGCACGCCAGGGCCGTGCGCCTCTGTCGCCGTCGCATGTCGTGGTCCGCCGTCCTCTCCCCCGCCGAGCGACTGACCATTGTGCCGTCCGGCCGGACTTGACGGGTCATCGGCCCCCGGGCAGGCCGGCCACCGGACCGTGACCGGCCGACCGGCCGCTCTCCTCGACCGGCTCCGCTCAGGCGTCCAGCAGCGGGTTGGCCAGCGGGCGGTAGCGGGCGGCGGCGCCGTCCGCGCCCGTCCAGCGGAGCAGGAGGTTGGTCTTGCCGGGGAGCGTCGGAGAGGAGAGGAGGGCGGGGATCTCGGGGAGGTCGTGGCGGGCCAGGGCGCGGCGGGCGGCGGGCCAGGGGTCGAGGCCGGGGTGGTGTTCGGCCAGGGCGGCGGCGATCTCGCACAGGTGGTTGACGACGAGGCAGTAGACGAGGCGCTCCCAGCCGTCCTGCCGGGAGGTGTCCGGCAGGAGTTTGACGCCCTCGGCGTCCCGGAAGAGGGCCTGCACCGGTGTGTTGGAGGCGTCCACGGCGACCAGGGTGTTCTGCAGGTGCGCCTCCAGGACGACGCCGTCGTCGGCGAAGGCGGTCAGGACCGGCGGGACGACGGTGGCGAGGTAGGCCTCCCACCAGGCCGCCGGGTCCGTGGCGTGCTCCAGGGGGTTGTCCGGGAAGCCCTCCACGAGCGCGGCGGCGAGGAGCGGGGTCGCGCCGGGCAGGACGCGGTCGCGCAGTCCGTCGCGGACGACGACGGCCAGTTCCTCGAAGGCGAAGTCCGCGGTGCGGTAGCCGCGGTCGCCGAGCCAGGCCGCCGGGGGTCCGACGGCGTCCAAGGCCTCGGTGGCCGCCGTGTCGGTGCGGCGCAGTCTCAGCAGGTCGTGGCGCCAGAGGCGGCGGATGTCGTTGGTGATGCGCACGTCGAGGCTGAATTTGAGGAACAGGTCGTGCCCGGGGAGCCCGGGGAGGTACTCGGGGGCGTACACCGTGCGGACGGCGGCCGTGGGCCAGGTGGGGAAGTCCGTCGTGCCCAGCCGGAGGAGGCGGCCGTCGGCGAAGGCGGGGGCGAGGGCGGTCGCCGTCAGGTTCAGCTGCCAGGGGTGGGCGGGCAGCAGCCGGTAGCCGGGCGGGGCCTTGCCGAGGGCGTCCAGGGCGGCGGTGTCGCCCTCGTCGACGACCGTGTCCTCGCGCACGGCGAGCAGCGTCAGCGGGAAGCGGGCGTGCGCCTCGGGCGCGTACGGCAGCCAGCCGGCGTGCGGGCCGCCGCCGCGCGCCTTGGGGGCGGGGTGGTGGGTGTGGCCGGTGAGGAGGGACTGCTCGGAGCGGAGATACGGGTCGTCGGGCGGGGTCGCACGCGCGCGTGCCGTCAGCAGCGCGGCCACCGTGTCCCGGCTGTCGGTGATCTCGGTGGGCAGTTCGTGGTTGGGCAGGCCGGTGTGCCGGCGCAGCTCCTCCGCGACGAGTTTCACCAGCTCGGTGTGGCCGACTCGGTGCCAGCCGCCCGCCGCGCGCACCTCGGGCTCGGCGGGCCTCCGGCCCTCGCGCACCCGCAGCAGTCTGCCGCCGGGCAGCCGGTACACCGGCCGGGTGCCGGGCCCCGGCAGGGGTTCGGCCACCTCGCGCAGCAGGCAGTTCAGCAGTGGCACCGCCGCGTAGGCGTCGGCGCGTTCCACGACGTCACCCTGGGAGGCGGAGTCGGCGCCGGTGGGCGGGGGCAGGAGATCCACGCGTTCCACTCGTTCCCTACGGTCTGTCCATGCTGTCCATGGCGGAGGTGGCGGAGTTGCCGGAGACGATCAGTATGTCCGTCGCCGTCCCTCCGCCGTGACGTCCTACTCGTACCCGAGGAGCCCGCCCGTGCATCGTCCCCCCAGCGCAGAGACCGAGGTGGCCGACGAGCTGGCGGCCGTCCGCCCCGGTCTGGTCGCCCGGTACACGGCCTCGCTGGCCGGTGCCCGCGCGGCCGTGCTGACCCGGCTGTGGCGTGCGTTCGCCCATGAACCGCTGCCGTGGATCGCGGGCCGGGAGCCCGCCCGGGACGGGCTCGTCCTGCGGCTGCGGGACGGCCGCCGGCTGGCCGGTCCGGCGGCCGACCCGTACCGCACGGACGCGTACGTCTCCGTCGTACGGCTCGACGACGCCGCGTACGACGATCCGGCGCGGCTGGTGACGGACCTCGGCGTGCCGCACTCCGCCGGGTTCGCCGCGGAACTGGGGCACAGTGCCGCGTCGTTGGCGCTCTCGCGGGCGGGTCAGGAGATTCACCCGGACGAGTGGCCGGGCAGTGACTGGGGCTGGGAGCGGCGGGTGGTCGACGGGCACCCGTACCACCCGAACTGCCGTTCCCGGCCGGGCTTCTCGGTGGCGGAGCAGCTCGCGTACGGGCCGGAGCACGGGCCCGTGGTGGGGCTGGGGCTGGTGCCGGTCCCTGCGGCCGATTGCCTGGTGACGGGGGTGTGGCCGGGGGAGTTCCGGGACGGGGCGACGGTGCTGGTCCCGGTGCATCCGTGGCAGGCGGCGCACGTGCTCAAACGGCCGTGCGAGGAGGGGCTCGCCGCGCATCCGCTGATGTCCCTGCGGACACTGGCCGTGCCCGGCGGGCCGCACGTCAAGACCGCGCTGAGCGCCCGGCTGACGTCGTCGGTGCGGGACATCTCGGTCGCCTCGATCGCCGCGTCGGCCCACGTGTCGGACTTCGGGCAGGCGCTGGCGGCGCGCGCGGACGGGCTGCTGCACGTCACCCGCACCCTGGGCGCGGTGGCCGCCGGCTCCCCCGACCTGGCGGCCGTACTGCGCGAGCCGCCCCGGGTGTACGCGGCGCCCGGCGAGCACGTCGTCCCGGTGGCCGCGCTGGCGAGCACCGGGCTGCCCGGCTCCCCCGCGTGGCGGGCGGACTTCGCCCGCCTCACCCTCACCGTGGGGCTGCGCCTGCTGGAGCTGGGCGTGGCCCTGGAGGCGCACGGCCAGAACCTCCTCGTGGTGCTGTCCCCGGCGGGCGATCCGCTGCGCCTGGTCTACCGCGACCTGGCCGACATCCGGGTCAGCCCGGCGCGCCTGGCCCGCCACGGCGTCGACGCCCCGGACCTGCCCGCCCGGATGGTCACCGACGACCCGGTGGTGCTGCGCCGCAAGCTGTTCGGCTCGCTGGTGGGAGGCGCGCTGGCGGCGACGGCGGGCTCGGGCGCGGCGCTGCGGGACGCGCTGGAGGCGGCCGTACGCGAACTGCCGCGCACACCCGACGTCGTGGCGCTGTGCGAGGAGCCGCTGCCGGTGAAGGCGCTGACGCTGATGCGCACTTCGCCGGGAAACGCCGGGGACCTGTGGGCGGGGCTGCCCAATCCGCTGCACTGGAGGTGAAGTCGGGGCGTCGTCGCGGTCTCGTTTTGGAGCCCGGCGCCACTGATCAATAGGATCCGCCGATGATCACAAGAACACGGCTGGCGGCGGGTGCCTGTGCCCTGCTCGCCGCGCTGACGGCCGGGATCGCCTTCCCGGCCGGAGCGGCCGCCGGTGAACCCACGGGCGAGGACGCGCCGAAGGTCAACCTGGTGCTCGACGTCAGCGGTTCGATGCGGACGCGGGACATCGACGGCGGTACGCGGATGGCCGCGGCGAAGCAGGCGTTCAACGAGGTGCTCGACGCGACGCCCGAGGAGGTGCGCCTCGGGATCCGGACCCTGGGCGCCGACTACCCGGGCGACGACCGCAAGACCGGCTGCAAGGACACCGCGCAGCTCTACCCGGTCGGCCCGCTGGACCGCACCGAGGCCAAGACGGCGGTGGCGACGCTGGCGCCCACCGGCTGGACGCCGATCGGCCCCGCGCTCCTCGCGGCGGCCGACGACCTCGACGGCGGCGACGGCTCCAAGCGCATCGTGCTGATCAGCGACGGCGAGGACACCTGCGCCCCGCTCGACCCGTGCGAGGTGGCCCGCGAGATCGCCGCCAAGGGCATCGGGCTGACCATCGACACACTGGGCCTGGTCCCCAACACCAAGATGCGGCAGCAGCTCAGCTGCATCGCCGAGGCCACCGGCGGGACGTACACCTCGGTCGAGCACACCGACGAACTCACCGACAAGGTCAACCAGTTGGTGGACCGCGCGGCCGACCCCGTGGTGACGCCGGTCGCCACCGAGGGCGCGGACACGTGCGCCGAGGCGCCGACGCTGAAGTCGGGGCTGTACACCGACCGCGAGGAGTTCGGGAAGCAGCGCTGGTACCGGGTGGACGTGCTGCCCGGCCAGGAGCTGCGCGCCTCGGTGAGCGTGGGCGCGGACCGGGCCGTGAACCCGTCCTACGGGGTGCTGCTGCGCGCCGTGACGGTGCACGGCCGGGAGATCGTGCGCGGTGAGGCGGCGGGCAACGGCCGTACGGATGTGATCTCCACGGGGCTGCGCTACCCCAAGGCGGAGAGCGACGAGGAGGACGCCCCGGCCGAGACCGTGTGCCTCCAGGTCACCAACTCCTTCTCCGTAGCCTCCGGAGTGAAGACCACTCCCGGGCTGCCGCTGGAGCTGACCGTCGACGTCGTGGACGGTCCGAGCGACGCCGACGACGTGGCCTCCTTCGGCCTCGGGCGCGGCTGGTGGCTGCTCGGTGTGCTGGTGCTCATCGGCTTCGCCGCCGGTCTGCTGTGGGGCTGGCTGTCACGCTGGCGGCTCGCGGTCTGGAGGACCAACTGATGCGTATCACCCGGGCATGGGGCACCGCGGCGTTGCTGCTCGGCCTCGCCGCGACCCCCGCGGCGGCCGACTCCTCGCCCTCGGCGAGCCCCTCGGAGGATGGCGGTGCGCCGACGACGGCGGGCACCTCCTTCCGCACGGCGACCGAGATCGAGCAGGAGCAGCAGGCCACGGCGAGCGGTTCCGCGGGCGACTACCTGTACTGGTCGTTCCCGGCGGACGCCGGTCAGCGTCCCACCGTGAAGGCCACGGTGAAGCTGCCGGAGACACACGCCGCGGAGACCTGGCGGATCGACGTGTACGACGGTCTGCGCCGCCGCCAGGCCTGCCAGTACGGCGCGCAGACCCGCACCGCGGCGGCGAACGCCCCCACCGTGGAGCTGGCCTGCGTGCTGCGCACGGTCCGCGCCTGGTCCGAGCCGTGGGCCAACGACCCGCTGCCGGGCACGTACTACATCCGGCTGACGGCGGTGAACGTGCCGACGTCCGACCTGGGTGTCCCGGTCTCCACCGAGGTCCGGGTGGACTCCAAGGACATCGGCGGGGCGGCGGCGGTGGACGGTTCGCTGGCCGAGCCGCTGGTGCCGGGCGTGGCGGTGAAGTCCCCGGCCGACGAGGAGGACTCGGACGGCGGGGCCGTACTGTCCGCCATCGAGCCCGAGGACGGCTGGTCCTCCGGCTGGTGGTCCGACCGGTGGGTGTGGACCGGGATCGGCGGCGTGCTGGCCGCGCTGGCGGGCATCGGCGGATACGCGCTGACCCGCGGCTCGGGACGGCCGTCCCGAGTACCGCCGACCGTCTGACGCGACCTCGGAAGGCCCGCCCCCGGCGGGCCTTCCGTCGTCTCACGCCTCCCTCTCGTCCCTCCCTCTCACCCCCCTTTCGCTCCCCTCTCACTCCTCCCGGAGCGACTTGGCGACCGTGCCGTCGCCGGTCACCTCGACGCGCCCGTCCCGTACCGCGTCCCGCAGACCGGTCTCCCCGCGGCTGAGCGCCACGCAGGTCCCGGCATCCAGCGCCAGCAGGGCGTCGGGCTCCCCCGGCGCGGGCCCGTCGCCGTACACGGGACCCCGCTCGTCGGCGCCCGCGTACAGGTGGAAGTCCCCCTCGTCCAGCCGGACCTCGACGACGCCCTCCCCCACCCCGGCCTCCCGCACCGCCCGCAGCAGGGGCAGCGCGAACCAGTGCGCCCGTACGGCGTCCGTCGGCCGCCGCTCTCCCAGCTCGCCGGCGCCCCACGCGCCCAGCGCCTCCAGTACCGGCAGCAACTCGCGGCCGCGCGCGGTGAGTTCGTAGACGTACGCCGCTCCGGGCGGCGGCAGCCGGCGCCGGGTCGTCAGCCCGTCGCGTTCCATGTCCTTCAGCCGCGAGGCGAGCACGTCCGTGCTGACGCCGGGCAGGTCGGCGTGCAGGTCGGTGTAGCGCCGCGGACCGGCGAGCAGCTCCCGGACGATCAGCAGGGTCCAGCGGTCGCCGACGGCGTCGAGCGCGCGGGCGGCGGAACAGTACTGGTCGTAGCTTCGGCGAGGTGACATGCGACGCAGTGTAGACAAGTTGTTGGACTTTCCAAGCGGCTACTTGGTAAAACCAAGCAACACCAGATTCCGGAGGGGAAGCCGCGCATGGAGTTCCGGCAGTCGAACAAGCTCAGCGAGGTCTGTTACGAGATCCGCGGCCCGGTCATCGAGCACGCCAACGCGCTGGAGGAGGCGGGGCACAGCGTGTTGCGCCTGAACACCGGCAACCCCGCCCTCTTCGGGTTCGAGGCGCCCGAGGAGATCGTCCAGGACATGATCCGCATGCTGCCGCGGGCGCACGGCTACACGGACTCCCGCGGCATCCTCTCCGCCCGCCGGGCCGTCGCCCAGCGCTACCAGGCGCTCGGCCTGGAGGTGGACGTGGACGACGTCTTCCTGGGCAACGGCGTGTCCGAGCTGATCTCCATGGCCGTGCAGGCCCTGCTGGAGGACGGCGACGAGGTCCTGATCCCCGCCCCCGACTTCCCCCTCTGGACGGCGGTGACGACCCTCGCGGGCGGCAAGGCGGTGCACTACCTCTGCGATGAACAGGCGGAGTGGTACCCCGACCTGGCCGACATGGAAGCGAAGATCACCGACCGCACCAAGGCGGTCGTCATCATCAACCCCAACAACCCCACCGGCGCCGTCTACCCCAAGGAGATCGTCGAGGGCATCCTCGACCTCGCCCGCCGGCACGGCCTGATGGTCCTCGCCGACGAGATCTACGACCAGATCCTCTACGACGACGCCGTGCACCACTCGGCCGCGTCCCTCGCCCCCGACCTGGTGGTGCTGACCTTCTGCGGCCTGTCCAAGACGTACCGGGTGGCGGGTTTCCGCTCCGGCTGGCTGGTGGTGACGGGGCCGAAGCAGCACGCGAAGGACTACCTGGAGGGCCTGACCATGCTGGCCTCCATGCGCCTGTGCGCCAACGCGCCCGCCCAGTACGCCATCCAGGCCGCGCTCGGCGGCCGCCAGTCCATCCGCGAGCTGACGGCCCCGGGCGGACGACTGCGCGAACAGCGGGACGTGGCCTGGGAGAAACTGAACGAGATCCCGGGCGTCTCCTGCGTGAAGCCCAAGGGCGCGCTGTACGCCTTCCCGCGCATCGACCCGGCCGTGCACAAGATCCACGACGACGAACGGTTCGTGCTGGACCTGCTGCTGAGGGAGAAGATCCAGGTGGTCCAGGGCACCGGCTTCAACTGGCCGAGCCCGGACCACTTCCGCATCCTGACGCTGCCGCACGCGGAGGACCTGGAGGCGGCGATCGGGCGGATCGGGCGGTTCCTCAGCGGGTACCGGCAGTAGCCGCCGGCCCCTGGGGAGCGGCACCCGGGACGCACGTCCGTGCGGTGCCGTGCCGGTCGGTCGTCCGCTACCCGAGCGGCAGGCTGGAGACCGTGAAGGGGAGGCTCTCCGGCGGGAGTCCGGCGACCCAGCGGTTGTACTGGCTGTTCACGACGAGAAGGCGGTCGTGGTCGGTGAGGGCCGCGGCGGAGGGGTGCAGGAGTCCTTCCGGCGGCACCAGACGGTCGACGAGGCGGCCGTGGGTGAGGTCGTCGTTCATCTCGACGACGGTGACCTGCGGCTGGGTGCCGGGATCGGCGTACAGGTTGCCCTGCGTCACGTAGAGGCGGCCGTCCCTCCATGCCAGGGCGTCGCCGTTGACAAGTGTGTGGCCGCCGAGGTCGACCTCGGCGGTACGGCCGGTGGAGCGGTCGACGCGCCACAGCTTTCCGGTGTTGCTCTGGACGGCGAGCAAGTGGTCGGTGCCGACCGCGACGATGCCGTTGAGGTTGTGCTGTCCGTCGATCCAGTCGATGCCCGAGGCGTCGACGTCGAGCCAGTGCTCCAGCTCCCACCGGCCGCGCTCGTCCTCGGTCAGTCGGTAGACGACCGGCTTGAAGGAGTCGGTGACGTAGGCGGTGCCGTCCGCGGCCACCGTGACATCGTTGACGAAACCGCCCTTCGTTCCGTGCAGTGTGGTCAGCAGGGAGCCGTTCGACGTGTCGTAGACGCGCAGCGTGCCCGTGCCGCCCCCGTTGACGTAGAGCCGTCCCTCGCCGTCGATGGTCATGCCGGCGGTGAAGGAGCGTCCGTCCTTCCCGCCGGGCGACCAGACCCGCGCGGTGGGTTTGCGGACATGTCCCCGGTAGAGGGTGCCGTCCTGGGCGCTGCCCACGTAGTAGTGCCCGCTGCGCGGGTCGTAGGCCACACCGGTGGGAAAGGCCTTCTCCCCCGGGATCACGTAGTGGTCGGGGAGCCGCGCGGTGGCGGCCCCGGAGCCTGCGGTGGATTCGGAGCCTGCGGTGGGTTCGGAGCCTGCGGTGGGTTCGGAGCCGGTGGCGGCCTGGGAGCCGGTGGCGGCGGTGAGGGCGAGCGCGGTGACGGCTGCCAGGGCGGACGCGAACAGGCGCATGGAGGACCTCGGCGGGGTCGGTGGGGCGAATGGATGGTCCTGTTCATCCTGGACGGGCCGCGGGCCGGCTCCCTCCGCTCCGTCCCACCGGAGACACGGCGAACCTGGGTACTCCCAGTCCCCCCTCACCGGCGGCCTCCCGGACTCCCGGACTCCCGGACTCCCCCGGCGGGCCTATGCCTTGGCCATGACGCGCAGCGCCTCCTCCTCGGGCGAGCCCGGAGCGGCCGTGTAGACGAGGAGGCTCAGCTCGGGGTCCTGGGGGAAGCGGGTGATCTCGTAGGAAAGGGTGAGTGGGCCGGCGACGGGGTGGTCGATGCGTTTGAGGCCGTGGGACTTGGTACGCACCGTGTGCTGTTGCCAGTGGCGCCGGAACTCCTCGCTGCCCTCGTTGAGTTCCTCGACCAGCCGCCACAGTTCGGGGTCCTCGGGGAAGCGGCCCGCCGCGATGCGGAGATGGCCCACCGCCTCGCGGGCGATCATCTCACGGTCGGGGTAGCGGCGGCCGATCTCGTCGTTCAGGAGATGGAGCCGGCACAGGTTGCGCTCGGCCACCGGCAGCGCGGCGAAGTCGGTGATGAGGGCGCACAGCGGCCGGTTCCAGGCCAGTACGTCCATCCGGCGGCCCATGGCGAGCGCCGGAGCGGCGATCCAGTCCAGCAGCCGACGCACTCCGGGGCGCGTCTCCCCACCGCCGGACCGCCCGATCTCCGGGTCCGGCTTCTGGGGCCGCGCGAGCCGGAAGAGATGGGCGCGCTCGTCCTCGTCCAGCCTCAGGGCGGCGGCCACCGCCCCAAGCACGGCGTCCGACACACTGCGGTTGCGGCCCTGCTCCAGGCGTACGTAGTAGTCGATGCTCACCCCCGCCAGGTGCGCCAGCTCCTCACGGCGCAGTCCCGGCACGCGCCGCAGGCCCGCGCCGGAGGCGAAGCCGACGTCCTCGGGCCGGATCCTGGCCCGTCGTGAGCGTAAGAAGTCCCCCAACTCGCCGCGTGACTGCATGATCCCATTATCGCCTTCCTGGGCCTCACTGTCCGCAGGCGGTGCGTCGCCGGGGCGCGTGCGCACCGATCGCCGGGCTTGCGCCCGTAGCCTGGGCGGCATGGGTGATCTTTTTCTGGTCCGGCACGGTGAGACCGAGTGGTCGCGGTCCGGACGGCACACGGGCCTGACGGACGTCCCGCTGACCGAGCACGGGCGGGAGCAGGCGCGGAGTCTCGTGCCGCTGATCCGGTCGCACCGGATCGGGGCCGCGTTCGTCAGCCCGTTCCAGCGGGCCCGGGAGACGGCCGAGCTGATCGGGCTGCAGGAGATGCGGACCGACCCCGACCTGCACGAGTGGGACTACGGCGGGTACGAGGGCATCACGACGGTCGAGATCCACCGGAGCCGGCCGGACTGGTTCCTGTTCACGGACGGGGTCGCACCCGGGCCGCCGGAGCATCCCGGGGAGACGCCGGAACAGGTCGGCGAGCGGGCCGACCGGGTGCTGGCCAGGGTGGAGGCCGCCTTCGCCAACACGGAGGGGTGCGTGGTGCTGGTGGCACACGGGCACTTCCTCCGGGCGCTCACCGCGCGGTACCTGGGGCTTCCGGCGTCGCACGGGGCGCTGTTCCAGCTGGGCACGGGCACGCTGTGCCGGCTGGGCACGGAGCACGCGCGACCGGTGATCGCGGCCTGGAATGTCAGACCTCCGTCGTAGCCTTCGAAGGCATCACCGGTGGAACCACCGGTGGCGTGACCGGTGACGTCACCGGTGGCGTCAGCGGTGAGGGAAGGAGGACGCCGTGGCACTGTCGCCCACCGCCGCGCAGCGGCGTGTCATCGACGCCGCCGACCCCGTCAGCGGGCGGCTGAAGGGGACGGAGGCTCAGCTCGCCGCGCTGGTGAAGCGGGGGCTCGCCTTCCGGCACCCGCGCCCGCCGCACGACCACTTCCTGACGCCGGCCGGGCATCGGATACGGGAGGCTCCCGCCGAGCCGGAGACACCGGTACCGGCCGGGCCCGCGGCGCCGGCCGAGCCCGCGGCCGGCGGTGTGTTCGCCGCGCGGGTGGGCGGGGAGGAGGCCGTGCCGGGCGGTGCCGGACCGGCGCGGCCGCGTGAGGTGCGCAGCGCCTGGCAGGGGCTGCTGGAGCTGCGCCGGATGACGCATTCCGACGGGGCGACGGACCGGCCGTGCGGGTGGGAGCGCAAGCATCTCGTGCAGGCCGCCGCGCTCGCCCTGGAGGCGGCCGGGCACCGCCCGGCGGGGCCGGACGGCGGGGACGGGTACCGGGTGCGCGCGACGCCGCAGCCGGAGGCCGTCGCCGTGTACGAGCCGGACGGCACGGCGCTGCGGGGCTGTGCGGTGACGCTGGAGCGGGCGGGGTGGCACGTCGGGGAGCACACCGAGCCGCGCACGCGGGCCCGTTACCTGCTGGCCTCGCCGCGGAAGGTGTGAGGCACTCGTGCCAGGATCGGTCGGTCAGTGCACCCACGAGGAGAGGCGGCAGCGGTGAGCGAGCCGTTTTCCGTACCCGTGACGGTCCGCGGGTACGAGACCGATACGCAGGGCCATCTGAACCAGTCCGTCTATCTGAACTACGCCGAGCACGCCCGCTGGGCCCTGCTCCAGGCAGCCGGTATCCGGCAGGCCGATCTCGTCGCACACGGTGTGGGGCCCGTGGTGCTGGAGACGACCGTCCGCTTCCGGCGGGAGCTGCTCGCCGGTGACGAGACCACGGTGACCTGCGCCTTCGAGTGGGGCGACGGCAGGACTTTCCGGATCCGGCAGATCATCCGCAAGGCGGACGGCACGATCGCGGCCGAGGTCGAGGGCGTCGGCGGTCTGCTGGACCTGAACGCCCGCAAGCTGGTGGCCGATCCGCGGCGGCGGTTCAAGGAACTCGCGGCGGAACCCGGGCTGCTCGGTCTGTGAGGCGCGCGGTCTCCGCGCGGCCGACGGGTCGGGCCGGCGTCCGGTGTCGTGGACGGCGGACACGAGGTGCGTGTGAGTCAACGGGCGAACGAATGCGCCCATATGCATCGGTATGAGTGCGTGACAGCATGAATCGTCTCGGAATCGGCTCATGACAGCTACTGAGGGGAATGCTCGATGCACGCACACCAGGGGTTGGTTCGGTCGGCGAAGACGGCGCGGCGGCGGTGGACGGCCGTCGCGGTGGCCCTCGCCGGAGCATGCGCGTGGGGCGTGGTGACGGCGGCCCCGGCGAGCGCCGACGTCTCGACCCGCTGCGGCACCTACATCTGCGTCAACACCGCGCACCAGGGCAAGGACTACGTCCAGGACATCACCGTCACGACGAGGGACGGCCTGCCGGGAACGTTGCGTGGTTTCGTGCGCGACTACGCGAAAAGCTCAGCCGGAGTGTCGAAGGCGCGGTTCGTCGTCAACCGCGAGTTCAGCGGGAAGCCGCTGCTCGTCTGCGGTGGCCTGGACCGCGGTGGCAGGGTCATCGAGAACACCTGCGTGAAACTCTCCTGACCGGTCGGCGGTGACGGCCGGTGTGGGACGGAGCCGGTGATACCGGAAGGGGCGGGGGGGCGCGCCGGGGGGGGGGGGGGGGCCCCCCCCCCCCGCCCCCCCCCCGGGCCCCCCCGGGGGGGGGCCCCCGGGCCCCAGGCGACGGGGGGGGCCGCCCCCCCCCCCACCCGGGGGGGGCG
>NZ_JBNGGE010000047.1:0-60041 GCF_049975785.1 Streptomyces sp. WG7
GGGCCCCCCCCCCTCCCTTCCCCCGGGGGGGGTGTGGGGGGTTTTTTTTTTTTTTTCTTTTTGGGTTCTTTTTTTTTTTTTTTTTTTTTTGGGGGGGGGGGGGGGGGTTTCCCCCCCCCCCCCCCCCCCCCCGCTCCAGGTTGGCGCTGCCGAAGGCCCGACGGGCCGTCAGACCTCCACGACGACAGGGAGGATCATCGGCCGGCGACGGTAGGTGTCCGACACCCATTTGCCGAGGGTCCGCCGCACCAGCTGCTGGAGCTGGTGCGGCTCGACGACTCCGTCCTGGGCCGAGCGTTCCAGTACTTCCGTGACCCTGGGGAGCACCGCGGCGAAGGCCGAGTCCTCGATGCCCGAGCCCCGGGCCTGGACGTGCGGACCTCCGGTGATCTTGCCGGTGGACGAGTCGATGACCACGAAGACCGAGATGATGCCCTCGTCGCCGAGGATCTTGCGGTCCTTGAGGGCCGGCTCGCCCACGTCACCGACCGAGAGGCCGTCGACGTAGACGTATCCCGCCTGCACCTTGCCGGAGATCTTCGCCTTCCCCTCGACGAGGTCGACGACGACGCCGTCCTCGGCGATGACGATGCGGTCGTGCGGGACACCGGTGAGGGCGCCCAGTTCGGCGTTGGCACGCAGGTGGCGCCATTCGCCGTGGACCGGCATCAGGTTCCTGGGCCGGCAGATGTTGTAGAAGTACAGCAGCTCGCCGGCCGAGGCGTGGCCCGAGACGTGGACCTTGGCGTTGCCCTTGTGGACGACGTTGGCGCCCCAGCGGGTCAGGCCGTTGATCACGCGGTACACCGCGTTCTCGTTGCCCGGGATGAGGGACGAGGCCAGGATCACCGTGTCGCCGTTGACGATGCGGATCTGGTGGTCGCGGTTGGCCATGCGGGACAGGGCGGCCATCGGTTCGCCCTGGGAGCCCGTACAGACCAGGACGACTTCGCTGTCCGGCAGGTCGTCGAGTGTCTTGACGTCCACGACCAGGCCCGGCGGAACCTTCAGGTAGCCGAGGTCCCGGGCGATGCCCATGTTGCGGACCATGGAGCGGCCGACGAAGGCGACCCTGCGGCCGTACTCGTGCGCCGCGTCCAGGATCTGCTGGATGCGGTGGACGTGGCTGGCGAAGCTCGCCACGATGATCCGCTTGCGGGCGCCGGCGAAGACCTGGCGCAGGACGTTGGAGATGTCGCGCTCGGGCGGGACGAACCCGGGAACCTCGGCGTTCGTCGAGTCGGAGAGGAGGAGGTCGATGCCCTCCTCGCTCAGCCGCGCGAAGGCGTGCAGGTCCGTGAGGCGGCCGTCCAGCGGAAGCTGGTCCATCTTGAAGTCGCCGGTGTGGACGACCATGCCCGCGGGGGTGCGGATGGCGACGGCCAGGGCGTCCGGGATGGAGTGGTTGACCGCGACGAACTCGCAGTCGAACGGGCCGACGCGCTCGCGGTGCCCCTCCGCCACCTCGAGGGTGTACGGACGGATGCGGTGCTCCTGGAGCTTGGCCTCGATGAGCGCGAGGGTCAGCTTCGAGCCGATCAGCGGGATGTCCGGCTTCTCGCGGAGGAGGAAGGGGACGCCGCCGATGTGGTCCTCGTGGCCGTGGGTGAGGACGATGCCCTCGATGTCGTCGAGGCGGTCCCGGATGGACGAGAAGTCCGGCAGGATCAGGTCGATTCCGGGCTGCTCCTCCTCGGGGAAGAGCACTCCGCAGTCGACGATCAGCAGACGGCCGCCGTACTCGAAGACCGTCATGTTGCGGCCGATCTCGCCGAGGCCGCCAAGGGGCGTGACCCGCAGGCCACCCTTGGGGAGCGCCGGGGGACGGCCCAGTTCAGGATGCGGATGACTCAAAAGACTCTCCTCACCACACGCGCCACGTACCGGTGGGCACGTGGCGCGCATGACGTTCGTGCAGAAGCAGTTGTCGTATGGGGTGGTGCGGGCACCGGTGGCCCGCGTATTCAGTTGTGAAGTCCGGTCGTGCGGATCGTGCGGTGGTGCGGTCGTGCGAAGTCTGTTGTCAGAGCTGTACCCCGCCCGCGGCAAGATCGATCTTGAGCTGCTCGGTTTCCTCGGGCGTGAGGCCGACCATGGGCGCGCGCAGCGGTCCGGCGGGCAGCCCCAGGAGGGCGAGTGCGGCCTTGGTGGTCATGACGCCCTGGGTGCGGAACATGCCGGTGTAGACCGGGAGCAGCTTCTGGTGGATCTCCAGTGCCTTCTGCACGTCACCCGCGACGTGCGCGTCCACCATGGAGCGCAGTTCGGGGGTGGCGACGTGGCCGACGACCGAGACGAAGCCGACCGCGCCCACGGAGAGCAGCGGCAGGTTCAGCATGTCGTCGCCGGAGTACCAGGCGAGGCCGGAGCGGGCGATGGCCCAGCTCGCGCGGCCGAGGTCGCCCTTGGCGTCCTTGTTCGCGACGATCCGCGGGTGCTCCGCGAGGCGGACCAGCGTCTCGGTGTTGATCGGGACGCCGCTGCGGCCGGGGATGTCGTAGAGCATGACCGGCAGTCCGGCGGCGTCGGCGATGGCCGTGAAGTGCTGGTACAGGCCCTCCTGCGGGGGCTTGTTGTAGTACGGCGTGACGAGGAGGAGGCCGTGTACGCCGGTGCGTTCGGCGGTGCGGGCCAGCTCGATGCTGTGCTGGGTGTTGTTCGTGCCGACTCCGGCGACGACGTGTGCCCGGTCGCCGACGGCCTCCAGGACGGCTCGTACGAGGTCCGCTTTCTCCGCGTCGCTGGTGGTGGGGGACTCGCCGGTGGTGCCGTTGACGATCAGGCCGTCGTTGCCTGCGTCCACCAGGTGGGCGGCGAGCCGCTGCGCGCCGTCGAGGTCGAGTGCGCCGTCCGCCGTGAAGGGCGTGACCATGGCGGTGAGGACCCGCCCGAAGGGGGTCTGCG
Source organism: Streptomyces sp. WG7 (assembly GCF_049975785.1). Taxonomy (NCBI): domain Bacteria; kingdom Bacillati; phylum Actinomycetota; class Actinomycetes; order Kitasatosporales; family Streptomycetaceae; genus Streptomyces; species Streptomyces sp. WG7. The sequence continues at coordinate 2,905 of NZ_JBNGGE010000047.1, forward strand.
GAGTCGAGGTCGGAGCCATGGGTTACACGCTACTCGTTGCTCAGGGCGGGGTCTGCCCTCGGGGGAGGCGGCAGGTCGGACGGGAGGTGGAGCCCGGCACTGCCTGCTCGGGGGTTCAAGCAGTGCCGGGTCCCTCTGATCAGGCTAGATGAACTTCTCCAAACGCCGCAATACGGACACTTCGCGCGGCTGATGCGCACATCTGTGCCGTCGGGCAGGCCGGATCGGCTACGGAGCCACCCGGCCGTTCGCGTTGAAGGCCGCGTAGGTGAGCGGCATGAGGCGGGCCCATTCCTCTTCCATCTTCTCGCCGACCATCTCGATCTCCCGCTGCGGGAAGGACGGGACCTTGGCCAGTTCGTGCTGGGTGCGCAGGCCGAGGAAGTGCATCATCGAGCGGGCGTTGCAGGTGGCGTACATCGACGAGTACAGGCCGACGGGGAGCACCGCTCGGGCCACCTCGCGGGCGACGCCGGCGGCGAGCATCTCCTGGTACGTCCGGTAGGCCTGGCGGTAGGAGTCCTCCATCGACCGGCTCACCAGGCCGTGCTGTTCGGCGGTGCCCTCAACGAAGACGTACTTGCCCGGGCGGCCCTGCTGGACCAGCTTGCGGTCCTCGCCCGGCACGTAGAAGACCGGCTGGAGCTCCCGGTAGCGGCCCGACTCCTCGTTGTAGGACCAGCCGACGCGGTGCCGCATGAACTCGCGGAAGACGAAGATCGGGGCGCTGATGAAGAAGGTCATCGAGTTGTGCTCGAACGGGCTGCCGTGCCGGTCCCGCATGAGGTAGTTGATCAGGCCCTTCGAGCGCTCCGGGTCCTTCTTCAGCTCGTCCAGGGACTGCTCCCCGACGGTGGACACACGGGCGGCGAACAGGACGTCGGAGTCGGTCGCGCTGCTCTTGACCAGCTCTACGGTGACGTCACTGCGGAGGTCGATCTTGAAATCGTCGGCGGGGGTGTCGGTCACGGGTGCAGGGCCTTCCCATCTTGTCGCTTGGCGAGGCCACTCTACGGCCCGGCGAACGGGGCGTTCGGTGCCGTGCCGCGATGAAATCGGTGAAACAGGGCACCCGAGGGGCTGTTCGTTCGTCTGTATGAGTAACAGCAAAGCATTCATCCCTGAAGGGAGACGCAGCCTCCATGATCCGCCGGCGTGAACCCGTGCCGTTCGCCTTCGTCGCCGAAGCCGACAGGTTCCGCAGCAATGTCACACCCCCGCCGCGTGAGCGGGCGTCCTTCGGCCAGCTGGCCGGGCGCTGGCTGCTCGGTCTCACCGTCGTCGCCGGAATAGTGGGCTCCCTGGTGATCGGGATGCCCGCGTTGTCGGCCGACCAGCCCGACCCGCACAAACAGCCGTCGCAGGCGTCCGACCGGCGCTGAGGGCGTCGTCGGGTCATCTCCGACGCCATCCGGACCCCCGATGGTGGTGACCGGGGACACAGGTCGGTAGCCTCACCGGGCACAGCACACGCCATGGAACGAGTGAGGACCAGCCGTGCCCCTGTCCTTCCTGACGGCCGACCGCGCCTTCGACGCAGCCGACGACGTCGCGCTGCCGTACGACGACCGTGACCTCTGGCGCCGGCCGTACCGGCCGGGCCCGTGGCGCGTGGGGGTGGCGGCACTGATGCTGCTGCTCGCCTCGTTCGTACTGTTCTCGGCGATCATCATCGCGGCGACGGACTCGCTGTCCTCCGCCGGTGTGGTGTTCGGCGTCGCGATGGCCGTGATCGCCTGCGCCCTGCGGCTGCTCCGCATGGGCGCGTGGGTGAGCGCCCACGGGGTGCGTCACGTGAGTTTCCTCAGCACGCGCACGGTGGCCTGGCAGCAGGTCGCCGGCGTGCGCACGGTGCAGCAGCCGGTGCGCTGGCTCGGGCTGCCGCGCACGGTGCAGGGACAGGCGCTGCTCCTCGTCCGGCAGGGCCAGTCCGCGGAGACCGCGCCTCCGCTGCTGACCACGCACAACGCCGACTTCCTCGCCCGGGAGGACGCCTTCGACCGTGCGGCCGACGCCGTGGAGGCGTGGGCCGGCGAGTACCGGCGGGGCTGAGCGCCGAGGACGGACGCCGGGGGCGTCCTCCGCCTCGGCCTTGCGCAGGGCGAAGACCTCGTCGGCCGAGTCCCGGTCGACGCGACCGCTGGGGGTGCGCTTGAGTTCGTCGACGGGCAGTCCGCCCTCGGCGTCGAGTTCGGCGGCGAGCTGGTTGGCCTTGCGGACGAACTGGGTGTTCTTCCAGAGGAACCACACGCCGATCACCGGCAGGATCAGCACCGCGACGCCGAAGGTGACGGTGAGGGGTGTGCCGGTGTCGATGAGCATGACGCCGCGGCTGCCGACCAGGACGAAGTAGAAGACCAGGACGGCGGCCGTGATGACGTAGGAGATTTTCGCGCGCATGGGGGTCAGGGACTCGGTTCGCGTGTCGGTTCCGGCCTCAGTTCAGGTCCAGGAAGTGTTCCAGGCCGAAGGTGAGGCCCGGGGTGGCCACCACCCGGCGGGCGCCCAGCAGGATGCCCGGCATGAAGCTGCTGTGGTGCAGGGAGTCGTGCCGGACGGTGAGGGTCTCGCCCTCGCCGCCCAGCAGGACCTCCTGGTGGGCCAGCAGGCCGCGCAGCCGGATCGCGTGGACCGGGACACCGTCGACGTTCGCGCCGCGGGCGCCGTCCAGGGCGGTGGCAGTGGCGTCGGGCGCCGGGGCGGCGCCTGCCTTCTGCCGGGCCTCGGCGATCAGCTGGGCGGTGCGGGTGGCGGTGCCGCTGGGGGCGTCGACCTTGTTCGGGTGGTGCAGCTCGACGACCTCGACGGACTCGAAGTACGGGGCGGCGATCTGCGCGAACTTCATGGTCAGCACGGCGCCGATGGAGAAGTTCGGCGCGATGAGAACGCCCGTCCGCGGGGACTTGTCGAGCCACCCGGTCAGCTGCGCGAGACGCTCGTCGGTCCAGCCGGTGGTGCCGACGACGGCGTGGATGCCGTGGCGTACGCAGTAGTCGAGGTTGTCCATCACCGAGGACGGGGTGGTCAGCTCGACGGCGACCTGGGCGCCGGTCTCGGCCAGCGTGTCCAGGCTGTCGTCCCGGCCGAGGGCGGCGACCAGCTCCATGTCCTCGGCGGCCTCGACCGCCCGTACCGCCTCGGAGCCGATCCGGCCCTTGGCGCCGAGGACGGCCACGCGCAGCTTGCTCATGTCACATGCTTCCTTCTCGAAACGGGACCGTCAGGCGACGGCGTCGTGCAGCCGGGACGCCTGCTTGTCCTTCAGCGGGCCGATGACCGACAGCGAGGGCCGCCGTCCCAGGACGTCGCGGGCGACCGCTCGGACGTCGTCCGGCGTGACCGAGGCTATCCGGGCCAGCATGTCGTCGACGGACATCTGCTCGCCCCAGCACAGTTCGCTCTTGCCGATACGGTTCATCAGCGCGCCGGTGTCCTCCAGGCCGAGGACCGTGGAGCCCCGCAGCTGGCCGATCGCGCGGCCGATCTCCTCGTCGGACAGACCGTGCTCGGCGACGTGGTCGAGCTCGTCCCGGCAGATCCTCAGCACGTCGTGCACCTGGGAGGGCCTGCAGCCCGCGTAGACGCCGAAGAGGCCGCAGTCGGCGAAGCCCGAGGTGTACGAGTACACGCTGTAGGCCAGGCCGCGCTTCTCGCGGACCTCCTGGAAGAGGCGTGAGGACATGCCGCCGCCGAGGGCGGTGTTGAGGACGCCCATGGCCCAGCGGCGCTCGTCGGTGCGGGCGAGGCCCGGCATGCCGAGGATGACGTGGGCCTGCTCGGTCTTGCGGCCGACCAGCTCGACGCGGCCGGCGGTGCGCAGGGTGCGCCGGCCGTCGCGCGGGGCGAGGGGCGCCGCCACCGGCTCCTTGAAGGCTCCGGCCTTCTCGAAGGCGGCACGGACCTGGCGTACGACCTTGTTGTGGTCCACGTTGCCGGCGCAGGCGACCACGAGGTGCGTGGGGTCGTAGTGCTTCTTGTAGAAGCGGCGGATGCGGTCGGCGGTGAGGGCGTTGACCGTGTCGACCGTGCCGAGGACGGGACGGCCCAGCGCGTTGTCGCCGAACATGGTGTGCGCGAACAGGTCGTGCACGCAGTCGCCGGCGTCGTCCTCGGTCATCGCGATCTCTTCGAGGATCGCGCCGCGCTCGACGTCCACGTCCTCCTCGCGGATGAGCGAGCCGGTGAGCATGTCGCAGACCACGTCGATGGCGAGCGGCAGGTCGGTGTCGAGCACGCGTGCGTAGTAGCACGTGTACTCCTTCGCCGTGAACGCGTTCATCTCGCCGCCGACCGCGTCGATGGCGGAGGAGATGTCCAGGGCGCTGCGCCGCCGGGTGCCCTTGAAGAGCAGGTGCTCCAGGTAGTGGGTGGCGCCGTTCAGGGCCGGGGTCTCGTCGCGGGAGCCGACGTGCGCCCAGATGCCGAAGGTCGCCGAGCGGACCGAGGGCAGGGTCTCGGTGACGATGCGCAGGCCGCCCGGGAGGGTGGTCTTGCGGACCGTACCGATGCCGTGCTCGCCCTTGATCAGGGTTTGGGTACGGGCGACGGCCCGCGCCTCCGAGGAGGTGCGGGCCGTCGCCTTGGAGCCACGGGACGTCACTGGTCGGTGTCGTCCTTCTTCTCGTCGTCGCCCTCTTCGCCCTCGATCACGGGGATCAGGGAGAGCTTGCCGCGGGAGTCGATCTCGGCGATCTCGACCTGGACCTTCTGGCCCACACCGAGGACGTCCTCGACGTTCTCCACGCGCTTGCCGCCGGCCAGCTTGCGGATCTGCGAGATGTGCAGCAGACCGTCCTTGCCGGGCAGCAGGGAGACGAACGCGCCGAAGGTGGTCGTCTTGACGACCGTGCCCAGGTAGCGCTCGCCGACCTCGGGCATGGTCGGGTTGGCGATGCCGTTGATCGTGGCGCGGGCGGCCTCGGCCTGCGAGCCCTGGGCGGCACCGATGTAGATGGTGCCGTCGTCCTCGATCGTGATGTCGGCGCCCGTGTCCTCCTGGATCTGGTTGATCATCTTGCCCTTGGGGCCGATGACCTCGCCGATCTTGTCGACCGGGATCTTCACGGTGATGATCCGCGGCGCGTTCGGGGACATCTCGTCCGGCGTGTCGATCGCTTCCATCATCACGTCGAGGATGTGGAGGCGGGCGTCACGGGCCTGCTTGAGGGCGGCGGCCAGGACGGAGGCGGGGATGCCGTCCAGCTTGGTGTCGAGCTGGAGGGCGGTCACGAACTCCTTGGTGCCGGCGACCTTGAAGTCCATGTCGCCGAAGGCGTCCTCCGCACCGAGGATGTCGGTGAGGGCGACGTAGTGCGTCTCGCCGTTGATCTCCTGGGAGATCAGGCCCATGGCGATACCGGCGACGGGGGCCTTCAGCGGCACACCGGCGTTCAGCAGCGACATGGTGGAGGCGCAGACCGAGCCCATGGACGTCGAGCCGTTGGAGCCGAGGGCCTCGGACACCTGACGGATCGCGTACGGGAACTCCTCGCGCGTCGGCAGCACCGGCACGATGGCGCGCTCGGCGAGGGCGCCGTGGCCGATCTCGCGGCGCTTCGGGGAGCCGACGCGGCCGGTCTCGCCGACGGAGTACGGCGGGAAGTTGTAGTTGTGCATGTAGCGCTTGCGGGTCACCGGCGAGAGGGTGTCCAGCTGCTGCTCCATGCGGAGCATGTTGAGGGTGGTGACGCCCAGGATCTGGGTCTCGCCACGCTCGAACAGCGCGGAACCGTGGACGCGCGGGATGGCCTCGACCTCGGCGGCCAGGGTGCGGATGTCGGTGACACCGCGGCCGTCGATGCGCTTCTTCTCCTTGATGACACGCTCACGGACCAGGGACTTGGTCAGCGAGCGGTACGCGGCGGAGATCTCCTTCTCGCGGCCCTCGAACTCCGGCAGGAGCTTCTCGGCGGCGAGCGCCTTGACGCGGTCCAGCTCGGCCTCGCGCTCCTGCTTGCCGGCGATGGTGAGCGCCTGGCTGAGCTCGGGGCGGACGGCGGCGCTGAGCGCCTCCAGGATGTCGTCCTGGTAGTCCAGGAAGATCGGGAACTCGCCGGTCGGCTTGGCGGCCTTCGCGGCGAGGTCGGCCTGGGCGCGGCACAGCACCTTGATGAAGGGCTTCGCGGCCTCCAGACCGGCGGCGACGACCTCCTCGGTGGGCGCCTCGGCGCCGCCCTCGACCAGCTTGACGGTCTTCTCGGTGGCCTCGGCCTCGACCATCATGATCGCGACGTCGCCGTCCTCCAGGGCGCGGCCCGCGACGACCATGTCGAAGACGGCGTCCTCGAGCTCGGTGTGCGTCGGGAAGGCCACCCACTGGCCGCGGATCAGCGCGACGCGGACGCCGCCGATCGGACCGGAGAAGGGCAGACCGGCCAGCTGCGTGGACGCGGAGGCGGCGTTGATCGCCACGACGTCGTACAGGTGGTCGGGGTTGAGGGCCATGATCGTGGCGACGACCTGGATCTCGTTGCGCAGGCCCTTCTTGAAGGACGGGCGCAGCGGGCGGTCGATCAGGCGGCAGGTGAGGACGGCGTCCTCGGACGGCCGGCCCTCACGGCGGAAGAAGCTGCCGGGGATCTTGCCGGCGGCGTACATCCGCTCCTCGACGTCCACCGTGAGGGGGAAGAAGTCGAGCTGGTCCTTGGGGTTCTTGGAGGCGCTGGTGGCCGACAGCACCATGGTGTCGTCGTCCAGGTACGCCACGGCGGAACCGGCGGCCTGACGGGCCAGGCGGCCCGTCTCGAAGCGGATGGTGCGGGTGCCGAACGCGCCGTTGTCGATCACGGCTTCGGCGTAGTGGGTCTCGTTCTCCACTAGTGTTTTCTCCGTTGCTTGTCGTCTTTCGTCCCTCCTCGCCCGTGTGGCGGGGGGACGGTGGCGGAGAAGCGCTCCGTGCAATGCGGGCCGGTCTTCGATCGAAGCACCCGGGTTCTGCACCCGGGGGCCACTACCGAGGACCGGCGGCGGCGAGGCACGCTCCTCCTCGTTTCGTTCGTTGTGTCGTACGTCGTGCGTCTTGTGTTCTGTTACCACACTACAAAGCGGTGGCGACAGTGCGCACGTACAGCAAAGGGAGCGGCCCCCGAACGATGGGAACCGCTCCCTTCACGGCGTCTTACTTGGCGCCCGCCGCACCGCGGCGGATGCCGAGGCGCTCGACCAGCGCGCGGAAGCGCTGGATGTCCTTCTTGGCGAGGTACTGCAGCAGCCGGCGGCGCTGGCCGACCAGGATCAGCAGACCACGACGGGAGTGGTGGTCGTGCTTGTGGGTCTTGAGGTGCTCGGTCAGGTCGGAGATCCGACGGGACAGCAGAGCGACCTGGACCTCGGGGGAGCCGGTGTCGCCCTCCTTGGTACCGAACTCGGTGATGATCTGCTTCTTCACTGCGGCGTCGAGCGACACGCGTACTCCTCTTGGTCCGTGAGTGCCCACCGAGTGCCCCCGGTCTACGTCTCGGGGGGTCTTCCGTGACTCGGAAGGCGAGGATCCGCTGGGCGCGACCTCCAGGGCTCCTGGCTCCGGGGGCGCGTACACATACGGCCGTCACACAGCGTACCAGCCTGGGCGGGGCGCCCTTTCCGCGGCCCAGGGGGGCACTCCGGGCCTGTCGTGAAGCCGTGCGCCGCTCGCCCGGCGATCTCCAGCGAATCCTTGCGAATCCCCTGCCCGTCACCCGGGCCCCGTCGCGGCCCGGCGGGGTCGCTGTGTCAAGAAGTCGACGGGGACGTCACTCGTGCCGGGCACCCACATCGGCGAACCGCTGACCTGGAACAACGGCAGCAAGTAGGGTAGCCGAACAGTTCGTTGGGACAGCAGGAAGGACCGCAGCCGCGATGGCCGACGCCGAGGACAAGGAACTCCGAGCGCGCAAGGACCGGGAGAGGGACGAGCTCTACTCCCTCGACATCTCCGGCGTCGAATGGCACAGCGCGCCCGGCACCGAGGAGCACGAGGAACGGGTCGAGATCGCCTACCTCCCCGACGGCGCCGTGGCCATGAGGTCGTCGCTCGACCCGGACACCGTACTCCGATACACGGAGGCGGAGTGGCGGGCCTTCGTGCTCGGCGCCCGGGACGGCGAGTTCGACCTGGAGCCGGCGCAGCGGGGGGACGTGTCCGGCTCGGAGTGATGCCGGGCAGGAGTGGGGCCCGTCAGGGCTTCTCGGCCACGCTGCCGATGCCCAGAACGAGGTACACCCACTTGTTCCCGTCGGCGCCGGGCCCGGTCGCGGCCCGGGCGCCGAAGAAGATCCGCCCGTTCTGGACGACGACGTCGTTGACGTCCGGAGTCGTGAGCGTGCCGGCCTCGATCGGAACGTCGAAGTAGAAGTACGGGGTCTCCTTGCCCGTACCGGGGTCCAGGCTGACCAGCGCGTTCGGCGCCACGTGGTCGTTGCTGAGGCGCAGGGCGAGGAGCTGGTCGCCGCTCATCCGCAAGGGGTAGAGCAGTGAGCCGGGGCCGGAGTCGAACTTCGTCGTGGTGTTGCCGGTCGCCAGGTCGAAGCCGATGACCCAGTTGGAGATCTGCTTCTCCTGCTGGTCCTCGCTGCGCAGGAAGGCCTGGCCCGCGCCGACGGCGATGGTCGGACAGTAGTCGATGACGAGGTAGTCGCCGTCGAAGCACTCGCCGACGTAGGTGTCGTTGCCCAGGCTGAGTGTGGCCCGGTGCTTTCCCTCGCCGTCCAGGGAGATGAGTTCGGTGAGCCCGATCTCGCCGGACGACACGGCGACGACGGCCGGGTCCGTGGACGGCACGCTGAGAGTGCGGATCCCCTTGGGGGCCGAGTACGACCAGAGCGGCCGCCCCGTGGCGGGGTCCACCTCGCGCACCTTGAACGTGTTCCGCTGCCAGTACACGTCGACCGGGGTCTCGTCGGCGCTCAGGCACTGCTCACGGATGACGAGTGCGCGTCCGCCGGCGGCACCCATGTCCTGGCAGCGGCCCGCGACCGTGGTGTTCCACCGTTTCGTTCCCCGGTCCATGTCGTAGGCGACGGTGCCGCCGCCCCAGGTCACGACGACCGTGCCGTGGGTCAGGGTCACGCTCGGCCGGTCCTGGGTGTCGGCGCTGTCCGGAGTGTCCTGTGAGGGACCCGCCGCGGACACGGGGAAGTCGTGTGCCCAGACCTGGTGGCCGTCGTCGAGGTCGAGGAAGGCGACGTGGTTGCAGTAGGCGTCTTCCTGGTCGTTCTCCCGGAAGAGGACGGCCGTACGGTTGTCACCGGTCACGTGGCGGGTGTAACCGCAGATCGGGCCGCCCAGGCGGGTCTTCCACGCCTCGTCGCCCACGTCGGCGTCGGTGCCGATGCGGAAGCCGGCGACCGTCCGTTTGATGCCTTTCGCGAGGATCTTGTCGGTGGCCCACATGCCTGGCATCTCGTTGTGCTCGCCGGGCTTCATGTCGTCCAGGGAGAACCGGAAGGCCATCTCGCCGAGGGTGCTCGCGGGCCGCTCCTCGACTGTTTCGCGGACGTCGAGCCGCCCTTGGGCCTGCGTGGGTCGCGCCTTGTCGGAGCCGTGATCGTCCGCGCTTCCATCGCCCCACAGCAGCCAGCCGCCCGTGCCCAGAGCCGCCACGAGGACGACCGCGAGCACACCCATCAGCACTTTGCGTGGGGTGCCCTTGCCCCGCGGTGCGGGCGGAGCCGATGGGTTGGCCTCAGGCTGCATGGAAGGGGGTGGACCGAAACTCACTACGGGTGCCTTTCCGCCGGTTCGAATGGGGCCGTCGCGCCGGGCCGCACCGACCGGCCGCCCCGCTGGGCAGGACGTGGACCGGCCGGTCACGGTGCCGCGGGGCGGTTAGCCCGATCAGCAGGTCGCGGTGCCGCGGGTTGGTGAGCCCGATCAGCAGGTCGCGGTGCCGCGGGTTGGTTAGCCCGATCAGCCGGTCATCGACCGCACGGACGCGTACACGTCGAAGACGGCGAGGGCCAAGGGCACCAGGGTCAGGAGGAAGAAGCCCTCCGCGATCTCCAGGAAGCGGCCCCAGAAGGGCGTGAGTCCGCTGCGCGAGGCCACCAGGCCGATGCCGGTGATCAGCGCCGCGGCCACCGCGATGGCCGCGACCAGCCAGACCGTACGGATGTCCAGGTCGGTCCGGTCCCCCGCCAGCGCGTCATGGACCAGGGCGTCCGGCGCGTTGATCGCCAGGCCGAGACCGAGAGCGACCAGCGAGCCGAGGCCCGCGGCCACAACGGTGGAGACCTGCGCGGTGTAGCGGAACAGCTGCGCGCGCATGAGCAGGGCGATTCCGGTGGCCAGGGCCAGCAGCTGCGCCCAGAGGCCGTCGGAGAACCCGAGCACGAGGGTGGAGCCGAGAGCGAGCAGCGAGCAGCCGCCGACGAGGCCGACGAGGAGTTCATGGCCGCGGCGGGCCTGGGCCTCGATGCGCTCGGCGTCGACCGGTTCGTGGGGCTCGGGGTCGGTGCCGTAGCTGCGCGAGGTGGCGTTGGGTGCCTCGAAGCCGATGGGCAGCCGTGCGAAGCGCATGGACATCCCCGGCAGGAAGGCCAGGGCACCGACTGCGACGGGGGCGCACAGAGCGGCGATCTCGGCCGGTGTCCAGTCCCTCAGAAGCGCCACGAAAGTGGCGATCAGGGCGAGTGCGGAGGCGGTGACGAAGGCGACGAACGGGCCGTCGCCACGCGGGGAGCACAGGGTCAGGATCACCGAGGCCACCAGAACGGCCGCGCAGGCGAGCAGGAACTGGAGCTTGCCGATGCCCTGCCCCTCGGAGAGCGACAGCAGGCCGGAGCCCGCCACACCCATGTTGGGCAGCGCGCCCAGGCCCAGCGCGATGGCGGCGGCCCGGTCGTCGTAGACACGGGCACGGACGCAGCCGAGGACGAGGAGGAGGACGCCGGCGATGCCCGCGAGAATGCCGGGCAGGCCGTGCATGTCGTGCCTCGGGTCGGCGTTCCAGGCGACGAACGCGAGCAGGGCGGGCAGCACGCCACCGCCGGCGAGGCCCGCGGCGCGCGTGAGGTCGCCGTGCCACAGGGAGCGGTCGTGGGTCACCGCGGAGGCCACGGCCTCGGACACGTCATCGAAGACGGCCGGCGGAAGCGACTCGGAGAAGGGACGGAGGGTGAGGAGCTCGCCGTCGAGGATGCGCTGCGCCGTGAAGGACCGGGAACTGTCCAGCACGGTGCCGTCCCGGCGGACGAGGTGGTAGCCGACCGGGGCGCCCTCCGCTGCCGTCTGGCGCGAGAGCCGGAGGATTTCGGGGTAGACGTCGGCGACCGGTACGTCGTCGGGCAGCGCCACATCGATCCGGCTGTCGGGCGCGACGATGGTGACCCGGCAGAATCCGAGGCCCGTCAACGCCCCGGAAGGGGCTGTCTGGCCCGGTCCGCCCGTGTCACCGGCCGCCGTGGAGGCCGTCATGCTCACCTGCTGCTCCCCCTCAGTACTGTGTCCGTGGTGTGAAGTTCCTGCGCCCCTCTCCCCGGTGTTCACCGCGGATCGGAGCCGTCCGGAACGTATGGGAGGCCGTACGACCGGCCCCTGAGCCGCCGTACCGCGCCACACCGCACGGAATGCCCCATACATCCGGTCAATTCGCGTGTGCTCACGCGAACATCCGGCACCCTACCGTCCACCGGCGTGTGATGAGATCAGTAGGATCGCGCGGCGGCCCTCGTCCGCCTGACACGGGGTGGCGGACGGAAATCCGGCGGGCCGGCAAGGGGATTGGTGAGTAGTGAGCCAGATCGTCGTGAAGCGTCCGCCGAGAGCGCTGCCGCCGGGGGTTCCCGCGGGCGACGTGGTCGTGCAGCCGCCCCCCGAGATGCCCCGGGGGCAGCAGGAAAGCGTGCTGATGCAGTTGCTGCCGACGCTCGGCATGGGCGGTTCGGTGGTCTTCTTCTTCACCAGCGGGCAGCCGTTCATGCGCATCATGGGCATGGTGATGATCGCGTCGACGATCGCCATGTCGATCGCGATGGTGGTCCGCTTCCGTCGCGGCACCCAGGGTCAGCTCGCCGACCTGCGCCGGGACTACCTGAGTTATCTCTCGCAGACCCGCCGGACCACCCTGGAGACGGCGAAGTCGCAGCGCGACGCCCAGTACTACCTGCATCCTTCCCCGGAGCAGCTGTGGGCGTTGGTCGCCGAGGGCAGCCGAGTATGGGAACGGCGACCGGGTGACGAGGACTTCGCGCAGGTCCGCATCGGTCTCGGTGCTCAGTCACTGGCCACCCCGCTGATCGCTCCCGAGACGGGACCGGTCGACCAGCTGGAGCCGCTGACGGCAGGCGCGATGCAGCGCTTCGTCGACACCCACAGCACCTTGGACGACCTGCCGATGGCGGTCTCCCTGCGCGCCTTCTACCACGTCACGCTCGGCGGGGAACCGGACTCCGTACGCTCCACCGCCCGTGCCCTGACCGGTTCGCTGGCCTCCCTGCACTCCCCCGAGGACCTGATCGTCGCGGTCGCGGCGAGCCGGGAGGCGGCACACCACTGGGAGTGGGCCAAGTGGCTGCCGCACGCGCAGCTGCCGGGTGTCGCGGACGGCGCCGGCTCCCGCCGCCTGATCAGCGGCGACGCCGGTGAGCTCGAGGATCTCCTGGCGGCGCGGCTGACCGGACGTCCCCGCTTCCATCCGAACGCCGCGCCCCTGCCGGAGACCCCGCACATCGTCGTCGTCCTCGACGGCATCTCGCTCCGTGCGGATTCCATGCTGGCGAACCCCGAAGGCCTGCAGGGAGTGACGGTCGTCGAGTTGGCCGAGGGCGAGCCGGCCGGTGCGCACGGTGACCTCTCCGTTCTCGTACAGCCGCGTTCACTGCGCCTTGAGTCGGCGCACGGCGTCGTCTACGAGGGAACGCCCGACGTCCTGTCGTACGAGTCCATGGAGGCGCTGGCCCGGCAGTTGGCGCCGCTGCGGATGGCTTCGGGCGGCGACGACGACGAGCCGCTGCTGGCGAACCTGGAGTTCACGGACCTGCTGAACCTGGGCGACGCCGCGTCCGTCGACACCCGGCGCACCTGGCGGCCTCGGTCCCAGGCTGAACGGCTGCGGGTGCCGATCGGTGTCGGTGAGGACGGCCGACCGGTGATGCTCGACATCAAGGAGGCGGCGCAGGAGGGCATGGGCCCGCACGGTCTGTGCGTGGGTGCCACGGGTTCCGGCAAGTCGGAACTGCTGCGCACGCTGGTGCTGGGGCTCGCGGTCACCCACTCCTCCGAGACCCTGAACTTCGTCCTGGCGGACTTCAAGGGCGGCGCGACCTTCGCGGGTATGGCACAGATGCCGCACGTGGCGGCCGTGATCACCAACCTGGCGGACGACCTCACCCTCGTCGACCGCATGGGCGACTCCATCCGTGGCGAACTCAACCGCCGCCAGGAGATGCTGCGCGACGCGGGCAACTACGCCAACATCCACGACTACGAGAAGGCCCGCGCGGCGGGCGCGCCGCTCCAGCCCATTCCCTCGCTGCTGCTGGTCATCGACGAGTTCAGTGAACTACTGACCGCGAAGCCCGACTTCATCGACATGTTCGTGCAGATCGGCCGTATCGGCCGGTCGCTGGGCGTGCATCTGCTGCTGGCCTCGCAGCGCCTGGAGGAGGGCCGGCTGCGCGGCCTGGAGACGTACCTCTCGTACCGCATCGGTCTGCGCACCTTCTCCGCCGCCGAGTCCCGGGCGGCGCTGGGCGTGCCGGACGCCTACGAGCTGCCGAACGTACCCGGGTCCGGCTTCCTGAAGTACGGCACCGACGAGATGGTCCGCTTCAAGGCGGCGTACGTCTCCGGCGTCCACCGTTCGGGCGCGCCCAGGGCCGGGACCGGAGACGGCCTGCTGCCACTGGACCGACGGCCGGTGCTGTTCACGGCGGCTCAGGTGCCGGTGCGGTACGTGCCGGTGCCCCGGCAGGGAGAGGGCTCGGCGGACGGGGCCGGCGAGGTGGACGACGCGCTGGCGGACACCGTGCTGGATGTCGTCGTGCGCCGGCTGGAGGCGCAGGGCCCGGCGGCCCACCAGGTGTGGCTGCCGCCGCTGGACAGCCCGCCGTCGCTGGACGCGCTGCTGCCCGGGCTCACCGCCGTGGAGGGCCGGGGCCTGACCCAGCCCGGGTACGAGGGGGCCGGCCGGCTCGTGGTGCCCGTCGGCATCGTCGACAAGCCGTACGAGCAGCGCCGTGACCCGCTGTGGGTGGACTTCTCCGGAGCCGCGGGCCACATGCAGGTCCTCGGCGGTCCGCAGTCCGGCAAGTCGACACTGCTGCGCTCGCTGATCAGCTCCTTCGCGCTCACGCACACACCCCACGAAGTGCAGATCTACGGGCTCGACTTCGGCGGTGGAGGCATGGCCGCGGTGGCCGGGCTGCCACACGTCGGCGGCATCGCCTCACGGCTGGACCCGGAGAAGGTGCGGCGTACGGTCGCGGAGGTCTACGGCATCCTGACCCGCCGCGAGGAGTACTTCCGGTCCTCCGGCATCTCCTCCATCGCCGAGTTCCGGTCGCGGCGCGCCCGCGGTGACATCTCGGTCACCGACCAGCCCTGGGGCGACGTCTTCCTGGTGATCGACGGCTGGGCCAACTTCCGCACCGAGTACGAGGCACTCGACCAGGTGATCCTCGACATCGCCGCCCGCGGTCTCGGCTACGGCGTCCATCTGGTGCTCTCCGCCTCACGCTCGATGGAGGTGCGGTCCGCGCTCAAGGACAACCTGCTGAACCGGCTGGAGCTGCGGCTCGGCGACACGATGGACTCCGAGCTGGACCGCAAGGTGGCCGCGAACGTCCCGACCGGGGTGCCAGGCCGCGGCCTGGCACCCCAGAAACTGCACTTCATGGGGGCGGTGCCGCGCATCGACGGCCTGACCTCCGACACGGATCTGGCGGAGGCCACCGCCGCGCTGGCGTCCGAGGTGTCCCGGCACTGGCAGGCGCCGGGCGCGCCGAAGGTCCGGCTGCTGCCGCGCGAGCTCCCGGCGGAGCAACTGCCCCCGGGCAACCGATTCCCGAGGCGTGGCATCGCCTTCGCGCTCGACGAGGACAACCTGGAGCCCGTCTTCGTCGATTTCGAACAGGACCCGTTCTTCCTCATTTTCGGCGACAGCGAGTCCGGCAAGTCGAACCTGCTCCGGCTGCTGATCAAGCAGTTGACGACGCGCTACTCCGGTGACGAGTGCAAGCTGTTCGTCGTGGACAACCGGCGCTCCCTGCTGGGCGTCACCCCGGACACCCACCTCGCCGAGTACATCCCGATGTCCAATGCCATGGAACACCACATGGAGGCCCTGGCCGACCTGATGAAGCGCCGTACCCCGAGCGCCGACGTGACCGCCCAGCAGCTCCGGGAGCGCAGCTGGTGGCAGGGGCCGACGGTGTACGTGGTCATCGACGACTTCGACCTCGTCGCCACGTCGAGCGGCAACCCGCTCAGTGGCATGACGGAACTGCTGCCGTTCGCCCGCGACGTGGGCGTGCGCTTCATCATCGCGCGCTCCACCGCCGGCGCCAGCCGTGCCTCCTACGAGGCGTTCATGCAGCGCATCAAGGAGTTGGGCGCCCAGGGTGTCGTCCTGGCGGGCGACCCGGCCGAGGGTGACGTCCTGGGCGGCGTACGGCCGCGGCCGATGCCCGCGGGACGTGGTGTGTTCGTCTCCCGGCGGCGGGGGCGGCCGTTGGTCCAGACGGGGCTCTTGGCGGAGGACGAGCTGTGACGGCCGGGGGCGGTGCGCGTACGGGACCGAAGGACGGTACGACGTTCACCGCCCGGGCCCTCCGTCACGGGAGAGGCAACAGTGACGACCAGGCACGACGACTCAAGGAAGTGTTCCCACCGATGAGCGACACCCCTCTGTCACGCACGGACACGGCATCGACGCGCGCCCGGGCAGCGCGGCGTGCGTCTGTCCTCACGGCACTGCTCGCCACGACCGTACTGGCCTGCAGCCACGCTTCCGACAAGGACGAGGCCGAACACAGCACGTCCCCCTCCCCCGCGGCGACCAGCGGTGCGGCGATCGGGGGGACTTCCGCCGACGCCCGTATCGAGCAAGTGAACGAGACCATGCGGAAGACGCCCTTCAGTGGCATCGGCACGACCACCGCCTTCGACGAAGGGCTGCAGGAGATCCGGTGGACCCCTTCCCAGGGCCTGCACATCAAGCTCGTCGGGATCGGGGGGGACATGTACTGCAAGGACGGCGTCACCTATACGAGTGCGGATCTGCTGGCCAGGAGCCTGGGGTCCAAGGGCGTACGGATCACCGTTCCCGACCGGCTCGACGACACCTATGTGACCACGGAGAGCGGGCAGGGGTGCGAAGCCTACTTCGCCGTACCGCCCGGCACCTTCGCCCCCGACAAGGACACCGAGATCGAGGGAGTGCCGGCCCAGGCCGTCACGGCGGCGTCGGGGTCCACTTCGGACGTCTACTACATCAGCGAAAAGGAACCTGCTCGTCTGCTGAAGACGGAGTCGACGCGCGACGGGCGTAAAAGCCACACGATATACGCCGACTTCGGCAAGGAGGCCGACATCGTCCTTCCGAAGGCCGACCAGGTCATGACCATGGAGGAGTTCCGTGAGGAGGTCGACGCGGGCTGATGCCTCCCCTGTACGGGCCGTCGCCGGGCGGCACGTACGCCGTGACGAGCGGAAGCCGGCAGGCGGCGCCCTGGTGATCCGCTGGAAGCGGCCGGATTGTTAGCCTGGCCGGTACACGCCAATCGAGTGGACGGGGGCGGAAGACGTGGCGAATGAGCCGCAGGGGAACGGTGATGAGGTCGGGCAGTCGGTCGGTATGCGGCTGAATCAGTACCCGGCCGATCCGGGAGGTTCGCCGGGGCCCGTGGGCGGCGGCCCGAAGGACCTGGCGTCCAGCCCCGCGCAGAAGAAGGCCGCGGCGCGGGCCATCGAGGAGCACCTCGAGCCCGACACCCGCAAGGCCGGCGACCGGGCCGACGAGGAGACCGGTGCCGCGGTCAAGGCGTTCGCCGCGAAGGACGGCCACGGGTGGGTCACCTCGACGGCGTTGAAAAAGGCACACAAAACCTGGGGTGAGCAGGTGCAGAACCTGATGAACCGCCTGGGATCCGAGAAGGAAGCCCTGCGCAGCACCAACATCCTGTTCCAGAACACCGACTTCGGCATCGGGCAGGGCATCCGCAAGTCGTCCAGCCTCGACGGTTTCTGAGCCGTCCGCTGCCGCCTTCGACCGTTCACGCAACGCGCACCACGGGGAACCCATGCCGACGTACCACGAGATCATGACGACCGACCTGGCCACGCTCACCACGGCGGCCGACGGCTGGGACGACATGGCCAAGGAGTTCAGCAAGCAGGAGAAGGCCTACAAGCGGGACGTGCACGGCATATCCATGGGCCCGTCCTGGCAGGGGCTGAGCGCGGACACCGCCAACCGCCGCTTCGACATCACTCTCACGGAATACCAGAGCGCCCAGACCGAGGCGAAGGCCATCGCCTCCCTCCTGCGCGACGCGCACACCCAGTTCACCGACCTGCGCGGCAAACTCAGAACCGCCCGCCAGGAAGCCGTCGACGCCGGCATGAAGGTGTCCGACCAAGGCCGGGTCTCCTACGACACACAGCGCCTGGACGAAGGCACCCGCAACGCCTACCACCACGACCCGGACTTCCAGGAAAGCGTCCGCAAGAGCGTCCGCTCCTGGCAGGACCGCATCGACCAGCTCGTCAAGGACACCACCGACGCCGACAAGGGCGTCGAGATCGCCTTCACCGCCGTCGTCGTCGACTCGAACCTCCAGGACGGGACGTTCAACGGCTTCAACGGCCAGGCCAAGGGCGACATCGAGAAGTACGAGGCCGAGAACGCCGAGGACATCGCCACCCGGCTCGCGGGAGGCGAAAAGATCCCCGCCACAGAACTCGCCGAACTCGACCGCGCCTTCCGCGACAACGCCAAGAGTAAAGAATTCACTCAAACCCTCCTCAACGGTCTGGGCGCTTCGGGGACCATAGAGCTCACCAACCGGCTCAGCACGCTCAGCCACGGCGGAAAGAACAAGGGGACGTTCGCCGATCTTCAGGAGGGATTGGCCAACTCTCTGGCGACGGCAACGAAGAACCCCGACTCCGCTTTCTACAAGAAGTTCCGCACCGACATGCAGCGGGCCGGTGTCCAGAAATTCGATCTCGACGTCGCCTCTCAGAAGATTTCGGTCGGTGTCGGACACGGCCAACAAGTACGTGGCTACCAGAGCCTGGTCACTCTGATGCAAGAAGGGAACGGATACTCCGGGCAGTTCCTCAAAGACCTGGCCACCGACATCCGAGCTGTCGAAGACAAGAAGCAGGGCGGGGACCCCGATGTATGGGATCTCAGTGGCCGCTTCAGCGGAAAGGACGACGGCTGGTTCGCGAACGATCCCCTCGACGGCGTGCTGGGCATCATGGCCAAGGACCCCGGCACGGCCACCAGTTACCTCGATCCCGGTCCCGACGGAAAGAACGACAATCTCTCGTACCTGCTCACGGAGCGGGACTGGGACCATGTCGACACCACTCGATGGCAGGGCAAGGTCCAGGTAACGGGTGAGGACACTTTCGACCAGGACGTACGAGCAGGACTGGGGCTCGCCCTGGCGGCAGGTGCCACGGGCAACGTAGCGGGTGCCGAAGGAACCGAATTCGGTCGCCACACGGCCGCGCAGGCCCGTGTCATGCACGACACGGTCAACCTTCTGGACTACGGACACGCCGATGGCACGTTCGGCGAGGACAAGAAGGAGCCACGCACCGGGAAGGCCGACGAGTTGCTGGCCGGTGACGAGTACGCCTCCTTGCGCTCCCCCCTCTCCCAGGTACTTGCCGACTACTCACCGGATGTTGTGGAGACCATCAACGGAGACGCCCCGGGCGGTCGCGCCGGCAAGGCGGACGTCTACGAGAATGGCGACGAGTCCCAGATTCAGAACAGCCGCAGCAGCTTGATACGCATGATGCGTGGCGTATCGGAAGCAGACGATGTCCAGAACTTCGAGCGCATTTATCATGCGCAACAGGGTTACATGTCCGAGCAACTGATGGACAAGGATTTCCCGAACGCCACCGCCGCCTTGAACGAGGCCCGCAAGTATGGCGAAGTCACCGGCACCCTTAACGCCGTCGGCGGTGACGTAAAGATGGATGTGCACGACGACAAGATTTCCGAGGCAACTGATACACGGTTCTACGGCTACCACATCGGTGGCGGAATGATCACCAACATTCCGATAGTAGGGGACATGTCCCAACGTCTGGTGGACGTCTCTCTCAATAACTGGCTGGCGGGAGTACAGGCAGAAGAGGGTTCCTTGGCCAAGGAGGAGTTGAACCGGAGCAACGACGTAGCGCAAGACAACATCGACCGCTACTTCGACAGGTGGGGCGCGGAGCGAAGCCTGGCCCCAGAGATCGCTGAGGACGCCGCCGGCGAGGCCCAGCAGAGCTATGTTTCCGGACGGCAGACCGCGTACGAAGCTCTGCGGTCCCGCTGAGTCCGGGCCCGAGACAAGGAAATACACACATGCCCCCCAGCCCACGTAGGAAGAAATCACTGCTCATCACTGCGGGAACGCTGGTTGCCGTCAGCGCTCTTGTTTCTACGCACATATGGCAGAACACGAATGTGCTGGGGTCGCCATCATTCTGCGACCAACGGGTGGAGTCCAGGGACGCACAGCGTGCCCTGAATTCCTCGGGCCGGGTCTCGGAAGGGCGCCTGCAAAGCTCCCCCGGCGAGCCGGAATTCACGTGCGTAATCGAGCGCACCAGTCGCTTCCTCGGGAACACGGACCAGCAAGTCACCTTGACGACCGCAAACGAGGACGGGCCCTTTCCGTACACCACTCATGTGTGGAAGAACCCCGGCGCACGTTCCTACTTCAAGGGCGAAACGACCGGAGCCGTGACTCCTACCGGGGGGTACGTCGTCCTGCCGAAGTCGTGCTGGGACAAGGTGGGCAACATACGGGGAACCCGCGTCATCCCGCCCGACGACGACGGCGTGTCCGCCGTCGAAGCCACCGTGACGAAGGGCCAGGCCGACCCAGAAGGACTGGCACTCCTTCTGGCTCACGCCGCCCAGAGAGTTGCCGCGGACGCCGGGTGCGCCACCCCGCCGCTGGAGAAGTCACCAGAGCTCGCCGCACCCGATGGTGTGCGCACAACGGACGTCGGTAAGGTGTGCGGACTGCCGGGCTTCTCCTTGCCCGACGACGCCGTGCTCACCGGTGTCGCCGAACCCGGTCAGGAGCAGATCAGCAAGGGGACGAAGGACGTGTGGGCATGTGATCTGACCCTGGCCGGCAGTGCCGGGGCCGCCGTCTCCTTCACGGCGACCTCTGACCAGAACATGGTCGACGCAGTCCTTCAGGACACCCACGGTTTCCGCAAGCTGCCCGACAGCCACGGTATCGCCGCCGTCGACCAAGCCGTTCTGCACTGCGCTGAAGGTGACGTGTACTTCGCCGCTCACTGGAACCGGGAGTACGCCAGCGCTCTTTCGGACAATCACGATCGGGTCTCGAAGGTCCGCGGAAACACGTTCGACAACTTCGTTGCCTCTGCGGCCGATCTGTATTCCTGCCCTGACGTCACGCTTGCGGAAAGCTGAGATGACGGGCAAGAACAGCCAGGCACGTCTCGGACGGGGAAGCCAGACAGCCGGACACGTACTCCCTCTGTCAGTCACCGGCATGTGACCGAGGGTCGGACCGGGCGCGCGAGTCGACCCCGCCTCGACGGCTACCGAGCCGCCCCGTACGCCATAGGTCGTTCACGTCAACGCGCGCGACGGAGACCTCTACCGATGTGCACGAGATGTGGACGGCCGGCATCGGCATGCTCCCGTCACATCTGCAAGGCACCGCCTGCCGGCCTGTGATGTCATCAAGGAGCATGCGTGCCAAGGACCGTTGAACGGTCCCGTGGCAGTCTGGCGATCCGTGTTTCCCACCAGGCCGCCGAAGCACTGTGCGGGTTCCGCACAGTAGCTCTTTCCTTCCGTCGTGATGGCTTTGAAAGCGCTGCCGTGGTTCATGAGCGTCCGCTACCTTCGGTCCGGTAGATCTTCCGGAGGCTGACGCCGTCTGAGGAGCGAGTGCATGGCATGGGACGAATGGGAACAGGCAAAGGCCCAGGCTGCCGGCCGGCCGACCACCCACACCCGACTGAATCAGGCGCCGACGCAGGGCGCGGGGCCGGGCGGCGGTCCGGACCTTGTCGCACGGCAGGACGACCTCGGCGCTGTGGGGCACGACGCGTTCGTCCTGCACGGTGAGCTCGTGAAGAAGGTCGACATCGCCGGGGCCGGCATGAACTCCGACCACGCCGGTTCCACCCACCAGGCCGCTTCGGCGCTGTCCAGGTCCAACTTCGCCATGGGGGACGAACTCATGACGACACTGACGGTCTGGGAGAGCCAGGTGAAGGCGGTACGCCACGCCTGCGCGCAGATCTCGAACCACCTCGACTTCAGCAAGAAGCTGCACGCCAACGACGACGCGGAGATCGCCGCCGGCATCACGAAGCGGGACGGGTCCGAAATGCCCGCTTCCGAGCTCAGCAGGTACTTCAAGTAGCCCGGGGGACTTCGGCATGCCCATCACCTACAACGATCTGATGCAGGTCTCACTCGGTCAGTTGGACACCGCGGTCTCGGACTGGAAGAAGGTGGTCGACAACCTGAAGCAACTCGAGACCGACGCGCGCGACGGCCTCAAGAAGAAGTCCGACCGCGCACGCTGGAAGGGGGTGAACGCCGGCGTCACGCGAGAGTTCGTGGACAGGACCGCAGGTGAGTTCGCCGACCTCCAGATGGAAGCCAACGGCATCCACCAGGTTCTGGACGACGCCCACCGCGAGCTCGAGGCATTGCAGAAGAGCGTGCGGACGCTCACCACCGAGGCCGAGGACAAGGGTTACACCGTTCGCGACAACGGTGACGGCACGGTGAGCGTGGACGCCCACGTGACGCCGGGCACGTCCCCGAAGGACGACAAGAACAAGGAAGAACGCCAGTACTACGCCGACGCGATCACGGGAAAGATCGCGCACGCCGATGACATCGACGCCTCCACCAAGCTGGCGCTCGCCCGAACTCACGGGAACGACCCGTACAACGCCGGCCATGCGGCCTACGACTCGCTCAACGACGCCCAGGTTGAACGCGCGCTGGAACTCGCGGAGAAGCGCGAGGGCATGACCGGCCGAGAGCTGGCCGAACTGAACAGGCTGCTGCGCCACAACGGACGGGAAAAGGACGGCGAGTTCGCTACGGAGTTCTTCCAGGGCCTCGGCGGCCCGAGGCAGACACTCGAGTTCTACGGTGCCATGTCGATCGACGGTACGAGCGGAGACGCCTCGAAGACCCGGTTGAGCGGCGTACAGGACCTGCAGAAGTACATGGGCCACGCTCTGGCCAACGCGACCGACCCGTACACGCCACAGAGCCTCAAAGGCGACCGCCAGCACCTGCCCTCGTGGTGGGGCTCGGAGTTCCGCAAGCTGGGCACCCAGGAGATCGAGTGGGACCGCGGCATGATGAACAAACCGTACGGATACCAGGTACTGGGCGGCCTGCTCCGCTACGGGAACTACGATCCCGCGTTCCTCACTCCCATCGCGGAGCACGTCACACAGCTTCACCAGGACGACCCGTACCGCTTCATGTCGAACAAGCCGGCCGGCAGTGACGACGGCTACGGCTTCAACCCCTCCGGCAAGCTGGGCACCGGGAACGCACCGCTCAACAGCGTGCTCGAGGCACTGGGGCACAGCCCTGAGGCAGCGGAGCAGTTCTTCACGCAGACGCCGACTGCGTACAACGACGACGGCACGATCAAGTCCGGAGAGAAGCCCGACTTCAAGTCCTACCTCGACCTATTCACCACGAAGGACTTCGAGTGGGTGATCGACACGAACAGCCACAACGTCCTCGCGGATGAGGACGCGGCGAAGAAGGCACTCAACTTCGGCCCGAACGCACTGGGCCACGCCTTGGAGGCTGCGGCGACGGGCCGCCCGTACGACAGTGACACGATCGACCCGTTTGTCAGGCACAGCGACGCACAGGCGAAACTGGTCCACGACATCGTGGAGAAGTTCGCCCAGAACCCGGATCTGCTGACGCACAACATGAACGGTGACCTTAAGGGAGAGGAGACCGGTCCCCTGTACGCCCTGCGGGACAGCCTGGGCAACATCTCGGCTGACTACATCGCTGACTTCCAGCGGTCGATGTACGGCGAGAGTGCGGACAGCAAGGCCTTCCCTGTCAACGGCGAGCCCGCTGAACTCGGCTCCGGGGACGCACAGAAGTTCCTCGGCCTGGTCGGGCAGGACCCGGACGCCTACAGCGCCATCACTTCCGCGCAGCAGGCCTACACCGCGAACGTGGTGCAGGATTTCCTGCGGACGGAGGGAAAGGACCTCACTCCGGAGGACGGTGCACGCGTCGGGCACTTGGTCGCTCCGGGCGCTGCCATCGCGGGCGTGATGAGCAACTCCAGAGCCGACGCGATCTACGACTACCACACGGCTACGAACGCGGAGTACAACGAGGCGGTGGCCGACAATGCGAAGTGGGTCAACCGGATCGTCGGCTTGGGGACGGGAGCCATCCCTGCTCCCTTCTCCATCGTGGGAGAGCCGGTCAACTGGCTGGCGGAGGATGTGTCCGAGAGTGTCGTGAAGAGTGCCGAGCAGGACACTACTAGGGAGGCCGAGCACGACGCGGGCAGAGAGTACTCAAGAGGGAGGGAGGCTGCTGCTGATGCCGCAGCGGCAGCCCTCACCAGCTATTTCGCACGCCATGACGACGTTGACGCAGAAACACGCGATGCCATCGATCGGGGGGTCCGCACGCAAGCAGGTGTGAGCCATTCCGATGGCGCTCAGTGGAACTCCTCTGGAGACGGAACATGAGGCCTGTCCCATACCCGCCCCACCGGAATAAGGGATCGTCGTTGTCAGCGAAGAGAATGGCCACCACCGCCCTCCTCGCGTTGGCTCTCATCGCTTGCGATACGTCAGACGACGGCCTCTCATATACCGCCCCGGACAATATCTGCGGCATACCTGCCGACAAGAAGGTGCTGGAAGCCCTACTCGACGATGGAAACAAGTTCGAGCAAAGCACGGGGCATTTCAGTTTACAGGAGGGCCAATTCTGCCACATGTATGTGGATGAGAACGACTCCGTGATCAGCGACGCAGCTTGGCACCAAAACAGGTACAAGCTGAGCGATTATTTCCTGACATACGACGTGAAAGGTTTGCGCTACCTCAGGGAAGGCGAGTTCGCTTCTTGGAACAACGGAGTAGTCGCCCTAATCCAGTGCCCCGGGGTCAGCGAAAAGGGTGACGTTCTAACAGTGGAGGTCAGCGACATGAGATGGAACGAAAAATCACAAGAGCTTCTGGAAAAGCTCGCTCCTTCCTACTTCAACGCCTACGAGGAAAAACTCGGCTGCCGATCCTGACAAGCGCTACGGCAAGCACGAGAACAGGGTGGACACCTCCCGCGCGTGTCCACCCTGTTCGTCACCTTCGGGCCTTCGGCCCCGCCTACAGGAAGTAGCTTGCGCCCTTCAGGTCGCCGCCGCGGTAGTCACCGCCGGCGGTGCCGACGCGCTGGCCGATGCTGACCAGGGCCTGGTGGATGCCGGAGGCGTGGCGGTCCCACTCCTTGGTCTTCTTGGTGAATTCCTCGTACGCCTCGCCGCCCCAGCCCGCGGCCGCGTCGAGCACGGCCTTCTTGAGCGCCTCGAGGTCCTCCTCGAGCTTCTTGGCGTGGGTGCCGAGTTCGGTGGCGAGCGCGTCCATGGTGCCGTAGGTGACGGCGAGCTCGTCGTAGTGCGCTCCGGACATGTCTTCCTCGTTTCGTTGAGAGTCAGCAGGCCAATTCGGAAAGGCCCGCGTCAGTAGCTGTTGAGCGCCGAGGTCTTTCCACCAAGGTCTTCCACCGAGATCTTGGTGACGTCCGCCTCGATCTGGTCCTCGAGCTTCTGCTTGTCGGCCTTGTTCAGCTGGATGCCCTCGAGGAAGTCGTCCAGCATCCGGCCGATCGAGGCCATGTGGTTGTTGATCTCCGTCTGCTTCTTGTCGAAGGCGATGGCGCCCTGCCCCGTCCAGTGCTTCTCGATCATGTCGATCGTTCCCTGGAGCTGGGCGAGAGACTGCCTGATCGAGTCGTAACGGTCGATGACATTCGTCTGGAGCTTCTGTACCTGGGCCTCGTAAAGCTTGCGGCCGTCAGCCATTTCGGCAGTCCCTTTCGTGAGTGCGGCGACGCGTTGTCGTGTGTGTCACCGCGTGGTGGTGAGGGTCGGTTGCGAGGGGTCGCTATGCGCCTCGTCGGGATCGGACCACCGCGAAGGCACCGCCGCCGATCACGAGCACTGCCGCCACGGCTCCGAGCGCTACCCACAAAGTGGTGTTGTCGGAGGTGTCCGCTTCGGAGGCAACGGGTTGTTGGGCCTTACTGCCCGACGTGCCCTTCGAGGGCTGGGGCGACGGTGCCGTTGAAGAGGTCACCGGGTCGCCTGATTCGTCCAGGACTCCGGTGGCGTTCTCCCTGGCGAGGGGGTCGGTGTTTGCCGCTGCGGGAGTGAAGTCCGCGTTCTCCAGGACCTTACGGGGGCGGATCAGGCCGTAGCCGAGGTAGACGCTCGGGTCGTCCCTTGCCCAGTCACGGCCGGCGGTGTCGATGAGGCTGGCGAGGACCTGGTTGGCGGTCCAGTCGGGGTGGGCGGACCAGATGAGGGCGGCGGAGGCGGAGGTGAGGGCGGTGGCGAAGCTTGTTCCTCCCTGGTCGCAGTAGGAGCGGAAGGTCTCGTCGCACCAGCCGGGCGTGTTCAGCCCCGGAGCCGCCAGGTCGACGTAGTTTCCATGCTCCGAAAACTTCGCGACCTTTCCGGACTCGTCCGAGGCGGCCACGCCCACTACGTATGGGTAGGCAGCGGGGTATCCGATGAGGTTTTTCTTTTCAGCGTCATTTCCTGTGCCCGCAATCATCAGCTTGCCCTTGGATTGGGCATACTTGACTGCCTCAAGCTCATCCGAATCTTCGGCATCGACACTAAAGGACATGCTCATGATCTGCACGTCGCTGTCAGCGACGGCTCTGATCACGTCTGCGACATCGGGAGCCTTCTCTGCCTCAGCATCTTCCAGACCCTGCAAAGCGATCCGATAAGGTACGATCTTGGCCCCCGGAGCCAGGCCTTGCAGGCCGCCGCCGGCACCAGTGCCGACAATCAGTTCGGCCATGGTAGTGCCGTGCCCTTCGTAATCCTCAGTCGCCTTGTAACCGTGGGCTTGGGACACTTCTTCAGTAAGCACTTGACCCTGGAGCGAAGGGGTGTCGGGGTTTACTCCCGTGTCGATCACAGCCACCTTCACTCCCTTTCCTGTACTCACCTTCCACATCTCATCAGCATTCATCGCCGGCAAGTACCACTGCTGGGACTGTGTATCGGCCGCCAATGCGCTCGGCGCCAACGCTGCCGACGTAAGAGCCAAGGCACCGAACATTGAACAGACGACCGAAGCCCGTCCTCTGTTGTATCGCCTCACAAGAGATGCGGTCCGCCTGGTGTGTCGGCTGAAACCTGACAACATGCTGGTGTCTGTCCTCGCTTCTGTCCGGTCAGTCGGTCGTGGCCTGGTTGCCACGTCGCCTATCTCGACGCGAACGGCCCTCGTAGGACCCCTGGTTTCCCGCTCCACCACGTGGTGCAGCGGGACGTCGAGGAGTCGAACCACCGTTACCCGTACCGGAGGTTCTCCCGTTCGGCGCTCCGACAACCCCGTCAGCGTTGGCAGCGGGGCGACGAGATGCCTCTCCTGTACGCGGCGCCGGGGCGGGCGCCCCGATCACTCCACGCTGGCCTGGCCTCTGCCCTGCCGGACGCTGAGCAGATGTGCCCTCCCCGCCGATGACCGTGCCACGCGGCAGCCTGGAGGCGTTGCTTCCCGGCATGACGCTGGGAACGGAACGTCCCCCAACAACACCATCGGGATTACGTCCAGCACCACTACGCCCGGACGGCGTAGCCTGCGTTCCGTTCACTGGCCCCCGCGGGAACCCGCCACCGGCCGGTCCGGGTGCCGGCGCCCCGGGCCTCGGCATGCCCCCAACGATGCCACGCCCCATGGGGCCAGGAGCGCGGCCCTCACCCTGCCCCGGCGGGGCGGTTCGCGCCGCTTGCCCTAGCGGTCCTGTCCCACGGCTGCCCATGGGCCCTGGCGTCACGCCACGGGGGGTCTGGCCCAAGGGACCAGCGCCTGTGCGTGACGCCGAGTCCGGGCCCATCGGTCCCCCCACTCGTCCCCGTACTGGTGGTGAGGCCTTGGACACGGCCCCACCGCCGGGTCCTGCGGCGCGCCCCAAGAGTCCGCGCGCGGTGGGCGGGATCGCACTCGGAGCCATGGGCGGAACGGGCCCTGCCGGAGCGGTGGGACCGGTCATCGACGGTGGCGCAGCATTGATCGGCTTCACCGCCTCTTGCGGCGGCAGCGTACCGACACTGTCGATCTCTGTCCCCACAGGCCGCTTTGGGAGCGCGGCAGGCTCAGATGCCTCCCTGGCAGAGGATTGCTGCTCGATCGCGGACGCCCGCCCTGCTTCACCGGTCGGCGAGGACTGGTGATGCTCGGTAGGAGCACTGCTGGGGGACGTAAGTGACGCGTTGCCGACGCCAGGTGATTCTGAGCGGATGGAGCCCGGCGTTGGCTTGGGGACCCCCACATCCGGCATCTTGGGGAACACCGGCTCTTCGGCGCTTCCCATCATTCCCGCTGACACCGTGTAGAACGACGCCAGCCGGTACATCTGGTTGATGGCCTCCTGGCGGTTCTTCTCCACCTTGACCGCCTGGGTGTACTCCTCGTTGGTCTCGGTCTTCTCCGCTTCGGCGAAGTCCTGCACCGATTTCGAGACGAGGCGAGTGTCGCGCGGCGGCATGGACTTGCGGACCGAGGCGAGGCCGGTGCCCGCGGCCATGACCTGGGTTCCGATGGTGTCGGCGTAGTCCGCGACACCTTCGGCGGTCTTGACCAGGCTGTCTCGCCAGTCGGAGAAGGCGTTGCGTGCCTCGCCCTTCCAGTCGATGTCGCCGCCCAGATTGGTCCTGAGTTCTGTGGCCGCCTCCTTGATGGCGTCTCGGGCGTCGACGAGGGCGCGGCCGGCGGACTCAAGGAGTTCCGGGTTGGCGGACTCGACGATGTCGATCATCTGATTGAGATCGTGATTCTCGAAGTTCGTGGAGCCGAAGTGGATGCCTCTGGCCGAACCGAACGGGACGATCCTGGTCATCGTCATGACCGCGTCCAGCGCGCCGTTCTGCGCCAGGGCGTCCTGCCGCTCCTCCTGGTGGAGATCCGGCTTGTTCTTGTCGCCGCTCATCAGTACCCCGCGTCGGTTCGGTCGGCGCGGTTGTTCCGCTCGTTCTGGCGCTCGAGCATCTCTTCGCGCGCCTGGTTGACCTCGATCCGGATCTCGTGGAACCGCTGGCGCTGCTCGTCCTCG
Source organism: Streptomyces sp. WG7 (assembly GCF_049975785.1). NCBI lineage: Bacteria > Bacillati > Actinomycetota > Actinomycetes > Kitasatosporales > Streptomycetaceae > Streptomyces > Streptomyces sp. WG7. Next base: position 31,428 of record NZ_JBNGGE010000047.1, read on the forward strand.
AGGTTGTCGAAGGTGACGTCCACTCCGTGCACGGCGATCTGCATGGCCTCCAGTTGGAGTCCGAGCGACTTGGAGAGTGCGGTGATCCGCTCGTGGACGCGCTCGTACTCCAGGTGGAGCGTCTTGCCCTCCGCAAACGTGGCGCTGGCGAAGGCGGTCTCCGGCAGGCTGTGGGTGCCGACCTTGGACGCACCGCCCGCCGAGTCCTCGAAGGTCTTGAGCAGGTCGTCCACCCGCTTCTTGAACGTCGAGAGCGCCATCACGCCACGGCGCACGTCTGCGGCTCCGCCGCCCATCTCTGCAGGAAGCACTGTGCTATCCCTCCCCGTTTTCCCCGTTTTCCCCGTGTCGCGCCCTGTCCCCCGCGAGTCGACAGGCCGCTGGAGCGATCGCGACCACCATCGCACCACTCTAATAACTCACACCGACAGCCCCAACCGCGATATGCAACAGAAGTGCTGCAACTCGCGCACGTTCCGGCCATCTTCACTCGTTCAACACGGTCTCTGCCGGGGTGTTGACGTCCCGGCGATGGTCGAACGGTGTTTCCTCACGTTGCACTACGACCGCTGCGAACTTCCGCGGTACGCGTCCTTCTGCGCGCGTCCCTGATCGCCACCGCTGCCCCGCTCAGGCCCACCACCAGCACCGTCGCGCCGACGGCCACGTAGGTCGCGAGGCGGGCGTTGCGTTCGTCGGCCGTCTCGCCGAGTGGGAGTTTCGCGGCGACCGGTGCCTCGGCCTTGGCCAAGCCCTCTTGAGGCCTGGGCGACTCGATCGGCCGGTCGTCCTCCGTCAGAGCGCGGACCGGGTCCACCACGCCCCAGCCGACCAGGCGGTCGTGTCCGGAGATGGTGCGTTCCGCGGTCTGTTCGATCTGGGCCACGATCTGGCGCTGGGTCCAGGTGGGGTGCTCCGCCTTGATGAGCGCCGCGACGCCCGAGACGTACGGCGCGGAGAAACTCGTGCCGTTGTCGGCGCAGTGGCCTCCCCGGGGGACGGTCGAGATCATGTCGACGCCCGGGGCCGCGACGTCGACGAAGTCGCCGGACTGCGAGAAGGACGCGCGTTCGTTGTTGCGGTCGGAGGCGGCGACGGCGAGGACGCCGTCGTAGGAGGCGGGGTAGGTCTTCTTGATGTTGCCGCCGAGTCCGTCGTTGCCCGCCGACGCGACGATGACGATCTCCTTGGCCAGGGCGTCGTCGACGGCGGCTTCCAGCGTCGGGTCCGGCTCGGCGGCGCCCGCGGTGTCCTGCGAGATGTTGATGACGTCGGCTCCGGCCTCGACCGCGTAGCGGATCGACTTGGCGAGGGTGTCGGTGTCGCCGTTGCCCTCCGCGTCGTTCTGCTGGATCGGGATGATGGTCGCCTCGGGGGCCAGGCCCACGAAGCCGGTCCTGTCGTCGGGCCGGGCGGCGATGATGCCGGCGACCTTGGTGCCGTGGCCGACGGTGTCCGTGGTGCCGTTCTCGTTGCCCCGGTCGATGGGGTCGCCGTCTTCGTCCTTCAGGTCCTTGGGCAGGAAGTTGCGGCCGCTCTTGACGTCCACCGCGTTCTTCAGCTGCGGGTTCGCCACGTCGACGCCGGTGTCGATGACGGCGACCCGTACGCCCTTGCCCTTGGACTCGGTCCACAGTTCGTCGAGCTGGACCCGCTGGAGGGACCAGGGGCGGCCCGGGTAGGTGGCATTGGGGTATTCGCACTGGCCGGAGAAGTCGTCTTCCGCCGCTGCCGGCGGCGCACCGGCCACGGAGACCGCTACCAGCAGGGTCGCCGCGGCTGCCGTCGGGAGGGCGCGGAGGCACATGGGTCGCATGGTGGTGGCGTCCCTCCTAGGAGCCCTGCGGCTGGCGTGCCGCGGCCGTGGACAGGCGGGGGCCCGTGGGCAGGAACGCCGACCAGGCGGCGGGGATCGGGGCGGGGTCCACGTCGGCGTAGCCCAGGCGCGTCTGGGCCTGCTGGGCCTCCTGCTCCATTTCCTTCTTCTCCTGTGCCGACATGCCGATCCCGGCGTCGTCGGTGGCGCTGTCCGAGTTCGACTGCAGGACGTGGCGGAGACCGGTGTCGGTGACCAGGAAGACGGGGCCCGCCTTCGTCTCCGCGCCCTTGAACTGGCGGTAGAGCTGTCCGGAGCCCGGGGTCACGTAGGCACTGGAGAATCCGGAGGGGAGGTCGGTCGGGAAGTCGGTGCCCGCCCAGGTGCTGAGGGTGGTGGATCCCGTGCCACCGACTCCTCGCAGAACGTTGCAGACGGTGTTGCGGCTGCCCTTGGCGTCCGACGCCTCGTTGACAGCTTCGGGGGTGCCGGTCGGCCAGGCGTACTCGGTGCCGAAGGGCTTGCCGGGGACGATGGCCCCGGGGCTCATCTCCAGGGCCTGACCGGCCTGCCCGACCTGAGCCAGGTCCTTGCTGAACAGCAGCAGCTGCGCGACGAAGGCGGACACCGGCGCGACCCGCCCCGGCAGCACGACGTAGTACTGCTCCTTGTTGTTGTCGAACGCCTTGAGCACCGTGCCGACCTTGTCGGCCGACTCACCGAGCTGCCCGGGGGCGCCGGCGGGTGCGCCGGGAGTGCCTTCGACGTCCGGGAACGTGATCGGGTCGCCCTGGTGGAGGGTCGCCAGCCACTCGCGGGACACCCGCTGGGGCTCACGCCCGGAGCCGACGACGGTGCGCAGCAGCAGTTCCAGGTCGGACCCGGTGTCCGCCTTGTCGACCTGATAGGCCGTGCCACCGGAGTCCACGACGAAGCGCTTGCCGTCGGGGTCCGCCACGTAGAGCAGTTCGCCGCCGGTCAACTTCTGCTTGCCCTCGGTCAGTTTCTTCTCACGGTCGGCGAGGACCAGCGTGGCCTTCTGGATGGACCGGCCGCCCGCACTCGGCCGCTCACAGACGACCCAGCGCTTGGCGGTGCCCGCTTCCTCCTCGGAGGGCAGCCGGTCCGGGGCGTACGGGATGCCGATGGTGACACCGTGCGGGATCTTGCCGCTGTCGAGGAGCGATTCACTGACGGTGACGACGTCGCCCTTGTTGGGGGCCAGCAGGAGCTTCGCCGACGCCATGTTGAGGACGGGGTGCAGCTGGACCTCGTCGCCGGTTTTCAGGACGACATACCGGGTGGTCGACTTGTCGGCGACGATCACCTTCTCGTTGGGGGTGTCCCAGCCCTTGGGCGCGGTGGGCTTGAACATGCCCCAGGCGCCGAAGACCGCCATGACGATCACGCCGATGACGAGTCCGGGCACGACACCGCGCAGGGGGCGTGGCGCGCCTTCCTCGGACCCGTGCGGGAACGACTGGACGAAGGCCGCGAGCAGGCGGCGCTTCGCGAAGGTGTAGGCGTTGAGCTGATCCCGCCGAGATGTCATTGGTGCGTGTCTCTCCCCGTGTGCCACCCGTGTCCGCCCGTGGTCCGCATGAGCGATGCCGGGGATCACCGTCCCCCGCCCGCCGATGTCGGACGCGGCCCCTACTATGCCTGCTGCGGGAAGGGACTTGGGGAGCGGGTAGGGTGCCTGGGCCCGCTGAGGTCCGGCACGGTGCTGGTATCTCAGTGAGTTGTGAGCGAATTGGGGGGATGGAGTGATGGCTTCCGGAACGCGGACCTCGGGCCGTGACCGGGCCCGGACAGACGGTTCCGCCGAGCCGGCGTCACGGGCGGCGCGACAGCCTTCCGCGCGAGGCGGACCCCACCTGAAGCTGCGCGCGGGCAGGCCGGGGCCGTCCCGGCTGCAACGGATCGTGCTGGTGGAACTCGCGGCCGCCGTCCTCCTCACCGGGTGGGCCATCGGCACCCTGGCCCTGGCCGTCGCCGCCGTCGTCGCCGTCGTGTTGGTCCTGTTGGCCTTCGTACGCCGCCGGGGCCGCTCCGTGCCCGAGTGGGTGGCCACGGCACGGGCCCTGCGCGTCCGGCGGAAGCGCGCCGCGAAGCTGGTGATAGCGCCGGGCACGGAGCCGGGACTCGCCCCGGCCGTGGAGTGCGATCCGAGCCTGCGCACATACACGTACGGAGGCCGGGAGCGGCGGCCCGTCGGTATCGTGGGGGACGGGACGTTCGTCACCGCGGTGGTACAGGTCGAAGCCGACGCCACCGCCCTGCGTGCCGAGCGGAGCCGGCGCCCGCTGCCGCTGGCCCTGGTGCGGGACGCTCTCGAGGTGGACGGGATCCGCCTGGAATCGGCGCAGATCGTGCTGCACACGCAACCCGCACCCGCGCTGCACCTGCCGCGACAGTCCGTGGCCGTCAGCAACTACGCGCCTTTGCAGGAACAGACCGGCGCTCCCGCGGTACGCATCACCTGGATCGCCCTGAAGGTCACCCCGGAGCTGTGCCCGGACGCCGTGGCGGCCCGGGGCGGCGGTCTGCTCGGTGCTCAGAAGTGTGTCGTGCGGGCCGCCGACCACCTCGCCAGCAGGCTGACCGGCGCCGGATTCCGCGCCACTGTGCTCGACGAGGAGGAGCTGACGTCGGCCATCGCCACGTCGGCCTGCGCCAACCCGCTGGTGACGGCCGAGGCGGGACGGTCCGGCCGGCACGAGAGACGTACCGAGGAGTCCGGCCGCAGCTGGCGCTGCGACAACCGCCGGCACACCACGTACTGGATTCGAAGGTGGCCGCAACTGGACGGCGATCGCGGGCCGTCGCTGCCCCAGTTCGTGGCACGCGTCACGGCGGTCCCCGCTCTCGCCACCACGGTCAGTGTCACCCTCGAACGCGCGGACCAGCGGGAGGTGTCGCTTCGCGGCCATCTTCGGGTCACCGGCCGCAGCGCGGACGAACTCGTCGAAGCGCGGCGCGCGTTGGAGAGTGCGGCGCGGGATGCGGGCGCGGCGCTGACGCGGCTCGACCGGGAGCAACTGCCGGGTGTGCTCGCCACTCTGCCCCTGGGAGGTGTCCGGTGAACGCCACGACGACACAGACCACTGGTGGGCCGGACGCGCACGGAGCTCCCGGTCCGTCACACGCACCGCACGCACCGGCGGCTCCGGCGGCGTCTGGAGACACACAGCCTTCCGCCGCCCGGCGCGCTCGCGGTCTGCTGCACGCCGGGTTCGGCCTGCTCGGTCCGCGCCACGGACGGCACACGCTGTCCGCGGACGACCTGGACACGCTGTCGCTGCCCATCGGGGACGACGGCGTCGTCATCGGGGTGGACGCCGACGGACACTCCGCCGTACTGGGGTTGAACCGGCCCACGCCGTACGAGGTCGTGCTCATCGGCGGGCTGTGGACGGCCCAGGTGTTCGCGCTGCGGGCCGCGGCGACCGGCGCACGGGTGGCCGTGGAGACCGGGCGGGCGCACGCGTGGACGCAGATGGTCCACGCCATGGGCGGCGGCCAGAACGGGCTCGCGGTCTACGACGTGGGGCGGGTGCCGCCGCTGGGCGCCTCGGCCGGCACACCGGTCCTGGTGGTGCGTGACTGCGGTATGCGCCCACCGCGGGGACGGGTGGTGTCCGGCCCCTGGAAGTCGGTGCTGACGCTTCTTCCCTATCTCAGCCCCGTCGCGCCCCGGCTGATACGGCAGGCGCGTCTTGTGGGTGTGCAGCGGGTGTCACCGAACGAGGCCGGTGAGCTGGGACGCACCATGGCCCTGCCCAGAGGCGACGTGGACTCACTGCCGACTCTCGCCGACGGTGTCACCCTCTGGTGTGCCGACCGTGACCGGCAGTACGTGATGACGCAGCCGACGGATGCCGAGGTCGGACTCCTGGGCACGCCACGCCGAATGGACTGACCGACCGCTTATCGACCGGTTTGCCACCTTGCGTCGGGCACACGTACGCGACCCTGCCGCCAGGGATCCCGGAATCGGCGGGCGTCGAGGGGTGGACGGGGCTGCCGGGGCAGTACCTGTGGTGATTAGGCTGGGTCACGGCGCGGCGCGAGAACCTGTGGACCGGGTGCGGCGTCCCAGGGGGAGAGCCCGTGAATCGGACGGCCTCGGACGGCCTCGGACAACTGCGAATGACAAGCAAGGGTCGCCCCAGCACGGCATGAGGGTGCTCGACCACACCAGGAGGAACTGTGAGCAGCGATCGGGACGGGAACCGCGGGGGCTGGGCTACACCCGGCGATGACCAGCCCGACGCGGAGTCAGCGATTGAGACGACTGGCGAGTTCACCATCGACTACGCGCCGCCCGCCTGGTACACCCAGAACGCATCGGGCGACTCGGCTCAGGGGCAGACTCACGGGCAGGGGGCGGGCTCGGCGGAGAGTTCGGGTGCCGGTTCCTCTGCTGCCGCTGCTTCTTCTACTCCTTCTGCACCCCCTTCTTCTACTCCTTCCGCTTCGTCCGCTTCTTCTGCTCCTTCGGCTCCGCCTGCTCCTCGTGGGCCAGTTCCGCCGCCGCCGGGGCTGACTCCGCCGCCCCCGCCGGGTCCGGGAGCGCCGTTCACGCCGCCCGCGCCGCCGGCCGGGGTGCCCCGGTTGCCTGTCGGGAGTGGGTTCGAACCGCAGCAGACGCAGGGGCGGCCGGAGTTCGAGCCCGAGCCGCAACCGCAGGTGCGGTCCGAACCGGAGGCCGCGGCGGCCCCGGCTCCTGCCGCGGATCCGGTCTATCCCACGGCCGTTCCGGCATTTCCGGCCGGCGGGTTCCAACTCCAGGCCCCCGCTCCCCCGCCCGCCGGCGAACCGGAGCCCGACAACGGCGACCTCGAGAGCGGCGCCACCATGCGGTTCTCCGCGGTCGCCCTGAAGCGGGAGATCGCCGAGCGTGCCGCGGCGGACGACGCCGGGCGGGACACGCGGCCGGAGCCCGCGGCCGGCGTACCTGAGGCCGGTGCACCCGAGGCCGACGATCACGAGGCCGACGTACCCGAGCCGGCGTACGAGGGCGACGCGGCGATCGCTTCGGACGAGGCCGGTGTGGACACCCCGGACGAGACCTTCGCCGGGGCGGACGACGCCGTGGAACACGAGCGTGCCGACGGTCCCGGACTCGCCGACGCCGACACCGGCGAACAGGACGGCTCGGCGGTCGAGGCCGTCGCGGCCGGCGTGCCCGGTGCGGCGGACGACGGCGGTGTCGACTCCGACGTGTCCGACGACGCCGACGACGCTTCCGACTCTTCCGACGCTGCGGAGAACGGCATGGGCGGGTCCGGCCTCGCCGGTTCCGCCCAAGACGTAGGGCACGGGCCGATTACTCCAGCCGCTCCGGTGGCCGCGGACGAGCCCGAGGACGCCCAGCCCTCGCCGGACGTCACGACGCCCACCGCGGAGTCCGTGGAGGCCGTACTGACCGACGCCGCCCCCGCCGACAGCGTGCCGGAAGACGTCGTTCCGGCCGACGTACCGCCTGCGGCCCAGGGCGGAGTTCCGCCGTTGGCTCCGGCGTACCCTCCGGTAGCGCCCGCGCCGGCGTATCAGTGGCCCGCGCAGCCGCAGTCTGCCCCCGCCGTACCGGAGCAGCACGGCGTACCGGCCCAGCAGCCTCCTTTCCAGCCGCAGGCTCCGCAGCCGGCGCCCGCCGCGTGGAACCCGCCGGCCGCCGCGCCGATGCCGCCGAGCCAGGCACCCGCGCAGCCGGGCTACGGGTTCCCGCAGCCGGGTGCGACGCCTCCGGTGGCCCCGCAGCCGGGCGGTGCTCCCGCCCCGGCGTCAGACGCCGCCGGTTACGGGTTCCCGCAGCCCGGTGCGTCGGCCCCACAGCCCCCGGCGCAGCCGGGTGGTTACGGCTTCCCGCAGGGGCCCGCGCCGTACGGCCAGTCGCCGGAGCAGCCGCAGCCGCAGCCGCAGCCCGGCGTACCGCACCAGGCGCAGCCCCAGGGCGGTGCCCAGATGCCGCCGGCCGCTCAGCAGGGCTTCGCCCCGCAGGCCCAGCCGATGCCCGCGCAGGGCCAGGCCCCGCAGGTCCCGCCGGCCCCCGCCGCCCAGCAGCCGCATCAGGCGCCTCATGCGCCGCAGTCGATGCAGCCCGGTCAGCCCGGTCAGCCGGACCAGTCCCCGCAGTTTCAGCAGCCCGCCGACCCGCGTCTCGGTGCCGCCTGGCCCCAGCCCATGCAGCACGACCAGCGTCAGCCCACCAACCCGGGTGCCGCACCGCTGGGTTACACCGCGGCCGTGGAGCTGTCGTCCGACCGGCTGCTCAACAACAAGAAGCAGAAGGCGAAGAGCAGCCGTCCCGCGGCCGGCGGTTCGCGTTTCAAGCTGGGCGGCAAGAAGGAGGAGGCCGAGCGGCAGCGGAAGCTGGAGCTGATCCGCACCCCGGTGCTGTCCTGCTACCGCATCGCCGTCATCAGCCTCAAGGGCGGCGTCGGCAAGACGACAACCACCACCGCGCTCGGCTCCACGCTCGCCACCGAGCGGCAGGACAAGATCCTCGCGATCGACGCCAACCCGGACGCCGGCACGCTCGGCCGCCGGGTGCGCCGGGAGACCGGGGCCACCATCCGCGACCTCGTCCAGGCGATCCCGCACCTCAACTCGTACATGGACATCCGGCGGTTCACCTCCCAGGCCTCCTCCGGGCTGGAGATCATCGCCAATGACGTCGACCCGGCCGTGTCCACGACCTTCAACGACGAGGACTACCGGCGCGCGATCGACGTGCTGGGCAAGCAGTACCCGATCATCCTCACCGACTCGGGTACCGGCCTGCTCTACAGCGCCATGCGCGGCGTACTCGACCTCGCCGACCAGCTGATCATCATCTCGACGCCGTCCGTGGACGGTGCGAGCAGCGCCAGTACGACGCTGGACTGGCTGTCCGCGCACGGGTACGCCGACCTCGTCTCGCGGTCCATCACCGTCATCTCGGGGGTCCGCGAGACCGGAAAGATGATCAAGGTCGACGACATCGTCGCCCACTTCCAGACGCGGTGCCGGGGCGTCGTCGTGGTGCCGTTCGACGAGCACCTGGCCGCCGGAGCGGAGGTCGACCTGGACATGATGCGGCCGAAGGTGCGGGAGGCGTACTTCAACCTCTCGGCGATGGTCGCCGAGGACTTCGTACGGCACCAGCAGTCGCACGGCCTGTGGACGTCCAACGGCAACCCGCCGCCGGTGGCCGCACCACCGCTGCCGGGCCAGAACTTCCCGGGTCAGCCCATGCCCGGCCAGCCCATGCCCGGTCAACAGCCCGTGCCGGGACAGCAGCCCATGCCAGGACAGCCCGGTGCGCCCGGACAGCCCGGCCAGTACGCCGAGCCCGGGCAGCCTCAGCCCGTACCACCCCAGCCCGGACAGCACTACCCGCAGCAACCCGCCGGGCAGCCGTACCCGCAGCAGCCGGGACAGCCGTACCCGCAGCAGCCCGGTTACGGATATCCGCAACCGGGGCAGACGCCTCCCCTGCCACCGCAGCAGTAACCCCTGACGCCGAAGGGCGGCCGGTGCTGGTGAGCACCGGCCGCCCTTCGGCGTGGTGGCGACGCAGCGTCGCCGGCGGGGAAGAGAAGGCGTCAGGACGCCGCCGCGACCAGCTCCCGGCACCGGTCGACGTCCTCGGCCATCTGCTCGAGAAGCGCGTCCAGAGTCTCGAACTTCGCCTGTCCGCGTACGAAGGCCACGAAGTCCACGGCGACGTGCAGACCGTACAGGTCGAGGCCGACACGGTCGATGGCGTACGCCTCCACCGTGCGCTCGGTGCCCTCGAACTGCGGGTTGGTGCCGACGGAGATCGCGGCCGGCATCGCCTCGCCCTGGGCGTGCAGCCAGCCGGCGTAGACGCCGTCGGCCGGGACGGCGGTGTACGGGAGGGTCTCCACGTTGGCCGTGGGGAAGCCCATCTCACGGCCGCGCTGGGCGCCCCGGACGACGACGCCCTCGACACGGTGCGGGCGGCCCAGGATCTCCGCGGCGCCCGCGACGTCGCCCTCGGCGACCAGGCGGCGGGTCAGGGTCGAGGAGAAGGGTTCGCCGCCACCCGCGTCACCGGTCACGTACAGGTCCACGATCTCGACCTCGAAGTCGTAGACCTTGCCCTGTCCGACGAGGAACTCGACGTTCCCGGCGGCCTTGTGGCCGAAGCGGAAGTTGGGGCCCTCCACGACCGCCTTGGCGCGCAGCCGGTCGACCAGGACCTTGACCACGAAGTCGGCCGCGGACAGCTTCGAGAACTCGGTGGTGAAGGGGAGGATCAGCACCGCGTCCACGCCCAGGTCCGCCATCAGTTCGGCGCGGCGGTGGTGCGGGGCGAGCAGCGGCGGGTGGCTGCCGGGGCGGACGACCTCGCTGGGGTGCGGGTCGAAGGTGACGACGACGGCGGGGACACCCAGCTCGCGGGCGCGGTCCACGGCGTGCTTGATGATCAGCTGGTGCCCGCGGTGGACGCCGTCGTAGGAGCCGATGGTGACGACGCTGCGTCCCCAGTCCTCGGGGATGTCCTCCAAGCCACGCCAGCGCTGCACTGTGTCTGCTCCTCGGTGGTTTCCGTGGGTGCCTCTTACGCAGGTCTAAGGGTGCCATGCCCCGCGGCACCCGCCCGCATCGGCATCGGTGCTGTGACCGGGTGCACGCCGCGTGGGCCGGGTGCACGCCGCGTGGGCCGGGTGCACGCCGCGTGGGCCGGGTGCACGCCGCGCGGTCCGGGTGCACGCCGCGCGGTCCGGGTCGCCTTCACGCGGGAACCCGTGCGCCCGCCAGGTTCTCGATCGTGCGGCGGGCGCTGGGGCCCACCAGCGCCGCCCAGTCCTGGGGTGCGTCGGCCAGCCAGCCGGTGACGCGGGCGGCGAAACCCGGGAGGTGGCGGGCCAGGTCGACCAGGGCGTGGTCGAAGCGGGTGGCGCCGTCCGGGGTGCGGAGCAGGAGGAGGCCGGTGCGGTGGACGAGGGCGCGCAGGTCGTCCCGGCCGCACTGGGCTGCCGCGCGCAGGAGGGCCTCGATGACGGCGGGGTCGTCCTCGTGGGCGAGGAGGTGTTCGCGCAGCTCGCGGCGGAGCGAGGCGCGGCCGGGGGCGCCGTCGACGGCGAGAACACCGGCGAGCGCGGCCCGCAAGGGCCCGGGACCGTCGTCCAGCAGGCCGGTGACCAGGGGGTGGAGTACGGCGCGGGCCACCAGGTCCCGGTCGAGGCGCCGGTCGACGTACGCGGCCACGTGCCCGGCGGTACCGGGGCGCTCCCTCACGGCCTCCCCGACGAGTACGGCGACCCGGCGGGCCAGCGCGGGCGTGGTGGCGTCGGCGAGTCTGCGCAGCGCCTCCCCCGCGTCCGGGCCCCGCAACCGGGCCCGGAAGGCGTCGAGGACGGGCTCCGGATGGGTCGGCAGGGCGGCGGCCACCGCACTCGGCGGGATGCAGGGGTCGCCCGCCGCGAAGTGGCCGAGCGCTCGCGGGAGGTGGCGGTCGCGGCTGCCGGGATCCTGGACGAGCAGGGCGAGCGCCCCGCCGCGCAGGCGGCTGTCGGCGGGGTCGGCGAGCAGGACCAGGGCGGCGTGGCGGAGCAGGGTGCGGTCGGCGGCGGTGCGTCCGTGCGGGGCGGTGCGCAGGCCGTGGGTCACGGCCGCCGCCCGCCGTGCCGGCCGCTCGTCGCGCGCCCACCGCTCGACGGCCCGGCAGAGCGCGGACGGCTCCTCCTCGGCCAGGACGGCGAGCAGTTCGTCGGCCCGCCGGTGCGTACTGTCGACGAGTACCTCGGTGAGGCCGTCCAGGCCACGGTGGCGGTGCGTGTGCAGCAGCGCCTGCGCGGCGGTCGCGACGGTCGCGTGCGGGGTGGCGGGCAGCGGACGTTCGTCGTCGAACCATCGGACGAGGAGTGGCTGTACGGCCGCCGCGTCGGTCGCGAGGAGTCCGGCGACGGTGTCGAGGTGGCGGGGTCCGGGCTCGTGCGGGGGGCCGTCCGCGAGGACGAGGCGGCGCAGCAGGTCCAGGCGCGTGGCCTCCGGCAGTCGCAGCGCCGTCCAGAAGTCGGGTCCGAACTCCCCGGGCGCGGCCTTTCCTTCGCCCCGCCGGTCCACGATGCCGTCGGCCAGCAGCCGCAGCACGTCCGTGTACGGCGTCGCGTCGGGCACGCGCGTCAGCACTTCGGCGAGGAGCCGGGCGGCCCACCAGGAGTGCGGGTCGGCGTCGAGGGCGGTCACCAGTTCTTCGAGGGTCAGCGCGAGCTGGGGGATGCCGTGCTGGCGGGCCAGGAGCAGCACGGCCTCGGTGACGGGGCCGATGCGGTGGTGCGGCACGGAGAGGGTGCGCGTGTCGTGCGGGGCGCCGCGGCGGTGGACGAGGGCGCGCAAGGCTTCGTCCAGGTCGAGGTGGGTGCCCTGGATCCAGTCGGCGAGTTCCTCGTGGGCGAAGCGGTAGCCGTCACCGGCGGGTACGAGGAGGCCTTCGGCGAGCACCGCGGTCGCCCATCCGGTGCCGCCGCCCAGCCGGGCGGGGGCGGGTCCCCACGGGAACACCGCCTCGAACGACTCCCGGTCGAGCTCGCCCTGCCCGGGGCCGAGACTGCGCCGGGCCGCCTCGTGGACCTGCCCGCAGACCTTGGCGGCGAGTCGGCGTACGGCGCTGCCGCGCAGGCCGTTCTCCCCGGCCAGCCGGGTCGCGACGCGCAGGCACATCAGGTCCAGGTAAGCCGTGAAGACCGTGTCCCGGTCGACGCGGACGGGGGGTGGTGAGCCGGGGAGGGCGCGGCGGACCTCCGAAAGCAGGCGGAGGGTGAGGGGGTGCCGGCCGTCCGGGTCGGCGAGGGCGCCTTCCGGTACGCGGTAGCGTGCGCGCGCCTCTCTGGCCTCGTCGTCCCGCAGGTCGCCGAGCCGGACGCAGGGCGGAAGGCCCGCGCCCAGGGCGCCGGCCCCGGGCTCGGCGGAATCCGGCCGGTGATCGGCTGCTTCCAGCCGGTGGCCGGCGGCATGCGACCGGTGGCCGGCGGCATCCGGCCGGGGACCACCGGCATCCGGCCGAGGACCACCGGCATCCGGCCGAAGAACGGCGGCATCCGGCCCGGACGTTGGTCTCGCGACGGTCGTCCCCGTCGGCCGGGGCACCCCGTCGGCCACCCCGGAGGAGGGACCCGGCTCACCGGCCGCGGGACCCTGCCCACCGGCCGCGGGACCCTTCCGAGGTGCTTCACCGGCCGGACCCGCGCACTGCGCCTCTCCCGCCCCGGGGGCGGAACAGTTCCCGCCGCCCGCCACCCCGGGCGGCAGTCCCCCGGTGACGTGAGGCCACGGGCACGGCCCTTCGAGGACCGACTCGCACCGGAACTCCCCGGTGGGGACCGTCCGAGGCGACGGCACGCCCACGCCCCGCCCGGACGACGCCGCCCCGCCCACAGCCTGCCCGGACGACGACGGCCCGGACGTCGACGGCCCGGCAACACGCCCGGCGCCGCGCCCGGCGGCCCACTCCCCCGTCCCCGCCCCGTACAACAGCTCCCGCGGGAACTCGGCCCCCGCCCGCTCCCAGTACTCCGCCCGGCATGCCACGACGAGCCGTGCCCCCGTCTCCCGCAGCCACGTCGCCGTGCCCTCGGTCCACTCGGGAAGGCGGTGGGCCAGGACGGGCGGCATCTCCTCGGGGCCGTCGAGAAGGAGCAGGAGAGGCCGCCCGGCGGAACGGGCCAGGCGGGCGAGGCGCTCCGGGGTGATGTCGCCGAGGCCGGCGGGGCGGGAGCGGTCCGAGGCGGCCACGATGCGGGCGGCCCGGGCCAGCGTCCTGCGTGCCGCGTCCGCCAGCGACATGTCGTCGTCGCGCAGATCGGCGCCGCGCAGCCACAGCGTGGGCGCCGGTTCCGTGCCACGGGAGCGGCGGTCGGCGAGCGCCGCCAGCTCGGTCGTACGGCCGCTTCCGGGCGCGCCGACCAGTGCGAGCACACTGGCGCGGCTCGCGGCGAAGGCGGCGAACTCCCGCGTCACGCCCGCCCGCTCGACCGGCACCACAGGCCCCGGGCCGGTGTCCGGGCCGGCGTCGGGACCGGCATGGCGACCGAGGCCGAGGACTGCACCGGCACCGGCACCCGCACCCGCACCCGCACCCGCACCCGCACCCGCACCGACTGTGAGCCCATCGTCGAGGACCACGCCCCCGCCCCCGCCCCCCGTCGGCATCTCCGGCGGACCGTCCTGCCCCACCGAGGTCGCCGCGAGTGCGAGTACGCCCGCCAGATTGAGGTCGGCGCCGTACGCCGGGACCGTCGCCGCGTTCTCGGCGAGGAGGTCGGCGAGGGGACCGGGGGCCGGACGCAGCGGCACGGCGAAGCCGACGTCGCTGTGTCCGGAGCTCAGGGCGGTGCCGACGACGCCGAGCACGGCGCCGGTCGCGATGTCGAGCACCGGTCCGCCGGCCGCGCCGCCGCCGAGGCGCAGCGCGTCCCTCCCCGATGTGCCGAGCGCGAGCTCCAGGGCGTCGCCGAGGACGTGGAAGCGGTCGGTGGCCGCGTAGTGGACGTCGGTGGTGCCCAGGACGCGGGCCTCGCGCCAGCCGCCGGCGGCGATCCGGACGTAGGTGCCGGCCTCGACCCTGTCCCGCACGGTGACGGGCAGCGGTCCGACACCGAGGCCCTCGGTGCGTACGAGAGCCAGGCCGAGGGCGGGCAGCGGGGTCACGTCGGCGGCGGCCACGACGCGGCGGCGGTGGTCGGCGGAGCTCAGCACCAACCGGGGCAGACCGTCGACCGCTTCGTGACTGGTGATCACCGTGCCGTGGTGGTCGGCGGCGAAGCCCGTGCCGCGCGGGCGGCCGGCGAGGTCGTGGACGCTGATCAGCGCGTCGTCGGGCGCGCTTCGCGTCGGGTCGGCGTCCCGGACGTCCAGGAGCCCACCGCGCGGGTCCCGGGAGCCGTCCCGGGTCCGCTGTCCTGCCCTGCCGCCCGTCGCCTCCCGGGACCGGTTGCGCGACGCCATCGTCGAACCTCCCCGCCGTACACCCGTGCTGTGCGTTCGACGGTAGGCACGTGATGATCAGCGGGACAGATCCCCTGGCGAACGCGCCCCCTTCCACTCCCCCGGTTCACTCCGAGCGCCTGCCCGGACGGGTGAACAGGAGGGCGGAGTTGGATACACCCTGAGGACGGGGGAACCGAGGGGGACCGTGGAGCGGCGACAGTGGGGTCCCCGTGGTCGCCGCTCCACGGGCGGAAGGTGACGGCGCGCCGGCTCAGCCGAAGACGGCCAGGCTCTGGCCGGTGCGCCGGCTCAGCCGAAGACGGCCAGGCTCTTCGCCTTGCCCTTGTGCTCCTCCACGAGTGCGAGCAAGCGGCCCTCGGGGTCGAAGACGGCGACGGCGCCGACGCCCGCGTACGTGTCGGGCATCTCCAGCCGTACTCCGTTGGTGAGCAGCCGGGCCCGCTTGGCGTCCACGTCCCAGCGCGGGAAGGCGGCGGTGGCCGCGTCGGCGACCGGCATGACGGTCAGCTCCTGCTGGAGCTGGTCCAGCGTCTTCGCCGCGTCCAGCTTGTACGGGCCGACGCGGGTGCGGCGCAGGGCGGTGAGGTGGCCGCCGACACCGAGCCCGGCGCCCAGGTCACGGGCCAGGGCCCGGATGTAGGTGCCGGAGGAGCAGACCACCGAGACCACCAGGTCCAGCACCGGGGTGCCGTCCTCGGCGACGGCGTCCCGGACGTCGTGGACCGCGAAGGAGGAGACGGTGACGGGACGGGCGGGGATCTCGAAGTCCTCGCCCTCGCGCGCCCGCTTGTAGGAGCGCACGCCGTTGATCTTGATGGCGCTGACCTTGGACGGCACCTGCATGATGTCGCCGGTCAGCTTGGCGACGGTCGCGTCGATGGCGTCCCGGGTGACCTTCGAGGCGTCCACCGACCCCGTGATCTCGCCCTCGGCGTCGTCGGTCGGCGTCGTCTGCCCGAGCCTGATCGTGCCCAGGTACTCCTTCTCGGTGAGGGCGAGGTGCCCGAGGAGCTTGGTCGCGCGCTCCACACCGAGGACCAGGACGCCCGTCGCCATCGGGTCGAGCGTGCCGGCGTGCCCGACGCGCCGGGTGCGGGCGATGCCCCGCATCTTGGCGACGACGTCGTGCGAAGTGAAGCCCGACGGCTTGTCGACGATGACAAGGCCGTCGGGCGTGGGGTGCTTGTCGGTCATTTAGCGGTGTCGTCCGTCTCGTCGGCCTCGGCGGCCTCGGCGGCCTCGTCTTCTTCGCCCGGCTTGCGGTACGGGTCCGCCTCACCGGCGTACGCGGCGCCCGCGGACGCCTCGCGCACCTTCTCGTCGGACTGGCGCGCCTTGTCGAGGAGGTCCTCGATGTTCCGGGCGGTGTCCGGCAGGGCGTCCATGACGAAGGTCAGGGTCGGCGTGAACTTCACGCCCGCCGCCTTGCCGACCTCGGACCGCAGGACGCCCTTGGCGCTCTCCAGGCCGGCGCCGGCGGCCGCGCGCTCCTCGTCGTCCCCGTACACCGTGTAGAAGACGGTCGCCTCCCGCAGGTCACCCGTGACCCGGGTGTCCGTGATGGTGACGTGCGAGCCGAGCCGCGGGTCCTTGATCCCGCGCTGCAGTTTCTGGGCCACCACCTCTCGGATGAGGTCCGCCAGCCTTTTCGCCCGCGCGTTGTCGGCCACTGGTCCGTCTCCCGTTCTTTCTGCTTCTGCGCTTGTGCTGCGCTTCTCGTGCGTTTCTGGTCAGTCGTCGTCGCCGTGGAAGCGCCGTCTGACGGACAGCAGCTCCACTTCGGGGCGGCCGGCCACCAGCCGCTCGCACCGGTCGAGTACGTCGGAGAGGTGCCCCGCGTCGCCGGACACCATGGCCAGGCCGACGACGGCCCGCCGGTGGAGGTCCATGTGGTCCACCTCGGCCGCGCTCACCGCGTACTTCCGCTGGAGCTCGGCGACGATCGGGCGGACGACGGAGCGCTTCTCCTTCAGCGAATGTACGTCGCCGAGGAGGAGGTCGAAGGACAGCGTCCCCACATACATGTGTAACCGGTTCACCCGCCGGTCCGGGATCGATGGCCCCGCCATCCATGTGGCGGGGACATCAGAACCGTACAACGAACGGCCGGGGCCGATCGACGGATATTGCTCTCCGCCGACCGGCCCCGGACCGGACCGCCTCGGAAGTCGGGGTGCTTACACCCGCGGCTTCTCGCGCATCTCGTACGTCGCGATGACGTCGTCGACCTTGATGTCGTTGAAGTTTCCGAGGTTGATACCGCCCTCGAAGCCTTCGCGGATCTCGGTGACGTCGTCCTTGAAGCGACGCAGACCCTCGATGTTGAGGTTCTCCGCGATGACCTTGCCATCGCGCAGGAGGCGCGCCTTGGTGTTGCGCTTGACCTCGCCGGAGCGGATGAGGACACCCGCGATGTTGCCCAGCTTGGACGAGCGGAAGACCTCGCGGATCTCCGCCGTGCCGAGCTCGACCTCTTCGTACTCCGGCTTGAGCATGCCCTTGAGGGCCGCCTCGATCTCCTCGATCGCCTGGTAGATGACCGAGTAGTACCGGACGTCCACACCCTCGCGCTCGGCCATCTGCGCGGCACGCCCGGCGGCGCGCACGTTGAAGCCGATCACGATGGCGTCGGAGCCCATCGCCAGGTCGATGTCGGACTCCGTGACCGCACCGACGCCGCGGTGCAGGACACGGATGTCGACCTCTTCGCCGACGTCCAGCTGGAGCAGCGAGGACTCGAGGGCCTCGACCGAACCGGAAGCGTCACCCTTGATGATCAGGTTCAGCTGCTGGACCTCGCCGGCCTTGAGGACCTTGTCCAGGTCCTCCAGCGACACGCGGCGCGTGCGCTTGGCGAACGCGGCGTTCCGCTCGCGGGCGGCGCGCTTCTCCGCGATCTGGCGGGCCGTACGGTCCTCCTCGACCACGATGAAGTTGTCACCGGCACCCGGGACGTTGGTCAGGCCCAGGACCTGGACCGGCGTCGACGGACCGGCCTCGGCGACGTTGTTGCCGTTGTCGTCGAGCATGGCGCGGACGCGGCCGTAGGCGTCGCCCACCACCATCGTGTCGCCGACCCGCAGGGTGCCTCGCTGCACGAGGACCGTCGCCACGGCACCGCGGCCGCGGTCGAGACGGGACTCGATCGAGATGCCCTGCGCGTCCTGGTTCGGGTTGGCCCGCAGGTCGAGCGAGGCGTCCGCGGTGAGGACCACGGCCTCCAGCAGCGAGTCGATGTTCAGACCCTGCTTGGCGGAGATGTCGACGAACATGGTGTCGCCGCCGTACTCCTCGGCCACCAGACCGTACTCGGTCAGCTGACCGCGCACCTTGGTCGGGTCGGCACCCTCGACGTCGATCTTGTTGACCGCGACGACGATCGGGACCTCGGCCGCCTTGGCGTGGTTGAGCGCCTCGACCGTCTGCGGCATGACGCCGTCGTTGGCCGCGACGACCAGGATCGCGATGTCGGTCGACCGCGCACCACGGGCACGCATGGCGGTGAACGCCTCGTGACCCGGGGTGTCGATGAAGGTGATCTTGCGATCCTCTTCGTTGACCTCGGTCGCGACCTGGTAGGCACCGATGTGCTGGGTGATGCCGCCGGCCTCGCCCGCGATGACGTTCGTCTTGCGGATGGCGTCGAGCAGTCGGGTCTTACCGTGGTCGACGTGACCCATGACGGTCACGACCGGCGGACGGACGACCAGGTCCTCCTCGGAGCCCTCGTCCTCGCCGAACTCCAGGTCGAAGGACTCGAGCAGCTCGCGGTCCTCCTCCTCCGGGCTGACGATCTGAACCGTGTAGTTCATCTCGCCGGCGAGGAGCTGGAGCGTCTCGTCGGAGACGGACTGGGTCGCGGTGACCATCTCGCCGAGGTTCATCATGACCGCGACGAGCGACGCCGGGTTGGCGTTGATCTTCTCCGCGAAGTCGGTGAGCGACGCACCGCGCGACAGGCGAATGGCTTCGCCGTTGCCGCGAGGCAGCATCACGCCGCCGACCGACGGGGCCTGCATGGCCTCGTACTCCTGGCGCCTCTGCCGCTTCGACTTGCGACCGCGACGCGCGGGACCGCCGGGACGGCCGAAGGCGCCCTGCGTGCCACCACGGCCACCCGGACCACCGGGACGACCGCCGAAGCCGGGACGGCCACCGCCGCCGCCGAAGCCGCCGCCACCACCGGGACGACCGGCGAAACCGCCGCCGCCACCGGGACGACCGCCACCACCGGGACCGGCGGGACGACCGGCGAAGCCGCCGCCGCCACCGGGACGACCGCCACCACCGGGACGACCGGCACCGCCGGGACCACGACCGCCGCCACCGGGGCCGGGACGCGGGCCGGCAGCGGGACGCTGCGGCATCATGCCGGGGTTCGGACGCGGACCGCCGCCGGGACGGGGACCGCCCTGGCCGCCCTGCGGACGCGGCATCGAGCCCGGGGTCGGGCGGTTGCCGCCCGGAGCCTGGGGACGAGGGCCGCCGCCCTGGCCGCCGGGAGCCTGCGGACGGGGGCCGGCGCCGGGGGCACCGGGACCACCCGGGCGCGGGCCGCCCTGCGGACGGGGCGCCTGCGGGCGCGCCATACCGGCGTTGCCGCCGGAGGTGAAGGGGTTGTTACCCGGACGCGGGCCGCCGGGACGGCCGGGACGCTGCGCCGGAGCGCCGGGACGCTGGCCGCCGGGACGGCCCTGGCCGCCCTGCTGGCCCCGGTCCTGACCCGGGCCGGACGGACGGCCGCCGGGCTTGGGGGCACCGGGACGCGCGCCACCGGGCTTCGGTCCGGCCGGAGCCGGAGTCGAGGCGGCCGGAGCAGCCGGAGCAGCCGGCGGAGCGGTGAACTCCGGGGCGGCCGGGGCCGGACGCGGCGCGGGCTTCGGACCCGGCGTCGGACGCTGGCCCTGGGGCTGGCCCTGGGACGGCGCCGGCGCGGGAGCCGACGGGGCCTCGGGCTGCTGGGCAGCCGCGGGCTTGGGTGCGGCCGGCGGCCGCGGGGCAGCCGGACGTGCCGCCTGCGCCGGGGACGGCGCGGCGGGCCTGGGGGCGGCCTTCTTCGGGGCCGCGGGGCGACCGGCGGACCGGCCGTTGCCACTGCCCTGCTGGAAGGCGTCTGTCAGCTTGCGTACTACGGGCGCCTCGATCGTCGAAGACGCCGAACGGACGAATTCACCGAGTTCCTGGAGCTTGGCCATGACGACCTTGCTCTCGACACCGAACTCCTTGGCGAGTTCGTAGACCCGGACCTTAGCCACTTCGCTCCTCTGAGGTCCGGGTTGCGTCCGGACCGTCGCTAGTTCATGGGCGTACTCATCGCGTACTCATCGAGTGCTCATCGCAATCTCGACCTGCTTTCACTTCGCGAGGTACCAGGCCGCACGGGGTTCCGTGCGGCTCGTCTTCCTTGGCACGTTGCCTGGATGCTGCTGTCAGCAACCCTGTGCCTGCTCGACGTAGCGGCGCAACGCCTTTACGTCGAGCGGTCCCGGGACGCGGAGCGCCCGCGGGAACGCCTTGCGGCGCTCTGCCTGGTCGACACAGACCGGTGCGGGATGCACGTAGGCACCCCGGCCGGGCAGCGTACCGCGTGGATCGGGGGTGCAATGACCCTCGACCGCCACGGTGCGCAGCAGCTCGCTCTTGACCGCTCGCTCCCGGCACCCCACGCAGGTGCGCTCAGGGCATGCTCGGGTACGTGTCCGGCCAGACACTCTTAAGTCTACCTCCCCGGACCGACCTCACCCCTTTGGGGCAAGAATCGAACACATGTGACACGCAAAGCTGTCGTGATCTCAGCGCCGCGCGGCCTGGATCTATTCCCCGCGCCCCGTCGGCGGCAGGTCGGACTACCGCTCCGACGACTGCTCGGACGGCTGCTCGGTGTCCGGCCGGATGTCGATCCGCCAGCCGGTCAGCCGGGCGGCGAGCCGGGCGTTCTGGCCCTCCTTGCCGATCGCCAGCGACAGCTGGTAGTCGGGCACGATCACGCGGGCGGAGCGGGCCGCCATGTCCACGACCTCCACCTTGGAGACGCGGGCCGGGGAGAGCGCGTTCGCCACCATCTCGGCCGGGTCGTCCGACCAGTCGACGATGTCGATCTTCTCGCCGTTCAGCTCGCCCATGACATTGCGCACCCGGCCGCCCATGGGGCCGATGCAGGCGCCCTTGGCGTTCAGGCCGGAGCGGGTGGAGCGTACGGCGATCTTGGTGCGGTGGCCGGCCTCGCGGGCGATCGCGGAGATCTCGACGGAACCGTCGGCGATCTCGGGCACCTCCAGGGCGAAGAGCTTCTTCACCAGGTTGGGGTGGGTGCGCGACAGCGTCACGGACGGACCGCGCACGCCCTTCGCCACCCGGACGACGTACGAACGCAGCCGCGTGCCGTGTGGGTAGGTCTCGCCCGGAACCTGCTCCTGCACCGGCAGGATGGCCTCCAGCTTGCCGATGTCGACGAGCACGTTCTTCGGGTCGCGGCCCTGCTGGACCACGCCGGTGACGATGTCGCCCTCACGGCCGGCGTACTCGCCGAGCGTCGCGTCGTCCTCGGCGTCGCGCAGCCGCTGCAGGATGACCTGCTTGGCGGTGCTGGCGGCGATACGGCCGAAGTCGGACGGGGTGTCGTCGAACTCGCGGGCCGCCTGGCCCTCCTCGAGGTCGGCGGGGTCCTCCTTCGCCCACACGGTCACATGTCCGGTGTCCCGGTCGAGCTCCACGCGCGCGTGCCGGCGGCTTCCCTCGGTGCGGTGGTAGGCGATGAGGAGAGCCGACTCGATGGCTTCGACCAGCAGGTCGAAGGAGATCTCCTTCTCCCGTACCAGGCCCCGCAGGGCGCTCATGTCGATGTCCACGGCTACGCCTCCTCGTCTTCCGTTGTGTCGTTGTCGTTCTTGCTGTTCTTGGTGTCCTTGCGGCTGAACTCGACCTGGACGCGGGCCTTGTCGATGTCGCCGAAGGCGAGTCTGCGGGTGGTGGCCTTGCGGCCCTTCACTCCGGGTACTTCGAGGTCGAGTCCGTCGTCGTCCACACCGAGGACGCGGGCGACCAGTTCGCCGCCCTCGTGCAGCTGGAACCGCACGAGGCGGTCCGTGGCGCGCACGTAGTGGCGGTGCTCGGTGAGGGAGCGCTCCGCGCCCGGGGTGCCGACCTCGAGGGTGTACTCCCCCTCGCCCATCGCGTCCGTCTCGTCGAGCTTCGCCGAGAGCGCGCGGCTCACATCGGCGATCCGGTCCAGGTCCGCTCCGGTGTCGGAGTCGACGACGACACGCAGCACACGCTTGCGGCCGACCGAGTCCACCGCGATCTCTTCGAGGTCCAGTCCCTGGGAGGCGACGAGCGGCTCCAGCAGCTCTCGCAGCCTCTCGCTCTGGGTGGTGCTCATCCGGGTGACTCCTCGGCCGCGTGTGCTGTTGTGGGTCGGTGCGCGTGTCTGGTCAAAGGGTATCCGGTCCCAGGGGGTGTTGCCGTCCACCCCGGGCTCGGCGGTGCCGATGAGTGGTGCCCGGACGGGGCCCGGGTACCGTGATCACGGGCAGGCCGCACCGCGTGTTCCCGTCGCGTCGCCCGTCGTTTTGCCGTCGCTTCCGTACGAGCCGTCGAGGACGTCTGCCGTGTCGTTTGTCTCACCCCCGCGCCTGCCCTCGGGGCCGCGCAGAAGGAGCCTGCTCGCGTCGGCCGCCGGGGCCGCCCTGCTCGTCGGATGTTCCGGCGGGTCGGACTCCGGCGGCACGGAGGGCGGTACGCCGGCCGCCGACCGGGCACGCGCGCGTGCGGCCCGGGACAGCGAGGGGCTGGCCGGGCGGTACGCGGCGGTGATGGCCGCCCATCCGGGGCTGGCGGAACGGCTGCGGCCGTTGCACGCGGCGGCCGTACGGCACGCGGAGGCGTTCGGCGCCGTACGCACGGCCTCACCGGAGGCGTCGGAGGCGTCGCCCACGGCGTCCGCGCGGGCCGCGGGTCCGGGGGACGGTCCCGGCACCGTGCCGGCGTCCGAGAAGGACGCCCTGGCCCTGCTCGCCACCGCCGAGCGGGAGCTGGCCGACCGGCGGGCCGAGGCGCTGCTGGGGGTGCCGGGCGAACTGGCGCGTCTGCTGGCCTCGGTGGCCGCGGCCGGCGCCGCACACGTGTATCTGCTGACGGAGGGTGACCGGTGAGCGAGGCGAAGGACCGGGCGCTGGACGCCCTCCAGGCGGCGCTGGCGGCGGAGCACGCGGCCGTGTACGCCTACGGGGTCGTCGGCGCACGGATCGACGAGGAACGGCACACCGAGGCGCGGACGGCATACGACGCGCACCGGGCGAGGCGGGACACGCTGGAGCGCGAGGTGCGCGGTCTCGGGGGCAGGCCGGTCGCCGCGGCGGCCGGGTACGCGCTGCCCTTCGACGTGCCGGACCCGGCGGCGGCGGTGCGGCTGGCGGCCGAGCTGGAGGACCGGGTGGCCGGGGTCTACTCCGACCTGGTGCGGGCGGCCGAGGGCGACCGGCGGGCCGCGGCGGCCGGGGCGCTGCGCGAGGCGGCGGTCCGGGCGGTGCGCTGGCGGGGCGGCAGCGTAGCCTTCCCTGGGCTCGCCGAGCGGGCCGGCAGCCCGTCGAGGCCGGACGCCGCCTCGGACGCGGCGTCGGACCGGGCTTCGGATACGGCGTCGGATGCGGCGTCGGACCGGGCTTCGGATACGGCTTCCGCTCCGGCGGCACCGACCGCGTAACACGTACGGCTGCCCGTACGGGAAGGGAACGGCTCGCGCATGGCTTTCGAACCGCCGCGGCGTCTGGTCAGGGCACTCGGCGAGACGGCACCGGACGGTGACGACTGGCTGGAGGACCTGCCCGGAGCGGCGGAACGGGCTGTGGCGCTGCGGGAGCTGACCGTGGAGCGGGTACAGGTGCCCGGCGGGCGCAGCAGCCTGGTGGTGCTGGTGCGGACGGCCGACGGGACGCCCGCGGTGCTGAAGCTGGCCCCGCGCCGCGCCCGCCCGGAGAGTGAGCGGGCCGCACTCGCCCACTGGGGCGGGCTGGGCGCCGTACAGCTGCGCGAAGCGGAGACCACGGAGGGCGTACTGCTGCTGGAGCGGCTGCATCCGGACGTGTCGGTGCGGTCGCTGCCGGAGGCGAAGGCGTTGCTGGAGGCCGCGGGCACGCTGCGGCGGCTGTGGGTGGAGCCGCCCGCCGGGCACCCCTTCGAGACCGTGGCCGGGCGGACCGGGCGGCAGGCCGAGGCCATGCGGGCGGGCGCGGTGGCCGACCCCGAGGTGGCACCGCTGGTCGACGCGGCGCTCGCGGCCCGCGCGGAACTGCTGGCCTCCCCGCCCGAGGAGCGGCTGCTGCACGGGACGTTCCGGCAGAGCAAGGTGCTCGCCGGGGACCGGATGCCGTGGCTGGCCGTGGGCCCCGACCCGGTGGTCGGCGAGAGCGCCTTCGACCTCGCCCGGCTGGTGCGGGACCGGGTGGAGGACCTCATCGCCCAGCCGTCGGGGGCGTCGACGACCCGGCGGCGGATCAAGCGGCTCGCGGAGTCGCTGGAGGTCGACCAGGAACGACTGCGCGGCTGGACGCTGTTCCGTGCCGTCGAGTCGGGCGTCCGGGCCCGCCGGGTGGGCCGGGAGCAGGACGCGGAACTGCTGCTGGAGTTCGCGGGCTGGCTGTAGGACGCCGGGGCGTGCGCGGCGGGTGGGCCGCACTGCCGCCGGTCGTCACCGTATGTGTCGCGGGGGCGTCTGCCGGCCGCCGGCCGGCGTCGGTGTTGTGGCGTCCCCGGCAGTCGGGGGGCACCGCGTCGGCTGCCGGGAATGTCGCAAGCCGGGCGGGGCGCCGCGTCCGTGGACGCCGCGAGTCGGGCGGGACGCCGCGTCCGTGGGCGGCAACGGTGTCCACGGAGGACGGAGTTGCCACGCCGGTACCCGCACTCCCTCCCCGCATGGACACGGGCGACCGGCATGCGCCACCGGCCCGCGGAGACCGCGCTCGTGCGGTGGTCGAACCCGCGACGGGGGCGGCCGTCATGCCGTGGTCGTGCCCCGCCCACAGGGGCGCCCGTCGGTCCTGGGCGCCTCCTGCGGGCTCGGGGTCAGGCCGTGAGGCGGGTGATGGCTTCCTCGACCGTCAGTTCCTCGCGCTCGCCGGTGCGGCGGTCCTTCAGTTCGACCACGCCTTCGGCGGAGCGGCGGCCGGCGACCAGGATCTGCGGGACGCCGATCAGCTCGGCGTCGGTGAACTTGACGCCCGGGGAGACGCCGGCGCGGTCGTCCACCAGGACGCGGACGCCGGCGGCCGCCAGCTTGTCGGAGACCTCCAGGGCCAGCTCGGTCTGCAGGGCCTTGCCGGCGGCGACGACGTGGACGTCGGCCGGGGCGACCTCCTTGGACCAGACGAGGCCCTTGTCGTCGGCGTGCTGCTCGGCGAGGGCTGCCACCGCGCGGGAGACGCCGATGCCGTAGGAGCCCATGGTGACGCGGGCCGGCTTGCCGTTCTGGCCGAGGACGTCGAGCTTGAGGGCGTCGGTGTACTTGCGGCCCAGCTGGAAGATGTGGCCGATCTCGATGGCGCGGTCCAGCTTGAGGCCGGTGCCGCAGTTCGGGCAGGGGTCGCCCTCGCGGACCACGACGACGTCGACGTACGCGTCGACCTCGAAGTCGCGGCCGGCCACGACGTTCTTGGCGTGCGTGTGCTCCTTGTTGGCGCCCGTGATCCAGGCGGTGCCCGGCGCCACGCGGGGGTCGGCGATGTACTTGACCTTCTCGCCGAGGCCCTGCGGGCCGACGTAGCCGCGGACCAGGTCGGGGCGGCCCACGAAGTCCTCGGCGGTGACCAGTTCGACGGCGGCCGGGGCGAAGTGCGCCTCGACCTTGTCCATGTCGACCTCGCGGTCGCCGGGGACGCCCACGGCGACGATCTCGCCGTCCACCTTGACGAGGAGGTTCTTCAGGGTGGCGGAGGCCTCGACGCCGAGGGAGGCGGCGAGGGTCTCGATGGTGGGGGTGTCGGGGGTGGGGATGTCCTCGGCGGCGGGCACGTCCGCCGCGTCCACGGGCTGGAGGGCGTAGGTGATCGCCTCGGTGTTGGCGGCGAAGTCGCAGTTCGGGCAGTCGGCGAAGGTGTCCTCGCCGGCGCCGGCCGGGGCGAGGAACTCCTCCGACTTGGAGCCGCCCATCGCGCCGGCGGTGGCGGCGCAGATGCGGTAGTCGAGGCCGAGGCGCTCGAAGATCCGCTGGTAGGCGGCGCGGTGCAGGGCGTAGGACTCGGCGAGGCCCTCGTCGGCGACGTCGAAGGAGTAGGAGTCCTTCATCAGGAACTCGCGGCCGCGCAGGATGCCGGCCCGGGGGCGGGCCTCGTCGCGGTACTTGTTCTGGATCTGGTAGAGGATGACCGGCAGGTCCTTGTAGGAGGACGCCTGGTCCTTCACCAGCAGGGTGAAGATCTCCTCGTGGGTGGGGCCGAGGAGGTAGTCGCCGCCCTTGCGGTCCTGGAGGCGGAACAGCTCGGGGCCGTACTCGTCCCAGCGGCCGGTGGCCTCGTACGGCTCGCGCGGCAGCAGGGCGGGGAGCTGGACCTCCTGGGCGCCGATGGCGTCCATCTCCTCGCGGACGATGCGCTCGACGTTGCCGAGGACCTTCTTGCCGAGGGGCAGCCAGCTCCACAGGCCGGCTGCGGTGCGGCGCACGTACCCGGCGCGGACCAGCAGCTTGTGGCTGAGGACCTCGGCGTCCGCCGGGTCGTCGCGCAGCGTCTTCGCCATCAACTTCGACATGCGCTGGACCGGTGCGTTGGCCATGGTTCTCGTGTCTCCTGCTGCTGGGGGTCCCCCCGCTCGAGCGCCGCCGAGAGCGGGGGAGGGTAACAGCAGGAGGTTAACCGGGGGGTCCAGCCCGGCGGAAATCGGTTATGCCCGGCTAGGCCCGGCGCAGGGGCAGCGGGGCGCCCATCACGGCGTACGGCTTGGGGGCGCTGGGGAAGAGGACCTGGCGGGCGAGGTCCTGGTAGCCGAGGGAGCGGTAGAGGCCGCGGGCGGGGCTCTCGGTGTCGATCGCGGAGAGGATCGAACGGGGCTCGGCGGCGCTGTCGGTGATCGTGGTGATCAGGGAGCGGCCGGTGCCGCGGTTCTGGTGGGCCGGGTGGACGTGGAGTTCGGTGATGACGAAGGAGTCGTCGAGCCAGGCGTCGTTGCCCCGGGCGCGGAGGTAGGGCTCGACGACGGTGGACCACCAGTGGGCGCGGTCGTTGGGCATGCCGTAGACGAAGCCGACGAGGGCGCCTCCGGCGGTGGCGCCGAGAGCTCTCGCGCCGGGGTGGGTCATGTGGCGCAGGACGATCTGGCGGCGGACGGCCACCTCGTCCGGGCCGAGTCCGAACGCGGCGGCTTGGACCGCGAGGGCCTCGTCCACGTGCGCGGCGAGGTCCAGTGGGCCGATCACGACGTCCATGTTCGGGAGCCTACAGGGGTGTTCCGGATGTACGCCCGGGGCGGAGGGGCTGTGGCTGGTCACGTTGCACGCCGGGGGCGGAGGGGCCGTGGCGGGTCACGTTGCACGCCGGGGGCGGACGGGCTGTGGCGGGTCACGTTGCACGACAGAGGCGGACGGGCCGTAGTGGACCACGTCACACGCCAGAGGCGGAGGGCTGTAGCGCGCCGTGCCCGCGCCGTGGAGTCTGGTGGCGGTGCGGGCGGTGTGGGCGGTGCGGGCCCCGCGTGCCCGGGGCGTTTCAGAACAGGACGCTCATGAATGCGCCGGCCTCCTGGAAGCCCACCCGCCGGTACGTCCTTCGTGCCGCCGTGTTGAAGTCGTTCACGTACAGGCTGGCCACCGGGGCGACGTCCGCCAGGGCGTAGCGCAGGACCGCTGCCATGCCCGGTGCCGCCAGGCCCTTGCCCCGGTACTCGGGGGCCACCCATACGCCCTGGATCTGGCAGGCACGGTCGGTGGCGGCGCCGATCTCGGCCTTGAAGACGACCCTGCCGTCGGTGTCGAAGCGGGCGAAGGACCGGCCGGAGCCGACGAGTTCGGCGACCCGGGCCTGGTAGAGCAGGCCGCCGTCGCCGGCCATCGGGGAGATGCCGACCTCCTCCGTGAACATCGCCACGCAGGCCGGCATGATCCGCTCCATCTCGTCCTTGCGGACCCGGCGGACGTAGGGGTCGGGGGCGATGTCGGCGGGCACGCGGTCGGTGACCATGAGGGGCTGCCGGGCGCGGACCTCGCGGGCCGGGCCCCAGCCCGGTTCGAGGAGCCGCCACAGCTGGGCGGTCGTGTCGGCGGGGCCGACGATCGAGGAGCAGCGGCGGCCGGCCCGCCGGGCGCGGTCGGCGAAGGCGCGGACGGCGCGCGGGGTGGCGCAGATGGGGACGAGGTTGGCGCCCGCGTAGCAGAGGGAGGTCAGCATGCCGTGCTCGTACCAGCCCCACATCTCGCCGCCGAGCCGCCACGGGTCGAGGCCGGCGATCTGCACCCGGGCGGTCACGAAGGCGTTCGCGACCGGCTCGCGGTCGAGAACGGCGAGCGCGGCGTCCAGGTCGCTCGGTTCGAGCACGCGGGAGGTGGTCTGCGTCAACACGTGCGGGGGCCTCACCCTGAGATCTGCTGGTCCCCGCACTGTACCTGGCATGCATATGCCGCGCCGCCCCCCGGGGCGACGCGGCAGGAGAGGGCGGTTATGCCCGATGAGACTCAGCCCGCGACGGAGACCGAGGGCTCGCCGGAGGTGACGCCGTCGGCCTCCATCTGCTCGGCGATCTTCATGGCCTCCTCGATGAGGGTCTCCACGATCCTGGACTCGGGGACGGTCTTGATGACCTCGCCCTTGACGAAGATCTGCCCCTTGCCGTTGCCGGAGGCGACGCCGAGG
>NZ_JBNGGE010000048.1:0-57881 GCF_049975785.1 Streptomyces sp. WG7
TGCGCGGGGCCGGCGGTGGCCTCGGCGGGCTGGGGCGCGGCCGCGTGGGGTGCGGGTGCGGGCGCCGGTGCGGCCTGGACGGGCACGCCCGGGCCGGCGGCGTGCTGCGGAGGGACGGGGGCTCCGTGCGCGGGTGGTGCCTGCGCGGGAGCACTCTGCACCGGACCACCCTGCATCGCCGGCGGCGCCGCTTCCTCGGCCCACGGACCGGCCCCGGCCCGGCGACGCCGGCCCGTGGGCGCCTCGGCCGGGTGCGGCTGCGGCGGGGTGTGGTCGTCGGCCTGGTCGTGCGGTACGGCGTCGTGCCGGCCCTCGTCGGGCAGGGCGCCGCTGACGGGCAGGGCGTCACCGCCGGCGGCCGGGCCGGGTACCTGGACCTGACCCGGGGGCGTCGCCGCGGACGCCACGGCCTCGGCCGTCCCGTGCGGCTCCGCCTCGTCGGAGGGCCGGTCCGCGTCGGCGGGCGGGAGGGCGAACACCTGGCGCGGTGCAGCTTCCTGCGCGGCGGCACGCTCGTTCGCGGAGGCCAGGGCGCGGCGCCGGCGCCCGGTCGGCTGGGACGCGTCGGGCGGGTCCGCCTCACCGGCCTGCGCGGGCAGCGCCGGGGGCAGCGCCTGCTGCTCCCCACCGTCCCGCCGCGCACGCCGGCCGTCGGGCCCGGGCATGCCCTGCGGCGGTACGGTCCCGCCGAGACCGGTGTTGGAGGCCGCGGCCCCTCCGCCGTGCTCGCCGGCCATGACGACGGCGCCCTCGGACACCCCGGCGGCCGCCTCCTGGGGCATGCCCCCGGCGGGGGCACCGGCGGCCTCCGCGGGCCGCCCGCGCCGACGCCCGGTACCGCCGGACCCCTCGCCCGGCGTCGCCTGTGCGGGAACCGGAAGCGGGGCCGACGCCTGGGCCTCCTCCCGCACGGCCTGAGCCTGCGCGGCCTGAGCCTGGCCCTGAGAGATCTGCCCTTGAGAGTTCTGCTCCTGGGCGATCTGCTCCGGGACGGTCTGCTCCTGAGCCTGGGCAGCACGCCGCCTGCGTCGCCCGGTCGGTGCGGCACCCCCGCCCTCGGCACCGGTGAGGCCCCCGCCTGCGCCCTCACCCGCAGCGCCCGTGACCTCGCTCTCCAGGAAGGCGTCGACGGACGCCCGCCGAGCGCGCCGCCGTCCGCCACCGGGAGCCGGCTCCTGAACGGCCAGGGCGTTGCCCGCACCCGCGGCACTCGCGCCACCCGTCGCCCCCTCGACCTCGGCGGCCTGCGCCGGTGCCTGCCCCGGATCAAGGGCGAGGACCTGGGCCTGGGGCTGGCCCTGGGCAGCGACGGCCCCCGCCCCACCCCCGATCGGCACCTCCAGCACGTACGCGCTGCCGCTCATTCCCGGCACCTCGTGCGTCTGCAGCACGCCACCGTGCGCCCGCACGATCCCGCGCACGATCGGCTCGTGCACCGGGTCTCCCCCGGCGTACGGCCCGCGCACCTCGATGCGTACGACCTCGCCGCGCTGCGCCGCCGCCACCACGACGGTGTTGTCCAGGTAGCCGCCCGTCGCCGACACGGGCGAGTTGCCGGTGGCGTCGACGCCCGCCACGTCCGCGACGAGGTGCGCGAGCGCGGTGGCCAGCAGCCGGGGATCGACCTCGGCCTCGATGGGCGGCGCGTGCACGGCGAACTGCACCCGCCCCGGCCCGATCAGTTCCACGGCCCCGTCGACACCGGAGGCGACGACGGCGTCGAGCATCACCTTCGTACGGGAGAGGTTCTCGTTGCCGACGTCGAGACGCTGGTAGCCGAGGACGTTGTCGATGAGCGTGGTGATGCGTGAGTAGCCGGCCGAGAGGTGGTGCAGTACCTGGTTGGCCTCGGGCCACAGCTGACCGGCGTCGTCCGACGCCAGCGCGGCCAGTTCCCGGCGCAGCTCGTCCAGGGGCCCGCGCAGGGAGTCCCCGAGGAGGGTGAGCAGCTGCTCGTGCCGGGCGGCGATCGCCTCGTAACGGTCCTTCTCCCGTTCACCGAGCGCGGCGTAGCGGTCGGCGTCCGCGGCGATCTCCTCCGCGTGCTTCTCCCGCAGCTCCTCCAGCTCATCCGCGTGCTGCCGGCGCAGCGCGGTCAGCTCGGAGGCGTGCTCCTCGGCGAGTCGCTCCCGTTCCTCGACGTGCCGCTGCTCCGCTTCCTCGTGCTCCTTGACCAGGGCGTCGTAGGGGCGCCGGTCGGTGAAGGTCATGACGGCGCCGACGAGCTGGTCCCCGTCGCGGACGGGTGCGGTCGTCAGGTCCACCGGCAGCTGGTCGCCGCTCTTGGCGAACACCACCTGCCCGCGCACCCGGTGCTTGCGGCCCGAGCGCAGGGTGTCGGCGAGCGGCGACTCGTCGTACGGGAACGGCGAGCCGTCGGCCCGCGAGTGCAGGATGAGGGTGTGCAGCTCACGGCCGCCGAGGTCGCTGGCCCGGTAGCCCAGGATCTGGGCGGCGGCCGGGTTGACGAGGACGATCCGCCCGTCGGTGTCGGTGCCCACGACGCCCTCGGACGCGGCCCGCAGGATCATCTCGGTCTGCCGCTGCGAGCGCGCCAGCTCGGCCTCGGTGTCGACGGTGCCGGAGAGGTCGCGGACGACGAGCATCAGCAGCTCGTCGCCGGCGTAGCCGTAGTTGTCGTAGGCCTGCTGGCCGGTCTCCAGGTTGGCGCTGGTGACCTCGACCGGGAACTCGGTCCCGTCGGTGCGCCGGGCGACCATCCGCGTCGGCTTGGTGCGCGCCCGCGGATCGATGTGGTCCGGCCGCCTCATGGACCCGGGGATGAGCCGCGAGTCGAACTGCGGCAGCAGGTCCAGCAGCCCGCGCCCGACCAGCGCGGTGCCCGGAGTCTCGAAGGCCTCCAGCGCGATGGTGTTGGCGTTGACGACGGTGCCGTTCGCGTTGACCAGCACCAACGCGTCGGGCAGCGCGTCCAGTATGGCTGCGAGGCGAGCAGCGCCTCGGGATGGCCTGCTGCTCACGAGACGCTTCCCTCCTGGTTACCGCACTTGCCGACCGCCTGGGCCATCTTGCCAATCGGCCCGCAACGTGTCACGCGAGGGAGTCTAAGGGTTGGGGCCCGGCGGGCGGCGTGGGATGCGAGGGAGGTCGCACGGGAAAGTGAAGCAGAACGTGTGACCGAGTGTCCTGTGCGTCGCCTCCCGGCGCCGCACAGGACCGGTTTCACGACCGCCCTGCCGACCCCATGTCCGGCAGCAGCGGCACCATGCGGTCCCAGCGGGAGATCCCGCAGCCGTCGCGGCGGTCGTACGTCGCGTCGACGGGGCGTCCGGCCCAGGTGCCCTTGACGTGCGCGGTGGCGGGACCGCCGTACTGCATGGTGCAGACGCTGCCCTCCGGGACGGGGGCGAAGACGTCCTGCCCCCACCGTGTGTCGCGCTCGAGGACGGCACAGGCGCCGTCCGGGTCGGGGTGGCTGCCGCCGTGGGGGTTGCAGAACAGCTCGTACGTGCCGTCCGCGCCCGCGCCGGCGTCCCGGACGGTGACCGTCAGGTGATCGAAGCCCGGTGCCCCGCCAGCGGCGGCGGCGGCCGGGTGCGCGGCGGACAGGGTGGCCAGGGTGACGGCGGACAGGGCGGCGGCACCGAGGATTCGGGCGGCGGCGGGAAGGCGAGTGACCTGGAACATGACCGGACTAACGCGCCGGAGCGCCGGACGTTGCGCGACCGGGCCGTAAGGGCTTTGCCCTGCGGCCCGCCCGCCTAGTACCGTAGGGGTCGATTGGTGACAGCGAGCTCAACTGTGTCATCATCGGCACGCACCACTCGCGCTCGTACGCGAAGGGTGATGTTGTCTGGAGGCGTCGCCTAGTCCGGTCTATGGCGCCGCACTGCTAATGCGGTTTGGGTCTTAAAGCCCATCGAGGGTTCAAATCCCTCCGCCTCCGCACCGATCACCGAAGCCCCGGCCCCAGCTGGCCGGGGCTTCGGTGCGTCTTCCGGGTCCGTGTGGTGGCTTCGATGGATCGTTTCCGCAGGTCACAAGGGGTGCGGCTAACGGATTTCACATGACGGCGGCAGTCATGTAATGTTCTTCCTGTCGCCGCGAGCGGGCCGGAAGGAACGGGAGCGGCGGTAAAACTGAACAGGACAAGCACTCGTAGCTTAACGGATAGAGCATCTGACTACGGATCAGAAGGTTGCAGGTTCGAATCCTGCCGAGTGCACACAGGTGAGAGGCCCCGGAGAGATCCGGGGCCTCTTGCGTTTCAGGGGCGTACAGCAGCGAAGTACAGCAACCGCATCACCCGGTACCGCCCATCGCGTCCGACAGCTTGCCGATCGCGGCCCGCACTTCTTCCTCGCTCGCTTCGGCGTAGACCTCCATCGTCATAGCGATCTGCGAGTGCCGCAGGATGCGCTGTGCCACCTTCGGGTGCACCTTCAGCGCCACCAGGAGCGAGCTGCATGTGTGCCGGGTGTTCCGCAGCGGGATCACCCGCAGGCCGGCGCGACGAGCCCGCAGGGCGAACATCCGGGTCATGTTGCCCGGCTCGATCGGGGTGCCGTACTTCGTGGTGAAGACGAGATCATGACTGTTCTGCCAGAGCTCCCCCGCGGCCTTCCGGTCCCCGATCTGCTGAGCACGACGCATCCGCAGCGCCTTGAGGCAGAGCGCCGGCAGGGGAAGGAAGTCGTCGGAGTCCTCGGTCTTCGTCTCGCGGTGCAGGATCTGGCGTCCGGCGCGCTGGATCTGGTGATCCACGTACAGCTCACCCCGCTCGAAGTCGACGGACTTCCACGTCAGGCCCAGGACCTCACCGCGACGCAGGCCGAGGCAGAGCACCAGGACCCAGGCGGCGAAGAGGTGATCCTCCCGCGCGGCAGCGTCGGTGAGGAACTGGCCCGCCTCGGCGACCGACCACGGCTTGATGCGGCGGCGCCGGGGCTTGGGCACCCTCACCAGGGAGGCGACGTTCTTGCTGATCTCCTCCTCAGCGACCGCGTGCGTGAGAGCAGCCCGCAGGGTGTCCCGGGCGGCCTGGATCACGCGGCGGGAAGGGTATGCCTCGCAGCACTCCCCGATCGCACAGCACCTCTGACGGGAGAGCTCACGCTTCGAGTCCTTGCCCTGAGCACAGCACTGGCAGACGCCAGCCAACTTGGTCAGCCACTCGCGAACATCGCGGACCGTCAGGCGGTCGAGCCGCTTCGCACCGATGTGGGGAATGATGTAGAGCCGCACGGAACCCTCGTACGAGACGTACGACAGGGGAGCCAGGTTCGGCTTGACCACCGAGTCGAGCCAGTAGGAGAGGAACGCGGCTACCGTTCGGTGGCGTGTGGTCACAGGGCCGCGCTTGGCCTCTGCGTGGAGGGCGAGCCACTTCTCGTGGACCTCTTCCCGGGTCTTGCCGTAGGCGTACTTCCGAGCCCTCTTGCCGTCTGGCTTGGTCACCCAGACGTAGGCCGCGTACCCGTTCTTGTACGGGTAGATGGAGCCCTCACCGTTGCCGCGCTTGCCGCTCACGCCGCCTCCTCAGCCTGCGAGACGACGCGCTCCACGTACTCATCCACCCAGGCCGGGAGGATGCGCCGGTTGCGGCCGACCTTGACCGATCGGATCTCCCCGGTCAGGACGAGCATCTTCGTCTTGGACAGGCCGAAGTCGAGCATCTCGGCAACTTCCGCTGTGGTGTACCACTTGCGCGTGATCACAGCCGTGGTCATGTAGCACTTCCTTCCAGGTCGAGCAGGGCGGGTAGTTCCTCGCGGGCGGTTTCGCGGTTGTGCTGGATGTCGCGGCGGATGTTGGCGGCGAGCCAGGATTCGCCGGGGGTGTGGCCGTGGCCGGCGTAGGACCAGTGGGCGAGGGTGAGCGTGGTTGCTTCCTCACCGTCGGGGTCGGGCAGGCCGAGAACGGCGCGTTGCTGGGCGGCGCGGTAGTCGGCGCGGGTCTGGCGCAGTTCGCCGAGGGTGGTCGAGTAGCGCCGGGACTTGGTGGAGAAGTGGCCGCGGAAGCCGAGCATGTGGGCCCAGTCGCGGAGCTTGCGGTCCGGGTAGAGCGCGTGCAGGTCGAGGCAGGCCGCGATGAGCCGGGCCGGGTGGTCGGCGACGCCGAGAAGGGCCAGGGCCTCTTTGTTGCCGATGCGGCGGTCCACGGTGCCGGTGGTCTCGGCAGCCTTGGTGGCGTACTTGGCGACGTAGGAGGCAACGGCCTGTTCGGTGATGTCCTCGCCGTCCCCGAAGGCGCGGATCGGGCGTACGTCGAGCTGCGTGCCCCACCGAAGGGTGCGGGCCGGCTGGTCCCCGGACGCGTCCACGTCGACTTCCACGCGGGCGGCGGCGGCATGGATGGCGTCGGTGAGCAGGTCGAGGGTGGCCCACGCGGGCGGGGGGTCGTCCGGCCCGTCGGGTCCGTCGAAGCGGATCACGGCGTGGAAGTGCACCGCCCCGCGCTTCTGGTACTCGGCGACCTTGCCGAAGGACACCCGGGACTGCTCCTTCGCGTCCTTCTGCGTGAGCCCGGCGCGCTTGGCGATCTCTCGGCGCAGGTAGATCGTGAAGTAGCGCCACAGCTCGGAGGCGTGGTTGTTCCACAGCACGGCGCCCGCGTAGTCGTAGGCGTCCGCGTCGAGCGGTGTGCCCAGCTCGGGGGCGTCCTCGGCGTGGCGGGTGCCGCAGCGGCAGGGCCGGTTGCCGGGCCGATTGTGGACCGGGCCGAACGAGGGGGCGGTGAGGGTGGCGAACACCCGCGGGTGGTCCCGGATCGTGTGCGGGGTGCCCTTGGCGGGGTCGCCGACGAGGCCGGCGCGGATGAGGTGGTAGGTGTCGCCGGCGTAAGTCCAGGCGCAGGCGGGGCAGCGGGAGGCCCGCCGGTTGCCGCAGGCGAGGCGGAGCCGTCCGCCGGGTTCGGTATCGGTCGAGTAGGAGTGCAGGACCTGCCCGGTGGCGGCGTCGCGGGTGACCGTGGAGCCGGTCAGGTGGATGGGGTCGGAGCAGCCTCCGGTGCGGCGGATCTGGTCTTGGATGCGGTCGAAGCCGGGGGACCCGGCCAGCCTCAGCACGTCGGCGAGGGTGGCCGGGTCCAGGCCCGCCATGGTGGCGGTGTCGTTCACGCGGCGACCTCCAGCAGGGAGGCGTAGAGGGCGGTGCCGATGTGTTCGGTGTAGGCGGGCGGGATGCACTCGCGGATGCCGTCGCGGCTCATCCAGGGCACGCCCATGTCGTCGCGGGCTTCCTGGACGCCGGAGAAGTTGCCGACGTAGTGGGCGAAGTGCCCGGCGGCACGGGGGCGGCCCATCTTGGTCAGCGGCGCGGTGTGCCGCGGGTGGCGGGGTGTTGTGAAGGTGAACCCGCCACCGGTCTCGAACAGGCGGTGCCGGTAGGTGCGCATACCGAACGCGGCAGAGCACAGGGTCACCGGCTCGTGCAGCTCCGGGGCCGCGTCTTCCACGTTCTCGATCACCCACGGCCGGCCGGTGGCTTGCAGGGCGGCGCGGGTGGGGGCGATCAGGTCGGGGTGTTCCCGGTGCTGGATGCGCTGGGCGAGGGTGTAGCGCTGGCACGGGGGCGAGGCGTGGATGAAGTCGAACTCCGCGCCGTGCTCGCGGACGAAGGCGAGTGCGTCAGCCTGGACGAAGGAGAAGGGGTAGCGGGGCTGCGGGGCAAGGTCGACGCCCACGATGTCGAAGCCGGCGAGGTGGTAGCCCATAGAGGCGCCGCCCTGGCAGCAGAACAGGTCCAGCACCCGCAGACCGTTGGGAAGTGCGGCATGCATCACTTGCCCCTCTGGCTGTGAGCGGAACCGTGATTGGCCTCCCACCCCTGGACCAGGAGCTGGACCTGTGCGTCACCGGTGGCGGTGGCGGAGGCGCCGCAGTGGCAGACGGCGGAGCCGGTGGCGGGGGCGTCCGGGGAGGGCTTGATGATGTGCAGGCCGGGGGCGGTCTGCGTCGGGGTGAGGTCGCCCATCGTCGTCACCGCCCGATGCGGTGCAGGTTGGCGGCGGGGGCGGTGGTACCGGTGCCCTTACAGGCCGGGCAGATGATCTGGAGGGTGGCGCGGGTGCCGTCGGTGTGGCGGGTGCCGGTGGTGATAGCGGCGGTGGCGAAGCCGTCGCAGTCGCGGCAGACGCGCGTGTTCTGGGCGTGCTGGGGCATGATGGGGCTTCCCTTTCGGGTCCGTTGGATCTGGATTGGGTGCAGGCGCCCGGAGCGGCGGAAGTTTGGCGACCGAGGCCGCTCCGGGGGCCGTTCAGTTGTGGACGTTGCGCCTTCCGTGGCCCTTGGCCGCGTACATGCCGGCGTCGGCCGCGGACAGTGCGTCGGTGAGGGCGGGGACCGGCAGGTCGGAGCGGTGGCATAGCCCGACCGAGGCGGAGACCGGCAGAAGGTGACCGTCGAAGGCGACAGGCCGGCGGAGGGCGGCTTGCAGCGCGGTCGTGCCGGGGGTGTGGGCGGGGTCGGTGACGATGGCGGCGAACTCGTCTCCGCCGAGGCGGGCGGCGATGCCGTGGCCAGCGCACCAGTCGCGCAGTCGGCGGGCGGTCGCGGTGAGGACGGCGTCACCGGCAGCGTGGCCGTGCGTGTCGTTGATGGCCTTGAAGTCGTCCAGGTCGATCAGGACGACGAGCGCGGCCGGGTTCCTGGCGAGCAGGTGTTCGGCGCGGGTGGTGAATCCAGCGCGGGTGTGCAGGCCGGTCAGCGGGTCGCGGCGGGCGGTGGCCAGGCGGCGCAGGAGCAGGCTGCCGTGCAGGGCCCAGCCGAGGGCCGGTAAGGCGGCGGCGATCACGGTTTCCATGGCTCACCGTCCCTTGTGCATGTCGTTGACGAGCAGGCGCAGGACGACGGCGACCAGGGCGACGGAGACGCCGGTGATGGCGACCGCCAGGAGCATGGAGACCAGGACTGCGCCGACGACGAGGACCACGGCGGTCCCGCCGCCGACGAGGGCGAGGGCGGTGCCGGGCGTGACCTGGATCGTGGGCCGGGACGGAGCGGGGGCGGTCGGGGCCGGCGGCGGTGCCGGGTTGCCGGGCGTGATGCTGGTCGGTTCGACCACGGTGGGCGAGGTGACCAGGCCCGTGGGCTGGGGCATGGTCGGGAGCTTGGGGCGGAACATGGGCGGATCTCCCTTCGGGTTACTTGATGGCGGTTTCGATGACCGGAGACAGGAGGCTGTCGGCGAGGAGGTAGCCGCCCAGGAGGAGCACGGCCACCAGCCACCAGGGCGGGCGGATGAGCTTGATGCCCAGGAAGCCGACGACGAGCAGGGCGAGCCAGAGCGGGACGTCCATGACGCGGTGTCCTCCTACGCCTTGCAGCGGTGGGTGCGGGCGGCGAGTTCGGCGGCGGAACGGTCGTGGTAATCGGCGGAGAAGCCGCAGCGCGGGGCCGTGCAGGCGGCGGTGTGCATCTCGCGGCCCCGGCCGTCGTAGTAGGTGCCGACCTGCACGGGCCCGATCCGGATCCGGTTGCGGAAGCGGCGGTAGACGCTCATGGATGGATCTCCTTCCTGGTCAGGTGAGCTGGAGATGGGCGGCGATCGCGTCGGTCATCTGCGCGGGCAGACCGAGCCGGGCCGAGAGAACGTCGGCGGACATCGGGGCACCGGTCGACGCCTGGTGCGCGTCGGCGAGCTTGCGGGCGTGATCCAGCAGCGCAGCCGGAACCGCGGGCGCGGTGGGACCGGGCTGTGGCGGTGCCGGGGCCAGCTGCGGAGCGGCAGGCGCCGGGGGCGGGACGGGCGCGGGGGTGTCGTCGCGCGTGACGTCGACTTCCAGCGGGGCGTCCGACTCGTCGTCCACAGGCTGTGCAGGAGCAGGGCCGGGCTTGTCGGTGGGGGTGTGGACCAGGAGGGTTCCGCCGAGGAAGGCCAGGGCGGGCCAGCCGGCGACGAGGATGCGCAGCCAGTCGGGCACGTTCTGGAGGTCGAGGAGTCCGGCGGTCGCGACGTTCGCGCCAAGCGAGGCGAACAGGGCGATGAGGAACCAGGTCCAGGCCGAGCGGTCCCGGCGAGCCGTGCGCAGCCGACGCCACGCGGCGACTAGGAGCAGGTCGACGGAGACCGGGTAGGCCCAGGCTTTCCACCCGGACTGACCGGCGGCTTCGGCCAGGTCGTGCAGATGGGCGAAGGACAGCGCGCCGGCGATGACGGCCTGGACCAGTACGGCATCGATGCGGATCGAGCGGGGCATGGGGGCACCTCCCTTCGAAGGGGGTTGGGCCGGGGGCGGGCGGGGAGCGTGTCCGGCCGCCCAGTCCCGGCAGTCAGTCGGTGACGGGGCGAGGCTTGACCAGCGACGGACCGGCCGCCGGCACCTCGGTGGGCACGAGGGGCCGGAAGGGGTCGAGGGCGGGGAAGTCCGGGACCAGGTGGGCGAACTCCCGGCAAGCCGCGACCACTTCCGCGCGGGAGGTGTGCGGGGTGCGGATCTTCGACCAGCCGCCCGTGGAGTCCACGGCGACAGCGGTGCCAGGGCGGTCCATCGGGATCAGACCGGCAACCGGTACGGCGTCCGGGGCCACGTCGGCCAGTCCCATTTCGGCGGTCTGCTTGTCATTGACCCGGTGCACCACACGGCCGGTGAGCTGGGCACGGAGCATGGTGGCGCCCTTCCCCAGTTCGGAACCGAACCGCTGCCCGCAGATCTCCAGGTAGATCCCGACCGCGCGGGCCATCTGCGCCAGCCGGATCAGGGCCGTGACGATCCGCTCGCGGCGTTCCTCGTCCTTCTTCGCCGAGATCAGGAACAGTTCCGCCACCTCGTCGACCAGGACGACGACCGGCACCGGCCGCAGGTGTTCGGGCAGCTCCCACACGTCCGAGACACCGTGGCGGCTCAGCAGGTCGAAGCGGTCTTCCATCTCCGCGACCAGGACCGCGAGCAGGGAAGCGGCATCATCGGGGGTGGTGACCAGGGCCGACAGCCGTGGAGCGAAGGCGGACTGTTCCACCCCGCGCTTGCAGTCGATGCCGACCAGTGCGACCGGCAACTGGGCCAGGCCCTTGATCAGGTTGCGCTGGTACATCGACTTGCCCGAGTGGTTGGCGCCCAGCGTCAGCGCCATCGGGGCTTTGCGGTAGTCCCGCTCGAACGCGGTCCCGTCCTCCCGCAGTGCCACCGGCACCACCAGATCGTGCGGGGCGGCGTTGCGCGGCATCCGCACCCGGCGCAGCACGTCATGGCCGGTCATGCGCAGTTCCACGAACCCGGGCTTGGTCTCGACCACGGTCACGGAGTGCACACCCCAGGCGTGCCGAAGCCGCTCGGAGGAGGCCATCACGTCGGCGGGTTCCAGGCCGGCCGGAAGCCGCAGAGTCACCCGCAGCCCGGTCGACGTGGGCCGGACCCGGCGGATCTTCGGCGGTACCGGCTGCACCTCACGGCGGGCGACGTTGCGCGTCATGAACGCCCGCAGGCCGGACGGCTGAACCGTCAGCCCGCACACGTCCATCGTCGACCGGTACGAGAAGGTGAACCGCCCCCAGGCGAGCGGCATGCCCACCAGCGACCAGTAGACCCGCGGGGCCCGTACCTTCGCGTAGCCGAGACCGCCGGCGCCCGCTAACGCCCCCGTGGCCTCCAGCCACATCGTCAGGTCAGCCATGATCAGGCCGCCGGGGTGATCGCGACCGCGCGGAACGAGATGCCGTGCCGCTTCTGGCCGTTGAACTCGTTCTCCCAGTCCCGCGCCTTGAGGCCGTGGACCTTGACGGGCGTGCCCGGCACGAGGTTCTCCGGGTAGCCGTTCTCCGGAACGGTCACCTGGTAGAGGTTGCCCTCCCCCTCGTCCGAGACCAGCAGGCCCACGGTGGACAGCCCCAGGCTCGGGTTGTCCCGGTCCATGGCCCGCTCACCGGTCTTCTTGTTCGCCATCTTCGGTTCCGGCGCGGTCGCCACGAACACCACGGCGGTCGAAAGGTCGATCTTGAACGACGGCATGAGCACTCCCTGTTTCCAAGCTTTGGAGCAGCCCAAAGAAGGCCTGTCCTTCCCGCTGTCCTAGGACTGCGGTGGGCTTGGCAAGACTGTGGCACGCAGTCCTAGGACTGTCAACAGTCCTGGGACTGTGCTTGACTGGACTTGTTGAGAGGAGTCATGCAATGGCGCCCAAGTGGCGGGAGCTGGCGGACAAGCTGGCTGAACAGATCAAGAGGGGTGAGTACGCCCCCGGCCAGCAGCTCCCGCAGATCAGGGAGCTGGTCGCAGCAGGCGAGGGCAGCAAGTCCACCGTCCACCAGGCCTACAGGGCTCTTGAGGCAGAGGGCTTGGTGACCTCATCTCGCGGCCACGGAACCGTGGTGCGTGAGCACGTGCCTCTTAAGCGACTCGGCATCGCCAGGTACGACAAGGCCAAATGGCGGGACAGCGACGAGGTCGCTTTCATCGCGGACCGTGTGGCTTCCGGACGGGGGTACCGCCGGAACGAGCAGACTCAGACGGTCAGCCGTGTCGTAGCCCCACCGGAAGTGGCAGCCGCTCATGGACTACCGGAAGGCGCCGAGGTCTACGCCCGCGCGCGGCTGGTGAAGGAAGGCGATCAGCCGACGCACACGTTGACCAGCTACTACCGGCCCGAGCACGTCGAAGGAACTCGACTGGTTGACCCCACGCCAGGGCCCGCCGGCCGAGGCGGAGGGTTCCGCGTGCTGTACGACGCCGGTTACGAGATCGACCACATGAAGGAGCGACTTTTCGCCCGTGCTGCCACACCGGATGAGGTGAAGCAGCTCCAGCTGCCACCGGGCGAACCGGTCGTCGAGCTTCATCGGACGACCTACACGGCCGCGGGCATCGTCGTGGAGTACGCCATCGGGGTACACGCGGCATCGCGCTTCGCGTGGGAGTACGACTTCAAAGTGCCCGACTCGGCGAAGGACAGGGAAGGCGAGCAGTGATCTCGGCACGGGACTGGGCGGACGCCCGGCGCGTATGGGACTACCACCAGATGGGCCACACACCCCGGCCGTGCTCGGTCGCCGTCGGGCTTGGTAGTCACGATCTGGGCGTGGCCGACACGGCGGTGAGCCTGTACAAGCGCGGCATGGCTCCCCTGCTCCTGTTCACCGGTGCCACCAGCCCCACGACGCGGGAGCGTATGCCCCGTGGTGAGGCCGTCCACTACCAGGAACGGGCAGTGGAACTCGGTGTCCCCAGTACGGCCATCCTCGTAGAGCCGCGCGCCCGCAACACAGGTGAGAACATCCGCTTCTCGCGAGAGCTGTTGGAGAAGGAGAGGATCGAGGTTGCCTCGGTGCTCCTCATCAGCAAGCCCTACGAGGAGCGGCGAGCGTACGCCACCGCACGCAAGCTCTGGCCGGCGGTCGAGGTCGTCAGCGCTTCCGCTCCCATGACGCTCGACGAGTACGTCGACTCCATCGGTGACGCCCGGTTGGTGATCGACATGCTGGTTGGTGCGCTGCAGCGACTGATGATCTATCCGGAGCAGGGATTCATGATCAGCCAATCAGTGCCCCCCGACGTGCTGGACGCGTACGAGCGCCTTTGCGAAGCCGGATTCACGAGCCGCCTCCTGGCTACTGACGCGCCTTCGTCTTGACCCGAACCGAGCGAGAGCTGTTACAGGTTTCTCTACCTCATCAAGGGCCCGCGCGAGGCGCGGGCAGGCCCCCTTGGGCCGACCCCTCTGCGCCTTCGGCGCCGGGGCCGGCCCATGGGGCCGCAGCGAAGCAGCGGCCCGAGGGTAGAGACCGCATAGCGTGCGACGGTCAAAGACGATGCCTCCGGCGGGGGATCGGCCGGCACCGGGATGGAGGGGGCGCCGTTGCCGACCGCGGGCACGTTGGGGCGTGCGTGGGGTGCTCCCATCCCGTACACCATCGACCCAGGCAGAGCCGAGCAGACGCGGCCCAGGGGCGTCAAGGTCGTTCGTACAGTGGCGCGCTCCACCTTGACGCCCCTGAACCACGCCTGCTCCACGGTGTGTGGGTCGACGGCGTACG
The DNA here is from genome assembly GCF_049975785.1 of Streptomyces sp. WG7. Lineage (NCBI taxonomy): Bacteria > Bacillati > Actinomycetota > Actinomycetes > Kitasatosporales > Streptomycetaceae > Streptomyces > Streptomyces sp. WG7. Next base: position 13,929 of record NZ_JBNGGE010000048.1, read on the forward strand.
GGATGGGAGCTGGGGGAAGTGGTGGGAGCCGGTAAGGCACAGCCTGCGAAGGCCGTGAATTGAGTGACCTTAGTCACTCTATTTACAAGGGGTTTGCCCAATAAAGTCCGATGTGACATGAGGTTATCGCACGCGGTGCACACGTCGATTGTCAGTGGCGTGTGATAAGCGGCTGCGTTCTTGCTGGTCAGCGAGCTAGCGTGCGCGTGCTCAACTTCGCTTGAGTCTGCCCGAGTTAGTGATGGGTGGTGCGCCCTGTTCGACAAGGAGACTTGATGGCGAACGGCACCTACTGTCGGAGCCGTGCCATACCGTTAGAGCAACAACACCGAAGGACGCGCCCGCCTTTGGTAGAGGATCCGGGCGCGCCCTTCTGATAACCGAGGAGGACTATGCCCATCCCGGGTCTCGGTGGACTGTCGGTGCTTGACACCCACCTGCTTGCAACTCTCGCACGAGGGACTGACAGCCGCAAGAAAATCATGCTCTCGTTGGCTGTTGGGCTGGCATGTGTGATCAACGGTGACACGATGACCGGCGTTCTGCGACAAGCCACTTGGCTGGTGATCGCGGTGATCGCTTTGCTCATCGTTCAGACGGTTGCTGGACACCTTCCGCAGCCTCGTGTCAAGCCCGCTCAGACGCCTGACATCAACGGCTGACACCAGCAGCCGCGTACGGACGCGGATCGGGGCGCACGGCAGCGGCCAGTGTCTAGTGGTCGAACAGCCGAACATCGAGTTTGCTCGGGTGCCCCGATCGACCTGATAAGGATGAGGCCGACGCAGCCGGTGGCAGTACAGCAGTGAGGTACAGCAACCACAGCAACCGGCCCCGTCCGGTGGCGCCTTTGAGAGGCCAGAGCGCGACCGGTATGACCCTCACCGACCGATCCACATAGAGCTACGGATCAGAAGGTTGCAGGTTCGAATCCTGCCGAGTGCACATCGGATCAGAGGCCCCGTGGATCACTCCACGGGGCCTCTGATTTTTGTTTCACAGTCCTTGTCGCACGGTATTCGCCTCGCGATCTGTGTCCCTCGCGGCCTGTGTCCCGCAGCCTGTGCCGCACAGCGGCGCGGGCCGGCCGCCCGGACCGAGTGCACGGGACGGTGCCCCGGGTCCGGGCGGCCGGCTGCGCGTCAGGCGTTCGCCGCGGCCTTGCGGCGGCGGATGGCGAAGACCGTACCGGCGCCGAGTGCGACCGCGACGGCGCTCGTGACGGCGAGCGGCGCCATCGCGGAGGACGTGCCGGTCTTGGCGAGGTTGCCGGCGGTGTCGGCCCCGGTGGCCTGTGCCTGTGCCTGTGTCTGCGCCGGCTGCTGGGGCGCGCCGCCCTGTGCGGAGGGGCCCGTGCCCGTGCCCGTGCCGGGGGCCGCGGTGTCGGGCCGCTTGTCGTCGTTCCCGCCGGGCCGGCCGGGCGTGGCCTCGTCGACCGCACCGGGCTTGCTGCCCGCGGGCAGGATCTTGAACTCGTAGCGCTTCATCGGGCCGTGGACGCACGGCTTGTACGCGTCGGAGGCGTCACTGGCGAACAGCGCGAGGGCGTCGGTGGCCCGGGCGGCGGAGTCGATCCGCATCCGCAGCCGCACGTCGCTCCGCCCGCCCGGCTTCAGGGTGCCGACGGGACCGATGTGCTCGGGCCCGTCACCGGTGAGGGCCTGCCAGTCGGAGCCGGTGGACCACTTCACCTCCAAGGGGTTCTTCCCACCGCTGTGTTCACCGGTCGCGTGGACGAACACCAGGGGGTCCACGGTCAGTGTGCGCTCGGTGCCATTGGTCACGCGCAGGGTGAAACCGACGGTGGTGCCCGCGACGACTTCGGACGGCAGCCCCGTCACGAGTGAGGTCAGGCCGTTCTCCCGGATGCATTTCCTGGCGGCTTCGAGTGCCTTTTCGGCGGTTTCCCTGGCCGTGCTCGCCTTGTCGAGGGCCGCCGTGAGCAGACCGTACTCACGGGTGGCCGCCACCCTGGCGTCGCTCAGCGCGGTGTTGGCTTCCTCGGCCGTGATGTCGGCCTCCTGCTGGGCCTTGACCGCTGCCACCAGATCGGCTTCGGCGGTTTCGAGGGCCTTTCGCGCCGCGGCCCTGTCGGTGTCGTTCCCGGCCGCTTCGAGCGCGGCCTCGGCGTCCGCGACGGCCTGCTCGGCAGTGGTCCTGGCGGCCGCCGCGTCCTTGGCCGCCTTGGCGGCGGTGATCGTGGCCGCCTTGAGCGGGTGCGTGTCGGAACCCAGGGAGTCCAGGGTGGCCTTGAGGTCCTTCAGTCCTTTCTCCTTGGCGGCGACGGCGTCCTCGTACGCCTTCCTCGCGTCGGCGGCGGCCTTTTCCAGCTCCGTGTACGTCGGCTGGTTCTGTATCTGCGCCGCGGGCTTCCCGGCGGCGAGGGCCGGAGCGGCGGTGAACAGCGCGACGGGCGTGGTCACCGCGACGGCGGCGGCCACAGCGAGGCAACGGCGAAGCTTCACTGAGAACCCTTCCCTGGTGGGAGAGAAAAAGGAGAACGGCCGCGGGAAAAGCGTGTGCGGGCAGTCTGAATGATTCGAATAGTTTATAGCTGAAGTGAAAGAAAGGTGCTCCTTTTTGTTCGGGCTGCGGTTATTCTTGGCGATTCCCTTCCGGGTAAACTGGACAGGCGGGGATGGTTGTTCACCGGAGCCGCGTTCTTTGTGTGACTCATGTCACTCGCCCTCAATCGTCGGGAATTCGCGCGGGAGTTGACGGCAGCCCTGGCGGCGCTGAGGGCGCTTGGTGTGTTTAGGGTGTGCGCATGCTGCGACGACGCATCTCCATATCCATCCGGCCGAGACTCGGTGGGGGCACCCGGTGAACAAGCCGCTGAGGGCCGTGGCGATCTTCTGTGGGCTGCTGGTGCTCGGCCTGCTGATCCGCGCGAACTGGCTGCAGTACGTCCGGGCCCCGGAGCTCGCCTCGGACACGAAGAACCGGCGGGTGCAGATCGAGCAGTTCTCCACCCCGCGCGGAGACATCGTCGTCGGTGGCCGGGCCGTCACCGGCTCCGCCGAGACCGAGGGCACCGACCTCAAGTTCAAGCGCACCTACGTCGACGGGCCGATGTACGCGCCGGTGACGGGGTACGCGTCGCAGGCCCAGGGCATGACGCTGCTGGAGAAGACCTACGACTCCATCCTGACCGGCAAGGACGACCGGCTGGCGTTCCAGCGGTTCGCCGACATCGTCAGCGGCGAGGGCCGGCGCGCCGGCTCCGTGGTCACCACCATCGACCCGAAGGCGCAGAAGGCGGCCTGGAAGGGGCTGACCGACCTGAAGGGAGCCCGGGGCGCCGTCGTCGCCCTGGACCCGGCGACGGGGAAGGTGCTGGCTCTGGTCTCGGCGCCCTCCTACGACCCGTCGACGTTCTCGGGCGGCACCTTCAACGAGTCGGACCGCTTCGTCGCGCTCACCAAGGAGAAGAGCAAGCCGCTCGCCAACCGCGCGCTGCGCGAGACCTACCCGCCGGGCTCCACCTTCAAGATCCTCACGGCGGCCGCCGCGCTGGAGCACGGGGTGGTCAGCGACATCGACGCCCGCACGGACGCCGCATCGCCGTACAAGCTGCCGCAGTCGACCAACAGGATCGGCAGCGAGGCCGGTGACGCCGTCTGCGACAAGGCCTCGATGAAGGTCGCGATGCAGCACTCGTGCAACAACGTCTTCCTGGACGCCGCCTCCGAGCTGGGGCAGGACAAGATGCGCGAGACGGCCGAGAAGTTCGGCTTCAACGAGGACGTCTACTCCGACGACTTCGGCGACCTGCTCGCCACCAAGAGCCTGTACCCCGAGAACCTCGACAAGCCGGGCACCGCGCTCACCGGCATGGGACAGGGCAGCCTCACCAGTACGCCGATGCAGATGGCCATGGTCACCGCCGCCCTGGCCAACGACGGCAAGCTGATGCAGCCCTACATCGTCGACGAGGTCAAGGGACCGGACCTCGGCACGCTGGAGAAGACCGAGCCCGCGGTGATGAGCGAGGCGGTCTCCGCCGAGACCGCGCAGAAGGTCCAGCAGATGATGGAGTTCACCGCCAAGGAGGGCAGCGCCAAGCGTGCCCTGATCGACGGCATCACGGTCGGCGGCAAGACCGGTACCGCGCAGCGCGGTGTCGACGTGGACGACGAGGTGCCGTACGGCTGGTTCGTCTCCTACGGCAAGAAGGACGACGGGTCCTCCGTCGCCGTGGCCGTCTTCATCGATCCGACCGAGATGGACATCTCCCGTTCGGACATCTCCGGTGGCCGCCTCGGTGCGCCCATCGCCCGCAGCGTCATGGAGGCGGTGCTGAAGTCGTGACGCCACCGGGGTTCGGGGTGAGTACGGCGAGTACGGCGAGTACGGAGTAGTGGGGCGGGTGGCGGGTGCGTCAGGCCTTCGTCGCGTCGTATGCGGCGCGGGCCTGCTCGACCGCCGCCATCCGCCGCTCCGTCCACCGTGCGAGGTCCCGGACCTGTTCGGCGGCCTCCCGGCCGAGGTCCGTGAGGGAGTAGTCCACGCGGGGCGGGATCACGGGCTTGGCGTCCCGGTGGACCAGACCGTCGCGCTCCAGCGTCTGCAGGGTCTGGGCCAGCATCTTCTCGCTGACCCCGCCGATCTCCCGGCGCAGTTCGCTGAAGCGGTACGAGCGGTCCAGCAGCGCGATCAGGGCCAGGGTGCCCCAGCGGCTGGTGATGTGCTCCATGACCAGGCGCTCGGGGCACATGGTGTTGCTTGCTGCCATGGCCGTACGTTACTTCGGGGCCGGCACCCTCGACCGGCCGGCGGAGCCGTTCCAGGCGCCGGCCGACCGCGGTCCATGCCGAGCCGCGTCGCATCGGTGTACGTCCGCCAGGTCCGACGTACACCGAGCCCGGCCCCGGCTTCCACGTCGCCGAGCGGGATGAGGGCAGGCGGCGCGTAGGGCGTTGTCAGTGGCTCCCCATACCCTCGACAGCGATGGCACAGGCATGGAAATGCGCGGGGCTGCGGTGGGCGGCGGACGGTCCCGTGCTCGCGTGGGCCGGGGGGCGGCGCAGCGCGCTGCCCCGGGGGAAGCGGGTGGCGTTCGCGGTCGCCGAGGGGGGTGTGCGGACATGTGTGGGGGCACGGGGGCACGCGTGTCCGGTGCGGGCCGGTGTGCCGGGGCGCAGTACGGGGGCGCGGTGCGAGGAGTGCGCGCGGCTGGACCGGGCGCACTCCGTGGCCGCCGACACGATCGCGGACGATCCGCGGCCGTACCGCGTGTACCTGGCGTGGTTCGGGCCGGGGCTCGTCAAGGTGGGGATCACCGCACAGGAACGGGGAGCCGCCCGGCTGCTGGAGCAGGGCGCGGTCTGTTTCAGCTGGCTGGGCAGCGGGCCGCTGATGGCCGCGCGGCGGACCGAGGAACTGCTGCGCGCAGCACTGGGCGTGCCCGACCGGATCCCGTACGCCCACAAGCGCGCGGTGCGGGCCGGGCTGCCGGCGTCCGAGGAGGGGCGGGCGACCGAGATCGCGGAGCTGCACGCGCGGGCGGTGGCGCTCGGCGGCTGGCCGGAGTCGCTGACGCCGGAGCCGTTCCGGGGTGTGGACCACGCGGGTGTCTTCGGGCTCGACGCGGGTGCGTTCGGAGCCGACGGGGTGGCGGGCCGCGGGCCGGCCGCCGTGGGGGAGGTGGCCGAGCTGGTGGCGGGCGGGGCGATCGGGGGGGAGCTGGTGGCGGCCGCGGGGCCGGATCTGCACCTGGCGACCGAGCGCGGGGTCGTCGTGCTCGATACGCGGCTGATGACCGGGTGGGAGCTGGTGTCCGCAGAGGGGCGGCCGTGCGCCGTGCCCGTGCGGGAGCTCAAGCGAGCGGCTGGAGTACAGGACGGGCTGTTCTGACCTTGTCCGGCGGCTCCTTGCGCCGGGGAGGCGTCCGGGAGGCTCCTGGGAGGTGCCCGGGAGGGAGTGCCCCGGAGTGCCGGGCGCGATCGTGCCTCGGTGGCCTCGGTGGCCTCGGTGGCCTCGGTGGCCTCGGTGGCCTCGGTGGCCTCGGTGGTCTCGGTGGCCTCGGTGGCCCCGGCCGTCGGAACGCTGACCGGCCCTGGTCGACGGGAGCTGGCTGAGAGGCCCCTGTGCGTTTCTCAGAGAAATCACAGCTTGGGGAAAGGGCGCTCTCAGAGCGCCCCGACATGGTGTCCGTTATGACCACGACCTCGCCCCAGGGGCGCACCGAACTGCTGAGGCCGGACGGGAGCCCCGTCCGGGTGCTTGTGGTGGACGACGAGCTGTCCATCACCGAGCTGCTGTCCATGGCCCTGCGCTACGAGGGCTGGCAGATCCGCAGCGCCGGGGACGGACACGGTGCCGTCCAGGCCGCGCGCGAGTTCCGGCCCGACGCCGTCGTCCTGGACATGATGCTGCCCGACATGGACGGGCTGAGCGTGCTGGGGCGGCTGCGCCGCGACCTGCCGGACGTGCCGGTGCTGTTCCTGACCGCCAAGGACGCGGTCGAGGACCGGATCGCCGGGCTGACCGCCGGCGGGGACGACTACGTCACCAAGCCGTTCAGCCTGGAGGAGGTCGTCGCCCGGCTGCGCGGGCTGATCCGGCGCTCCGGTGCCGCCGACCGGCGCTCCGACTCCGTCCTGGTCGTCGGCGACCTCACCCTCGACGAGGACAGCCACGAGGTCACCCGGGGCGGCGACGGCATCCACCTCACCGCCACCGAGTTCGAACTGCTGCGCTTCCTCATGCGCAACCCGCGGCGCGTGCTCAGCAAGGCGCAGATCCTGGACCGGGTCTGGTCGTACGACTTCGGCGGGCAGGCCAACGTCGTCGAGCTGTACATCTCCTACCTGCGCCGGAAGATCGACGCCGGACGCGAGCCGATGATCCACACCCGGCGCGGTGCCGGTTACCTGATCAAGCCCGCGGCGTGAGCGTGCGGCGACGACCGCGGCCGAGAACCCTGAGGACGCGGCTCGTCGTCGCGTCGGTGGCGCTGATCGCGGTGGTGTGCGCGGTGATCGGCACGGTGACGACGGTGGCGCTGCGGTCGCACCTGTACGACCAGTTGGACGGGCAGTTGCGCGAGGTCGCGATGCGGGTGTCCGGTTTCGGACCGCCCGGTGATCCCCAGGCCGGCGGCGGCGACCCGCAGCGGGTGGACCTCGGCGAGTTCGTCAGGCACGGTCCGCAACCGCGCCGCACGGTCGTCGCCGAAGTGCGGGACGGTGTCGTCGTCGACGCCATGTACGGCAGGGAGGACGAGGAGAGCACCGACGTCAGCCGCACCACGGCGGTCTCCCTCAGCGAGACGCAGCGCGCCGCGCTCGCGTCCGTCTCCCGGGACGGAGGCGCACACACCGTCGAGATCCCCGGCCTCGGCGACTACCGGGTGGAGTACCGGAACGGGTACTACGCCGCCGTCCCGACCTCGGACGTCACCGGCACCATCAACACCCTGATCCTCGTGGAGGCCAGCGTCACCGCCGCCGGTCTCATCGCCGCCTCCCTCGCCGGGACCGTCATCGTCGGCGTCGCCACCCGCCCCCTGCGCAAGGTCGCCGCCACCGCCACCCGGGTCTCCGAACTGCCGCTGCACGCGGGCGAGGTGAACCTCGACGAACGCGTCCCGGAGTCCGAGTGCGACCCGCACACCGAGGTCGGCCGGGTCGGTGCCGCGCTCAACCGGATGCTGAACCACGTGCACGGCGCGCTGCACGCGCGGCAGGAGAGCGAGACGCGGGTACGGCAGTTCGTCGCCGACGCCAGCCATGAGCTGCGTACGCCCCTCGCCTCCATCAGCGGGTACGCCGAACTCACCCGCAGGGGACGGGAACAGGTCGGCCCCGACACCCGGCACGCGCTCGGACGCATCGAGTCCGAGGCCGGGCGCATGACCCTGCTCGTCGAGGACCTCCTCCTGCTCGCCCGCCTGGACGCCGGGCGGCCGCTGCAGTTCGGGCAGACCGACCTCGTACCGCTCGTCGTGGACACCGTCAGCGACGCCCGCGCGGCCGGACTCGACCACAACTGGCGGCTCGACCTGCCCGAGGAACCGATGGTGGTGTCGGCGGACGCCGCCCGGCTCCAGCAGGTGCTGGTCAACCTGCTGGGCAACGCCCGCAACCACACCCCGCCCGGTACGACCGTCACCGCGCGGGTGCGGCACAGCGGCGGGTGGCTGTGCGTGGACGTCGAGGACAACGGGCAGGGCATCCCGGCCGAGTTGCTGCCGCACGTCTTCGAACGGTTCGCGCGCGGCGACTCCGCGCGGTCCCGGACGAACGGCTCGACGGGCCTCGGGCTCGCCATCGTGCAGGCCGTGGCCACCGCGCACGGCGGTGGCGTGACGGTCGACAGCGTGCCGGGCCGGACGGTGTTCACCCTGTACCTGCCCGCCCTCCCGGCGCGGCGCGGCGCGGCGTCGCACTCACAGGCACAGCACAGTCCCACCACACGGGTGCGACAGGGGACTTGAGAAGAGTCGGTCCCATGCGAACCGACTCTTCTCCCGGCTCCCTGCCGGCACGGGAGCACCTCCCGGCCGCAGGAGCCGGTACGCCAGTCCTGGACGTAGTGATCCCCGTCCACAACGAGGAGAAGGACCTCCGGCCGTGCGTCCTGAGACTGCACGAGCACCTCACGCGGACGTTCCCGTACGCCTTCCGCATCACGGTCGCGGACAACGCCTCCACCGACGCCACCCCGCACGTGGCGGCGCGGCTGGCGGCGGAGCTCGCCGAGGTCACGTCCTTCCGGCTGGAGCAGAAGGGGCGGGGCCGGGCCCTCGGAACCGTCTGGTCGGCCTCGGACGCCCCGGTCCTCGCCTACATGGACGTCGACCTGTCCACCGACCTGAACGCGCTGCTGCCGCTGGTGGCGCCGCTGATATCCGGGCACTCGGACCTCGCGATCGGCTCCCGGCTCGCCCGCAGCTCACGGGTGGTGCGCGGCGCCAAGCGGGAGTTCATCTCCCGCTCCTACAACCTCATCCTGCGCGGCTCCCTCCAGGCCCGCTTCTCCGACGCCCAGTGCGGGTTCAAGGCGATCCGCCGGGACGTGGCCCGGGTGCTGCTGCCGCTGGTGGAGGACACCGGCTGGTTCTTCGACACCGAGATGCTGGTGCTCGCCGAGCGCGCGGGGCTGCGGATCCACGAGGTGCCGGTCGACTGGGTCGACGACCCGGACTCCACCGTGCACATCGTGCGGACGGCGACCGACGACCTCAAGGGCGTGTGGCGGGTCGGCAAGGCGCTGGCCACCGGTTCGCTGCCGCTGGACCGGCTGGCGCGGCCCTTCGGCGACGACCCGCGCGACCGCGACCTGAAGGACGTACCGCAGGGGCTGGCCCGGCAGCTCGTCGGCTTCTGTGCCGTCGGTGCCCTGTCCACCCTCTTCTACCTGGTGCTCTACAGCGGCTTCCGCCACTTCGGCGGCTCGCAGCTCGCCAACGCGCTCGCCCTGCTGGTCTCGGCGGTCGCCAACACCGCCGCCAACCGGCGGCTGACCTTCGGGGTGCGGGGCCGCGGCGGCGCGGTGCGGCACCAGGCGCAGGGGCTGGTCGTCTTCGGCATCGGTCTCGCCCTGACCAGCGGTTCGCTCGCCGCCCTGAACGCGGCGAGTGCCGACCCGGACCACTCCACCGAGCTGGCGGTGCTGATCGCCGCCAACCTCGCGGCCACCGTGCTGCGCTTCCTGCTCTTCCGCGCCTGGGTGTTCCCGGACGCGCCGCCCACCGTGGACGCGCCACCGGTCACGGAAACGCCGGGACACGGTGTCCGGGAACCACTGAACCCGGATTCCTCCCGCGCCTGGAGCGACGCGACCGTGCGGCTGCGGCCGGTGCGCCCCCGCCCCGCCGACACCGACCCGAGGGACGGACGATGACGACGCACCACGACCCGACGGTGCCCGCGGGGGACACGCGTCCCCCGGACGGCGGGGACTGGGGGCCGCCGGTGGCGCCGGTGGCGCCGGTGGCGCCGCCCGAGCCCGGCCCGTCCCGGCGGCCGCGCCTGCGAGGACTGTGGCGAGGCCGCCCCGAGGACCCCCGCCGGGTCCGGCCGCCTTCCTCGGCCTGCTGCTGGCCACCGGCCTGCTCTGCCCAGGAGGTGACGGCCGGCTCGGCCACCTTCTGCGACCTCACGCAGCCGACGACGGCCTGACCCGGGAAGACCATGCTGTACAGCGTATAAGGGCCCCTATACGCTGTACAGCATGACGACGTCCTTCCAGGAGCGGGAAGCCGCGCCCACGGTCCAGGGCCACCCGCAGCGCTGGCTGATCCTCGGTGTCATCAGCCTCGCCCAGCTGACCGTGGTGCTGGACAACACCGTGCTGAACGTGGCCATCCCCTCGCTCACCAGCGAGCTGGGCGCGGCCACCTCGGACATCCAGTGGATGATCAACGCCTACTCCCTCGTGCAGTCCGGCCTGCTGCTCACCGCGGGCAGCGCCGCCGACCGCTACGGCCGCAAGAAGATGCTGGCCACGGGCCTCGCCCTGTTCGGCCTGGGCTCCCTGGCGGCGGGTCTGGCGGAGACCACCGGGCAGCTGATCGCGGCGCGGGCCGGGATGGGCGTCGGCGGCGCGCTGCTGCTGACCACCACGCTCGCCGTGGTCATGCAGATCTTCGCGCCCGCCGAGCACGCGAAGGCGATCGGCATCTGGAGCGCGGTCAGCGCGCTCGGCTTCGCGTGCGGGCCGCTGATCGGCGGATTCATGCTCGACCACTTCTGGTGGGGCGCCATCTTCCTGATCAATCTGCCGGTCGTGGCGCTGGGCCTGGCCGCGGTCGTGACCCTGGTCCCCGAGTCGAGGAACCGGCAGGGCGACCGCCCCGACCTGATCGGTGCCGTGCTCTCCACGATCGGCATGTCCGCGCTGGTCTACGCGATCATCTCCGGCCCCGAGCACGGCTGGACGTCGGGCAGGGTGTCGGCCACGGCGGCCGTCGCGGTGGGCGTCCTCGCGCTCTTCGCGTACTGGGAGAGCCGAATCCCGTACCCGATGCTCGACCTGGCCTTCTTCCGCGACCAGCGGTTCACGGGCGCGGTGGCGGGGCTGGTGCTGATCACCTTCGGGATGGGCGGCGCGCTGTTCCTGCTCACCCAGCACCTGCAGTTCGTGCTCGGGTACGGCCCGCTGGAGGCGGGGCTGGCGACCGCGCCGCTGGCGCTGACCGTGGTCCTCCTGAACTTCTCCGGGGTGGCGGCGAAATGGCTGGCCAGGCTGGGTACGCCGGTGGCGGTGCTGCTGAGCATGGTGCTGATGTCGGCGGGCCTGGTGGCCATCGCCACGCTCACCGGTGAGGGCTACGCCGGCACGCTGCTGGGCCTGCTGCTGATCGGCGTGGGGTGCGCGCTCGGCAACCCGGCCATGGCACACGCGATCATGAGCTCGATTCCGCCGGCCAAGGCGGGGGTCGGCGCGGGCGTCAACGGTACGTTGGCGGAGTTCGGCAACGGGCTGGGCGTGGCCGTGCTGGGCGCGGTGCTGAACTCGCGGTTCGCGGCGCTGGTGCCGGTGGCGGCGGCGTCCTTGCCGGCGGCGCTGGCCTCGGCGGAGGGCGAGGCGGAGCGGGACCGGGTGATCGACGCGTTCTCCTCCGGGCTGGAGCGCAGTCAGCTGGTGGGAGCGGTGGCTGTGCTGCTCGGCGGTGTGGTCGCGGCGGTGCTGCTGCGACGGGCGGAGAAGGAGAACGCCTGAGGGGTGAGTGCGGGCGGGCCGACCGGCCGGCGGATGACGAGCGAGGAGAATGGGCGCATGGCGAAGGCAGGGCGGCAGGGGCCGCGGGCCAGTGTCTGGCTGGCGGGTGAGGGCCGTCGGAGCGGGCGGCGCGGCGGGCAGCCGTCCGGACTGGACCGGGAGCGGATCACCGAGGTCACCGTCCGGTTGCTGGACGCCGAGGGCCTGGCCAAGTTCTCCATGCGCCGGCTGGCCGCCGAGCTGGACGTCACCGCGATGTCCGTGTACTGGTACGTCGACACCAAGGACGAGCTGCTCGAACTCGCCCTGGACGCCGTCTTCGGCGAGCTGCGCCACCCCGGCCCGGAGGCCGGCGAGGACTGGCGCGGGCAGCTGCGCACGCTGGCCCGGGAGAACCGCAGGCTGCTGGTGCGCCACCCCTGGCTGTCCCAGCTGACCGGCACCTACCTGAACATCGGGCCGCACTCGCTGGCCTTCTCCCGGGCCGTGCAGGTCGTCATGCGCCGCAGCGGTCTGCCCGCGCACCGGCTGACCGGTGCCATCTCCGCCGTCTTCCAGTTCGTCTACGGCTACGGAACCATCGAGGGCCACCTCCTCGCCCGGGCGGCGGGCAGCGGCCTGAGTCCGGACGAGTACTTCCAGGCCTCCATGAGCGCGGTGGCCCAGTCGCCGGACATCGCGGACGTCATCGAGGAGTCCCGGGAGCTCATGTCGGCCCGCGGCGGCGACACGGTCGGGGAGATGCTGGACCGGGACTTCGAGTTCGCGCTGGACCTGCTCGTGGCGGGCATCGAGGCGATGGTCGAACGAGGGTGACCGGCTCCGGGACAGGTCCCCGGTCCCGCACTCGGTCCCGGTCCCGGTCCCGGTCCCGCACCCGGTCCCGCACCCGGTCCCGGTCCCGGTCCCGCACCCGGTCCCGGTCCCGGTCCCGGTCCCGCACCCGGTCCCGGTCCCGGTCCCGCACCCGGTCCCGGTCCCGGTCCCGTGCCGGGTACCCGTGTGACAGGCCCTCGTGCCCGGCTTCGTGACGGATCCCGTGACAGGGGCCCCCGTGCCCAGTCCCGTGTCCGGCCCTGTGACAGGCCCCCGTGCCCGGTCCCCGGCCCACGCGCCCGGTCCCTGGCCTCCCTCGGTCAGTCGTCCGACGCCAGCCGCGCCGGGAAGCCCCCCGTCGCCACCGGACCCCACTTCTCCGGCGTCACCCGAATGATCGACTTGCCCTGCTTCACCATGGCCCGCCGGTACTCGTCCCAGTCGGGGTGCTCACCGGCGATGTTGCGGTAGTACTCCACGAGCGGCTCCACGGCGTCGGGCGTAGCGATGACCTCCGCCGTGCCGTCGATCTGGACCCAGGGGCCGTTCCACTCGTCGCTGAGCACGATGAGGCTGACCCGCGGGTCCCGCTGCGCGTTGCGGGTCTTGGCCCGCTCCGGGTAGGTCGAGACCACGATGCGGCCGGAATCGTCGACCCCGCAGGTCAGCGGCGATCCCTGCGGGCTGCCGTCGGCCCGCCGGGTCAGCAGGATCGCCCGGTGCCGGGGGCGTACGAAGTCCAGCAACTCGTCCAGGGAGACGCGGGTGTTCGTCGCGATGTTCGGTGCCATGCCGTCAGCCTAGGCCGTGCTCCCGCTGCCCGCCCCGCTGCCGGGCCCGTCCGCCGCACCGCTCTCCGGAAGCAGGGCCTCCGTGAGGCTGTCGTACACCGGTACGTCCCGGCGCAGGCCGGAGAGTTCCAGGATGCGGCTCGGTACGCCCTTCGGGGCGGCCACCACGCGCAGCCGGGTGCGGGTGGGCAGGCGTCGGCGTACCCGGTCGAGGAGGCGGACGCCCTGGGAGTCCATGAAACGGGTCGCGGTCAGGTCCAGGACGAGGACGCGCAGACCGTCGGAACGGTGGTCCACCGCGGCCATGATCAGAGGCAGCAGCCCCGTGGCGTTGCAGAAGTCGATCTCGGGGGGCAGCGCGAGCACGGCGTAACCGGGCGGATCGCACGGCTCGCACGGTGGGGGGAGGAAGGTCACGTCACTCACCTGACAGACGTCCGCCGGCTTCCGGTCGAGGCCGCTTCCTGACCCTTCTCCCATTTCATCACGCCGGTGACGGGGTACGGAAGGCGTCCGCCCGGTCCTTCGGCCGGGCGTCACCGTCACGCAACCAAGCAGCTAAAGTGCTGTTCGTCCTGTGCTCGCAGTCGGGAATGTGCTGCGGAGCTCTCCTGCGCACGGCCGTTTGGCCGCGCATGCCGAAGAGGTTCGTGGTGGCTGCGTCCGAATTTACTGATTTGCCGCGTTTTCCGGCGGGCTTCGAGCTGGCCGAGGCCCTGACGGCGGCGGCGCGGCAACTGCACGGGACGGGCACCCCGGACGACACCCTGAACACCGCGGTCGCGCTGGCGGTGCGCCTGCTGCCCGGCGCGGAGCACGCGGACATCTCGGAGGTCCAGCGGGGCAGCCGGCTGCGCACACTCGCCTGGACCGACGACGTCGTACGGTTCGCGGGCGAGTCCCGGGCCGGAGCACGCGAGCCGCACCCGGACTGGGAACGCCTCTGGACCACCCCCGTGGTCCGGATAGACGACAGCGAGTCCGGCGGCGGCGGCAACGCCCTGTGCGGCCTCGGTCTCCGTTCCGCGCTGTCGCTGCGGCTGCGCGCCGACCGGCGCCGCCTGACCGTGCTGACGGCGTACGCCCGCAAACCACAGGCCTTCGACGAGGACGCCACCCGCATCGGCCGGCTGTTCACCGCGCACGTCTCCCTCGCCCTGGATTCGGCGACCGTGCGCGAGCAGCTCACCGAGGCCATGCGCACCCGGGACCTGATCGGCCAGGCCACCGGCATCCTCATGGAGCGGCTGGACATCGACGCGGCCGGCGCCTTCGACTCCCTGGTGAAGGCCTCGCAGCGGGAGAACGTGAAACTGCGCGACCTCGCCCGCCGCATCGTCGACGCGAACACCGGAGCCGGGGGACGAGGCGTGAGCGAGCGGTGACGGGATATCCGTACGGCCATGACCTCGGAGATCCCTGACACGCTCGACCGTGCGATAGCGCGCAGCCAGGGCCTCGACACCCTCCTGCGCGACCTGACCGACCGGGCGGTCGTGCAGGTGCCCGGCGCCGTCGCGTGCTCGGTCACGGTGAGCCGCGCCGACCGGCTGATGACCCTGGCGGGCAGCACCGGCCTGCCCAGCGGCCTGGACCTGCGGCAGTACGAGAACGGCTCCGGCCCCTGCGTGGACGCCGCCGAGACACAGAGCGCCCGGTATGCCCCCGACCTGGCGACGGAGACCCGCTGGCCCGCGTACACGGAGTACGCGCTGGCCACCGGCGTGCGCTGTGTACTGGCGCTGCCGCTGGCCGTCGAGGGCGAGACGGGCGCCGCCCTCAACCTCTACGGCACCGAACCCGACGCGCTGGCCCAGGGCCTCGACGCGGCCCGCGTCTTCGCGGAGCGGGCCGCGCACGCCGTGAACGAGGCCCTGCGCCTGGAACGGCAGCAGGCCTCGGCGGCCGACGTGCGCACCGCCCTGCTCTCCCGCAGCGTCATCGACCAGGCGGTCGGCATGCTCATGGCCCGGGAGCGGATCGACGCCCACCGGGCCCTGGACCGGCTGCGCCGGGCCTCGCAGCACCGGAACGTCAAGCTCCGGGACCTGTGCGGCGAGCTGGTGGCCCGGGCGTCCGGCGGCGCCTCACGCGGCCGGCAGTGACTCAGGCGGTGGGCAGCGACTCCCCCTGGACCGCCTGGATGTCCAGCTCGACCCTGAGCGTCGTACCGATGGCGGCGATGCCGGCCTGGAGGACCTGGTTGTAGTTCATGGCGAAGTCCTCGCGGCGCAGCTCCGTCGTGGCGCGGAACGCCGCCCGGGTGCCGCCCCAGGGGTCGGCGCCGGTGCCGAGGTAGGCCAGGTCCAGGTCGACCGGGCGGACGACACCGTGCAGGCCCAGCTCGCCGTGGACGGTCCAGCGGTCGGGCCCGGCCTCCGACACCCCGGTGGAGCGGTAGGTGATCTCCGGGAACCGCTCGACGTCCAGGAAGTCGGCGGAGCGCAGGTGGGTGTCGCGCATGCCGTTGCCGGTGTCGACGGAGGCCGCCTTGATCACCGCCTCCACCCGGGACTTGGTGACGTCGTCCGGCGCGATCTCGACCGTGCCGGCGAACTCCGTGAACCGGCCGTGCACGCTGGAGATGCCCAGGTGCTGGGCGACCGCCGCCACGCTGGAGTGCGCCGGGTCGACGGTCCACGGCCCGGGCGGCGGCAACTCGGTGCCGCCCTGGCGGGCCAGCGTCACGGTGCCGACCTCGGCCCGGCCGCTCGCGGTGACGAGCGCGCTGGACGCGGCCGGCGCGTAGCCGACGGCCGTGACGATGACGGTGTACGCCCCCGGCGTCAGCGGGGTGGTGTCCCGCACGGTGCCCTCGGTGTCCGCCTCGGCGCGCAGCACCTGCGTGCCGGTCATGTCGGTCACCGTGACGACCGCGTGCGACACGGCCCATCCGTCCCGCGTTCGGATCCTCGCGGTCAGTCCCATCCCGTTTTCTCCCTGCAAAGGCTCAGAAAGTGTCATAAACAAACCGGCCCGTGGTGGGCGGGCGCACCTCCGCTCAGAGCGCGCTCGCCACCACGGGCCGGGGTCTCGCTACTCGCCGGGGTGGGCGAGCTCGATGTCGTGGCCGTCGGCACCCGGGCCGGCGACCGTCAGGGACGTCGCCACCGGCGGGTAGCCGGTCGCGATGACGGTGTACTCACCGGCGTCCAGGTCGGTGAAGGCGTACGCCCCGTCCGCGCCGGTGGTGGCCGTGCCGACCACGTTGCCCGCCGCGTCGACGAGCGTGACGCGGGCGTCGGCCAGCGGACCGTGCGGCGCCCGCACGACGCCCTGGACCTGCGCCCCGGCCTGCAGGTCGACCTCGACCCGGGTGACCCCGGTGCCGCCGACCTCGATGGGCAGGGCGCGCGGCCGGTAGCCGGCGGCGTTCACCGCGACGGTCACCGTGCCCGGCACCAGTTCGGCGAAGGAGAAGTCGCCCTGGTCACCGGTGGCGGCGGTGGCCAGCAGGTCCCCGCGCACATCGGTCACGATCACCATCGCGTCCTTGACCGGCAGCCCGTTCTCCACGGCCCGGACCAGGCCGGTCAGCCCGCTGGTGCCGCTGAGCAGGATGTCGTACGCGACCGGCTCGTCGTTCACGACGATCGTCGAGGCCTGCGGCTGGAAGCCGTCGGCGGAGGCGATCAGGACGTACGATCCCGCGCCCGGCACGTCGACCGCGTAGGAGCCGTCGGCCTGGGCGACCGACCGGCCGAGCTGCCGGCCCGCCAGCGAGATCAGCGTGACGGCGGCCTGCGGGACCGGCGCCGACTCGGCGCCGCGGACGAAGCCGCGGACCGCGATGCCACCGGAGACGGGCGCCTCCGGCGCACCGGAGCCGGTCGCCGTGGCGACGGCGGCGAGCCGCTGCGTCGTCTCGGGCTGGAGACCCCGGTCGGCGACCGAGGTGGCCGCCGTCGCACCGGCCGGAACCGGCTCCGGCGTGACGCGGGTGGCCTCGGCCGGGGCCGGGGCGGCCGGGGAGGCGGTCCCGGCGGTGGCCTCCGCGGCCTGGGCCAGGGCGCCCGAGGTGCGCAGCGGGACCTCCTTGATGAACAGCGTCACCAGGAAACCGAGCAGCGCGATCGGCGCGACGTACAGGAAGATGTCGGCGATGCCGTGCCCGTAGGCGCTCTCCAGCCATTCGCGGATACCGGGGGGCAGCAGGTCCATGTCGGGGATCGCGCCGCTGCCGGAGGCCTTGGCGGCCGCCGCCTGCTCCTGCGGGCTGAGCGAGCCGATGGTGTCCGAGGCGTAGTGGCTGATCCGGGTCGACATCACGGAGCCGAGCACCGAGACGCCCACCGCGCCGCCGAGGGACCGGAAGAAGGTCACGACGGAGGAGGCCGCGCCCAGGTCGCTCGGGGCCACCTGGTTCTGCGTGCACAGGACCAGGTTCTGCATCATCATGCCGACGCCGAGGCCCATCAGCGCCATGAAGATCGCGATGTGCCAGTACGGGGTGTCGTACCGCATGGTGCTGAGCAGGCCCAGGCCCGCCGTCAGCAGCACACCGCCGGCCAGCAGCCAGCCCTTCCACTTGCCGGTCTTGGTGATGATCTGACCGGAGACCGTGGACGAGATGAACAGGCCGCCGATCATCGGGATGGTCATGACGCCCGACATGGTCGGGGACTTGTCCCGGGCCAGCTGGAAGTACTGGCTGAAGTAGACGGTGCCCGCGAACATCGCGATACCGACGAACAGCGAGGCCAGCGAGGCCAGCGTGATGGTGCGGTTCCTGAACAGGCGCAGCGGGATGATCGGCTCGCTGGCCTTCGACTCGACGAAGAGGAAGATCAGCGTCAGCACGATCGCGCCGCCGACCATCGCGCCGGTCTGCCAGGACATCCAGGAGTACTTGTCGTCGGCGAAGGTGACCCAGACGAGCAGCAGGCTCACGGCCGCGGTGACGAAGAAGGCGCCGGCCCAGTCGACCTTGACCTTCCGCTTGACCACGGGCAGGTGCAGCGTCTTCTGCAGCACGACCAGCGCGAGGATCGCGAAGGGCACGCCGACGTAGAGGCACCAGCGCCAGCCGAGCCAGCTGGTGTCGGTGATGACGCCGCCGAGCAGCGGACCGCCGACGGTCGCGACGGCGAAGGTCGCGCCCAGGTAGCCGGAGTAGCGCCCGCGCTCACGCGGGGAGATCATCGCGGCCATGATGATCTGCGCCAGGGCGGCCAGACCGCCGGCGCCCAGGCCCTGAATGCCGCGCGCGGCGATCAGCATCCCGGGGTTCTGCGCCAGGCCGGCCACGACGGAGCCGATGACGAAGACGATCAGGGCTATCTGGACCAGGGCCTTCTTGCTGACCAGGTCCGCGAGCTTGCCCCACAGGGGGGTGGAGGCGGTCATCGTCAGCAGCGAGGCCGTGACGACCCAGGTGTAGGCGCTCTGGCCGCCGCCGAGGTCGCCGATGATCTCGGGCAGGGCGTTGGTGACGATGGTCGAGGACAGGATGGCGCAGAACATGCCGAGCAGCAGCCCGGACAGCGCCTCCATGATCTGCCGGTGCGTCATCGGAGCGTCTCCGGTGGAGCCTCCCCCGTGCTTGGCATGAGCCCGCACACCGGCTGGTGTGGTCGTTGCCATGGACTTCCTTTGCTTACGTGGTGGTCGCGGGTGTACGGGTGGACTGTTCGTCCCCGGACGGTGCGGGTGGCCGGGGAGCGGGTCCCCGGCAGTCGTCGAAGCTGGCCCTGAGGCGGGCCATGAGCCGGGAGAGCTGGCCGACCTCGTCGTCGGACCAGTCGCTCAGCCGGTGGGCGAGCATCTGGCTGGTCCGCTCGGCGATGTCGTCGAGCCGTCCCTGACCTTCGGGCGTCAGGCGCAGGATGCGCGAGCGCTTGTCCGCGGGGTCGGGCGACCGTGCGATCCAGCCCCGGTCGGCGACGTGGGCGACGTGGCGGCTGGTCACCGACATGTCCACGGCGAGCAGCTCCGCGAGCTTGCTCATGCGCATGTCCCCGTGGCGGCCGAGCAGTGTCAGCACGGCGACGGACCCGCTCGGGCAGTCGGGCGGCAGCAGCCGTCCCATCTCCCGTTTCACGGCGCCGAAGGCGCTGAACTGGCGGATCAGCTCCTCGTACTGAGCCTTCTCGGCCATGCGCACCTCCCGTTTTGTTGCTTAGGGCAACCATAGGATCGGTTGGTTGCTACAGGCAAATAAAAACGGTCATCCCGGCATAAAAAGTTGGCAAAGGCAAGTATTGCGATAGTAAACGCGCAGGTGGCGGGCGGTGGGCGGGCGGCCGGGCGGACGGTGGGCGGGTGTCCGGCGTCCGGCGGGCGGACGGTGGGCGCGCGACGGGCAGGGCCAAGGGGACTCGGGAGCCCCGCACTTGGGCCGCATCGGCGGATTCGCTAGTGTCTCGGCCCATGGCTAACAACCAGGGCCCCCAGGGCAATAACGACCCCGCAGGCAGCACCCAGATGTTCCGCGCCTTCGTCGACGACGCCCCCCAGTCCCGCCAGGCGGCCCCCGCCGCCTCCTCCGGGCCCCGCGTCGGCCTGATCATCGGCATCGTGGCCGTCGTGGTGATCGTCGCGGCCGTGGCCTGGCTGGCGCTGAAGTAGAACCGGCGCCGGAGTGGACCGGCGGTGAAGCAGACCGGCGCGGAGCGGACCGGTCCCCCGAGGGTTACGGGCAGGAGCGGACGGACCGGGCCGGGCCGGGCTGGGCCGGTCCGGAAGGCCTCGGTGCGGAGCGGGGACCGGCTCGGAGGGCTCGGCACCGGGGCGGACGGGCCCGGAGGGAGCCGGCGCCGGAGAGCGGCACCCGCACCCGCCCGGCACCGCCCCGCACGGACACGTACGGATACGGCATGCGACGGCGACCGCCGCGGCACCCCCGAGGTGCCGCGGCGGTCGCCGTCGCATGCCGTCGTGCGCGCTCCTGCGCGCTCTGCGCCGTCCGGTCGCCGTCCGGCGCCGGACTCAGTCGGAGATGAGGCCCTCGCGCAGCTGAGCCAGGGTGCGGGTCAGCAGGCGGGAGACGTGCATCTGAGAGATGCCGACCTCCTCGCCGATCTGCGACTGGGTCATGTTGGCGAAGAAGCGCAGCATGATGATCCGCCGTTCCCGCGGCGGCAGCTTGGCCAGCAGCGGCTTCAGGGACTCGCGGTACTCCACACCCTCCAGCGCCGTGTCCTCGTAGCCCAGGCGGTCCGCCAGCGACCCCTCGCCACCGTCGTCCTCCGGGGCCGGGGAGTCCAGCGAGGATGCGGTGTAGGCGTTGCCGACCGCGAGGCCGTCGACGACGTCCTCCTCGGACACGCCCAGCACCGCGGCCAGCTCGCCGACCGTCGGCGAGCGGTCCAGCTTCTGGGAGAGCTCGTCGGTGGCCTTCGTCAGGGCCAGGCGCAGTTCCTGGAGCCGGCGCGGGACGCGCACCGACCACGAGGTGTCGCGGAAGAACCGCTTGATCTCGCCGACCACCGTCGGCATGGCGAACGTCGGGAACTCCACGCCCCGTTCGCAGTCGAAGCGGTCGATCGCCTTGATCAGGCCGATGGTGCCGACCTGGACGATGTCCTCCATCGGCTCGTTGCGGGAGCGGAAGCGCGCGGCGGCGTAACGCACCAGCGGGAGGTTGAGCTCGATCAGGGTGTCCCGGACGTAGGCGCGTTCCGGGCTGTCCTTGTCGAGGGCGGCGAGCCGCAGGAACAGGGAGCGGGACAGGGTGCGGGTGTCGATGGCCTCCGTGGCCGGAACGGCCTGGGCCGGCACGGCGTCGAGGTTCGGCACGGCGTCGAGGTTCGGTACGGCTTCGATGGCCTGTGCGTCATCGACGGGGCCGAGCGCCTCGAGCGTGTCGGGTGCGGTCTCGCTCTCAGCGAGCGCGAGCACCTTCGAGCTGCCCTGGTCTGCGGACATGCCACCCCCTTTGGGTCGCGGGACGGTCACGGCGAACGCTCCCACGCCGGGAACGCAGCCTCCACCTGAATACCGGAGCCGGAGCTCCGGCAAACGCGTCTCCGGCAGAATGTCACATGTCGGCAACGCGCTGTAGTGACATGTCGACATCCGAGACGCGAATACCCCCTGGAAACAGGGGGTCTGACGGTCTTTCGGCCCGATTCCACCCGCAACGGCCCTGGTGAGCGATTCGCTCTCACCGGTGACACCTGGATCGCGCTTTCGATATGCGCGAAGGCCGTGTACGGAGACTACGTGTCGATCCGGTTCGCGGACCTCAGTCGCTGGAAACTACGCGCCAGTAGTCGCGAGACGTGCATCTGGGAGACGCCGAGTTCCGCACTGATCTGCGACTGGGTGAGGTTGCTGTAGTAGCGCAGCAGCAGAATGCGCTGTTCGCGTTCCGGGAGCTGGACGAGCAGGTGCCGGACCAGGTCGCGGTGCTCGACCCCGTCGAGGGCGGGGTCCTCGTAGCCGAGCCGGTCGAGCAGCCCGGGCAGCCCGTCGCCCTCCTGCGCGGCCTCCAGCGAGGTGGCGTGGTACGACCGTCCCGCCTCGATGCAGGACAGCACCTCCTCCTCGGTGATGCGCAGCCGCTCGGCGATCTCGGCGGTCGTGGGGGAGCGCCCGAAGGCGGTCGTCAGGTCCTCGGTCGCGCTGTTGACCTGCACCCACAGCTCGTGCAGCCGACGCGGTACGTGCACCGTGCGGACGTTGTCGCGGAAGTACC
This sequence comes from Streptomyces sp. WG7, assembly GCF_049975785.1. NCBI lineage: Bacteria > Bacillati > Actinomycetota > Actinomycetes > Kitasatosporales > Streptomycetaceae > Streptomyces > Streptomyces sp. WG7. Next base: position 35,844 of record NZ_JBNGGE010000048.1, read on the forward strand.
GCTTGATCTCGCCGACGACGGTCGGCATCGCGAACGTCGGGAACTGCACGCCCCGCTCCGGGTCGAAGCGGTCGATGGCGTTGATGAGCCCGATGGTGCCGACCTGGACGACGTCCTCCATCGGCTCGTTGCGGGAGCGGAAGCGGGCGGCGGCGTAGCGCACCAGCGGGAGGTTGGCCTCGATGAGCGCCGCGCGTACCCGGTCGTGCTCCGGGGTGCCCGGCGTGAGGCCCTTCAGTTCGCCGAAGAGCACCTGGGTCAGGGCCCGGGTGTCGGCGCCCCGGCTGCGCTGCGGCGCGGCTTCCCGCGCGGGCGACTCCTGGGGTTGCGCGGCCTGTGCGGCCTGTGCGGCCTGTGTGGCTTGTGTGGCTTGAGTGGCGGCCTGGGCGGCTGGTGCGGCGGCCTGGGCGGCCTGTGTGGGCGGTGCGGGCGGTGCTTGAGGCGCAGTACTGGCCGGCACGGTCAACTCCACCTCGTGATCCGTCAACTCTTCCGTAAGTCATCCGTCAAAAGCGGTCATAGCATCACAAGACATGTGCACTGTGTGCAAGCACCGCATAACGTCGTGTTGAGTGAACGCGGGCGTGGACGCGAAGCGGCCCCGCACCGGGCACGGTGCGGGGCCGGAGCGCTGCTGCGGGCTAGAACTCGTAGTCGGCGATCACCCAGGTGGCGAACTCCCGCCAGAGCGCGACGCCCTCCTGGTGCGCGGGGTGGTCGATGTAGCGCCTGAGGGCGTCGGTGTCGTCCACGGCCGAGTTGATGGCGAAGTCGTAGGCGATGGGCCGGTCACTGATGTTCCAGGCGCACTCCCAGAACCGCAGCTCCTCGATCCGGCCGCCGAGCGCCCGGAAGGCCTCGACGCCCTTCACGACGCGCGGGTCGTCGCGCTCCACGCCCTCGTTCAGCTTGAACAGCACCAGGTGGCGGATCATCACTTTCCTCCGTTGGCGGCCCAGGTCATGAAGTCACCGACGGCTGCCGCCGCGTCGGATATGCCCTCGAAGCCGATCTGTACGTAGTCGGCGGCCTTCGCCGGATCCGTGATGATCACATAGAGCACGAAGACCACGAGTACGTAGACGGCGATCTTCTTCGCGTTCACCGCCATCGCGGCCTCCCTGCTGCCGGTTCCTCCAGGCCTTCTGCGCCGGCGGCGAGTGTAACCTTTCTGCGTTTCTCCCCTCACGGGTACTCAGGGCACTCAGGTCTCTCCGGTGCTCCCGCTCCCCGTTGCCGGTCAACGCCATGGCAGGGCCGGGTGTGGCCGGGCTGCCCAAGGCCGCGGGGCGGGGAGCGCCCCGCCGGCGTCTGCACCGGCGTGACCCAGGCCGCGTACACGGGGCCCGCCGCATGCGAGACACCCCCCCTGGTCCGTGGCGCCACGCGTACAGCCGTGAACGGGTGCGGACGGCTTGAACGAGGCGGAACTTGAACGAGGCGGAAAGCGATACGGAGCGTCCGCCGGCGTCCGCCGGCGTCCGCCGCGTACTGCTGCTCCGCGCCGGGAAGCTCCAGCCCGGTACGGCATCTCGATCGAAGACGCGGCGCGTCCGACATCGACCTGCGTCACGCGGCCTGTCAGAATCCGGGCTCTTCCAGGATCGAGCGACAGCGCCCGCCGGTAGCAGGCGCCCAGAGAGCCTCGCTCATTCCTCCCGATTCCCAGCAGGCTGTCGAGCGGCACGGCAGTGTGAAGGCATGGATGCGGAGACGGTGGCGCTCGTGTCTGCCGGGGTGGGGCTCGTGGGGGCGATGGGAGGAGCCTTGATCGGAGGCATCGCCGCTACACGTGGAGCTCGCATGGGGGCGGAGACAGCGGCGAGGGCTACGGAGAAGCAAGTGCGGGAGCAGGCTCTCAACGAGCATGAACACTGGCTGCGCGAGCAGCGACTACAGGCGTACAGGGCCATGTTGGTCGCGTTCGACGAGTACGCCCTCGCCACCACGCAGATGAGCCAGATGCTGGGCAGGCCCAGAACGGACACTGATCCGCGAACAGTCGACATCGGAACTCCGGCGAACGGGGTCACGAGCGCTCGAATGCTGATCATGATGCTGGGCCCGGAAAGGGTTCGTGATCCGGCTACTCAGCTGTGGGAACGGGTGTATCACAGCTATCACAGCCTCTCGAAGTGGCGAAAGGCGTTCATGACGGGGGATGACGCATCGGCCGAACAGGCTCGGGCCGACTGGAGTCGCCTGAGCCAGATGGGGAGCTTCCATGCCGCCTTCGTTCAGGCGGCGACCGAAGCTGTGGCCGACCCACGGCCAAGCAACGGAGCGCCCACTCCGCCGTAGACGGCAACCGGTACGGAGCAACACGAAGGGCCCGGTCTTCCGACCGGGCCCTTCGTCTACCTGCGGTAGCGGAGGGATTTGAACCCTCGGTGACTTGCGCCACACTCGCTTTCGAGGCGAGCTCCTTCGGCCGCTCGGACACGCTACCGAGAGAGACCTTACAACAGAGTGCGGCGTGGTTTGAAATCGGTTCTGGACGGGCCTGGCATCGGCTCGGCAGGTGCCGGTCAGCGGTCGCGGAAGAAGTCCGTGAGCAGCCGGGCGCAGTCGTCCGCGAGGACGCCTTCGACCACCTCGGGACGGTGGTTGAGGCGCCGGTCGCGCACGACGTCCCACAGGGAGCCGGCCGCGCCCGCCTTGTCGTCGCGGGCGCCGTAGACGACGCGGTCCACGCGGGACTGCACGAGCGCGCCCGCGCACATCGTGCACGGCTCCAGGGTGACGACGAGCGTGCAGCCGGCCAGCCGCCACTCGCCGAGTTCCGCGGCGGCCCGCCGGACCGCGAGGACCTCGGCGTGGGCCGTGGGGTCACCGGTGGCCTCGCGTTCGTTGTGCCCGGCCGCCAGCACGGTCCGGCCGTCCGGTGCCAGCACGACGGCTCCGACGGGGACGTCCCCGCCCCGCGCGGCCCGCCCGGCCTCGGCCAGGGCGAGCCGCATCGCCGCCCGCCACGGGTCGCGCACCGGGTCGGGTACCGGGGCGGGCGGGCCGGAACGTTCCGGCGGTTCTTCTCCCACGTCCTGTGCGGTCAGCGGACGGTCTCCAGTACCTCGGAGGCGCCCAGGTACTCGGCGATCTCGCCGACCGCGTCCCCGGACATCGAGCGCAGTTCCTTCTCGCTCATGCCGAGGTCGTCGAGGATCTCCGCGTCACCGACCGGGCCGTGCGGCACGGACTCACCGGTGCCGGCGGCCGCGTCACCGCCCGCCCCGTCGTCCTCGTCGTCGTCCTCGGAGTTCCCGTCCTCCGTGCCGTCGAGGTCGAGGGCGTCGAGGTCGTCGCCGTCGTCACCGGGTTCCCGGCCGAGCAGCTCGTCGGTGAGCAGGATCTCGCCGTAGCTGCTGCGGGCGGCCGCGGCGGCGTCCGAGACGTAGATACGGGGGTCCTCCTCGCCGTCCACCCGGACGACTCCGAACCACGCGTCCTCCTGCTCGATCAGCACGAGCACCGTGTCCTCGTCGGGAGAGGCTTCCCGGGCGAGGTCGGCCAGATCCGACAGGGTCTCCACATCGTCGAGCTCTGTGTCGCTCGCTTCCCACCCGTCTTCGGTGCGCGCGAGCAGTGCGGCGAAGTACACCGTGACTCTCCCACTGGTCATAGGCGTGCCGGTTGGAGGTCCCCCCGGCGGAGGCTGCGGGCGGGGGAGCGGTGCTCCGAGCCCACCCACTCGGAATCGTGGCAGAAACAAGGCCCTCAGGGGACGTCTTCGGCGCCCTGTGTCCGGCTGTTTCGACCGGGTTCCGGGACTCGTCGCCGCCACGTGCGGATCGTACGCGGATTCTCGCGGCGCCCGGGTACGTCCGTCGTCGTAACGTCGGCGCGGCGTGTGATCTTCCCCGGCCGGGCCGGGGAAACGCCGGGGGAGCTACCAGCGGAAGGTGCGCATGCGCATCGCGTGGCGCAGCCGGGCGGCCTTGGCGCGGCGCGGCTGGACGCGGTCCCGCAGCTCGCGGGCCTCCGCCAGGTCGCGCAGGAACTGGGCGCGGCGCCGTCGGCGCTCGGCGTCCCCCTCCGGCTCCGCGCTCCGCTCCGTACCCTGCTGGGTACTCCGCTCGGTACTCTGCGGCGCACTCCGCTCCGTACTCCGTTCCGTACTCCGCTGCGTACGGAGTTTTGCGTTCCGCTCCGTCACGTGCCCCGTCCCCGGTTCCTTGCCGGGGGACGGCGTGTCGTGGAAGTCCCGGTCAGGCACAGTCTCACCACCCAGCGTCCGTTCCTCCCACCTTCCCCCGGTCGGGCGGTTTGACGCGGGCGACCGGGCGGAGTGTGATCCGGAACCGTGATCGGGAGCGGTGATCGGGAGCCGTGATCAGGGGCTTTCCCGCCGCGGGGACGCCGGTCTCCCGGGGCCCGGTTACTGTGGGGGACATGCGTCTCCACGTCGTCGACCACCCCCTGGTCGCCCACAAGCTCACCACGCTGCGCGACCAGCGCACCGACTCCGCGACCTTCCGACGTCTCGCCGACGAGCTGGTCACCCTGCTCGCCTACGAGGCCACGCGCGACGTGCGCACCGAACAGGTCGACATCCACACTCCGGTCTGCCAGACCACCGGTGTCAAGCTCTCCCACCCGCGCCCGCTGGTGGTGCCGATCCTGCGGGCCGGTCTCGGCATGCTCGACGGCATGGTGCGGCTGCTGCCGACCGCGGAGGTGGGCTTCCTCGGCATGATCCGCAACGAGGAGACGCTGGAGGCGTCCACGTACGCGACCCGGATGCCGGAGGACCTCTCCGGACGCCAGGTGTACGTCCTGGACCCGATGCTGGCCACCGGCGGCACGCTCGTCGCGTCGATCCAGGAGCTGATCAAGCGCGGCGCCGACGACGTGACGGCCGTGGTGCTGCTCGCCGCCCCAGAGGGCGTCGAACTCATGGAGCGTGAGCTGGCCGGCACCCCGGTGACGGTCGTGACGGCCTCGGTGGACGAGCGTCTCAACGATCAGGGCTACATCGTGCCGGGCCTCGGCGACGCCGGCGACCGGATGTACGGAGCGGCCGAGTAGCACGCTCCGGGCCTCCGGGCCCGGTCGAACCCATACGGCTGCTCAGCAGCTCTTCTTCTCCACGGCGGGCGTCGGCCGCGGTGCGGCCAGCCCGGCCAGCGCCGCGTCGGCGTCCGCCTTCTTCGCCAGTCCCTTGAAGCCGTCGCCGATGATCAGGTCGACGCTGGTGTCCTTGCGGGCCGCGTCGGTACGGCGGTCCGCGGCGGGGAGCTGGGTGCCGAGCACGGGCAGGGACGTCTTCAGGGTGGCGGCGGCGCCGAGCAGGACGCCCGTGCCGCCGACCTTCTTGTCGTACTCCTTGGACGCGTTGCCCACGTCGCCGACGCGGAAGCCGCGCTTCTTCAGCTCGTCGGCGGTCTTCTGCGCGAGACCGCTGCGGGTCGTCGCGTTGAGCACGTTGACGGTGACCTGGGCCGGCTTCGGCACGGCCACCGCGGCGGGCGAGGCGCTCGCCTTGGCGGTGGTGTCCGAGCAGGCCGCGGCACCGGCCGCCGACGCCTTGTCGCCGCCGGTGAAGACGTCGATGAGCTGCAGTGTGCCCCAGCCGAGCACTCCGACCACGGTGACGCAGGCGACGCCGGCGAACGCGAGCCGGCCGCGTCGCCGGGCCGGTCGCATCCGCGGGTACTTGTCCCCCGTGATCTTGTACTGGCCGCCCATGCCAGGGGGAGTGAGCATGCTCATGGTCGCAGCGTAGTGCGCTTGGACGTCGATGCCTATTAAATGATCAGTTGACGTTCCGGCGTTCGGTGAAATGCAACCCGAACGGGGCAAGCCGGAGTGTCGCGAGGGTCGCCAAGGTCACGCCAGGCCAGGTCAGGCCACGCCAGGCCAGATCAAGGCCAGGGCCAGGGCTGGAGGGCACGGGCCGGGCGCGGGGCGAGGCCGGGGTACGGCGCGAGGCCGGGCATGGCGAGAGGCCGGGCATGGGCGCCCCGGTCCCGACCCCGGCCCCGGTCAGTCGAGTTCGAGGACCCGGGCGTGCAGCACCTGGCGCTGCTGGAGCGCCGCGCGCACCGCGCGGTGCAGGCCGTCCTCGAGATACAGGTCGCCCTGCCACTTCACGACGTGCGCGAAGAGGTCGCCGTAGAAGGTGGAGTCCTCGGCGAGGAGGGTCTCCAGGTCGAGTTGGCCCTTGGTCGTCACGAGCTGATCGAGGCGGACCGGGCGCGGCGCGACGTCCGCCCACTGCCGGGTGCTCTCCCGGCCGTGGTCGGGGTACGGCCGGCCGTTTCCGATGCGCTTGAAGATCACACGGAAAGCCTACCGGCCAAGACGTCGCGGGCGCAGCCACGGCGCCGGAGTGCGGCGCTGGAAAAGACGCCGCAAACAGGGGCAAACAGGAGTCAGGGGACGAGGGGCCGGGGGCCGGGGGGCCGAAGTGGGTGACGGGCCGCCTCGGGCCGGCGGATCCCGGGCCCGGGGTTCGGGCTCGGGGTTCGGGCTCGGGGTTCCGGGCCCCGTCCGGCTACTTGCCGGAGGCCTTCGCGGCCTTCGCCGCGGCTTTCATCTCCTGTTTGTGGGCGCGGACCTTGGTCAGCGACTCCGGCCCGGTGATGTCGGCGACGGACCGGAAGGACTTGGGTTCGCCGTAGGCGCCGGCGGCCTCCCGCCAGCCCTCCGGCTGGACGCCGAGCTGCTTGCCGAGCAGGGCGAGGAAGATCTGGGCCTTCTGCTTGCCGAAGCCCGGCAGTTCCTGGAGCCGCTTAAGGAGCTCCCCACCGGTGCCGACGCCGCGCCAGACGGCCTCGGCGTCACCGTCGTAGGTGTCGACGAGGTACCGGCACAGCTGCTGGACGCGCCCCGCCATCGAGCCGGGGTAGCGGTGCACCGCCGGCTTGTCGGAGAGCAGGGCGGCGAACGCCTCGGGGTCGTAGGCCGCGATGTCGTGCGCGTCGAGGTCCTCCGCGCCCATGCGCCGGGCGATGGTCGACGGGCCCTTGAACGCCCACTCCATGGGGACTTGCTGGTCGAGCAGCATGCCGACCAGCGCGGCGAGCGGGCTGCGGCCGAGGAGCTCGTCGGCCTCGGGGTCCTGGGCGAGGTGAAGTGTGACGTCCATGCTCCGATGATCGCGCGCGCGGGCTCAGGTCGCGCGCCAGTACCCCAGCGCGTTCACCCGCTGCTTGGGCAGCCCCAGTTCCTTGCGGGCGTACGAGGCCAGCGCCCGGGTCGTCGCCGTGTCGCAGGCGATCCAGACGTACGGCTCGGGGGTGGACGCCAGCAGCTCCGGCAGGGCCTCCTTCACCTGTGCGACCAGGTGGGCGCCGGCGTCGCGGCGCGGGACCGTGCGGACCTCGTGGCGGTCGGGGTCGGTGCGGAAGGGCAGGCCGTCGTCCGTGCCGCCGCCCTCGAACCAGATCGTCGCGGGGACCGGCCCCAGCGCGTCGAGGAGGGAGTTGAGGGCGGGCAGGGACGCCGGGTCCGCGACCGCGAAGAGCCGGGAGGGGAGCGGCTGGGGGACGTCGAAGCCGGTGCCCTGGACCGTCGCCTCGACGGTGTCACCCGGTTTGGCCGCCCGGGCCCAGTCGCTCGCGCACCCCTCGTGCAGGGCGAACTCCATGGCGAAGGTGCCCGTCGCGGGGTCGGGGTCGACCAGTGTGTACGCCCGCTGGTGCGGCTTGCCAGCGTTCTCGAACCACAGCCGCACCCACATCGTCGGGTGGACGCCGGTCGCCGCCAGCATGCCGCCGTCGGTCAGCCGCAGCCGCCGGTAGTGCGGGGTCACGTCCTCGGCGTCCGTCACGGTGAACGCGAAGTCCTTCGCACGCATCAGTCTGAGGACCGCGCCCTCCCAGCCCCGCCCCTGCCCCATCGTTTCTTCACCCTTCGCGTACTATTCGCCCACGACGATTGACTTAGGTGAGCCTAACCTAAAGGAAAGTAGGGGCACAGGGGTGAGCGCCGAGACATACCGCGACGCCTGGGGGATCCCGCACCTGCGCGCGGACAGCGCGGGCGAACTCGCCCGGGCCCAGGGCCGGGTGACCGCCCGTGACCGGGCCTGGCAGCTGGAGGTCGAGCGGCACCGCGCGCAGGGCACCTCCGCGTCCTTCCTGGGGCCCGCGGCACTGCCCTGGGACCGGCTCGCCCGGCGGGCCCGGCTCGCGGACACCGCCCGCCGCTGCTTCACCGCGCTGGAGGACAAGGACCCGGAGACGGCCGCCTGGGTCCGGGCGTACGTCGACGGTGTGAACGAAGGGCTGGCCGAGGGGCTGGCCGAGGGGCTGGCCGAGGGGCCGGCCGAAGGGCCGGCCGAGGGGTCCGGAGGCGGCGGGCCCGCCCCCGAGTTCGCGCGCACCGGCCTCGCCCCCGGCCGCTGGGAGCCCTGGACCCCGCTCGGCATCTGGCTCGCCGCACACATCCTTTTCGCCGGCTTCCCCGCCAAGCTCTGGCGCGAGCACATCACCGCGCACCTCGGCCCGGACGCCGTCGCCCTCTTCGCCGCCGACGGACCCGGCACCGTCGGCAGCAACGGCTGGCTGGTGAGCGGCGAACGGACCGTGACCGGCCACGCGGTCATCGCCGGCGACCCGCACCGCTTCATCGAGGACCCCGGCGTCTACCAGCAGATCCACCTGTCCTGCCCGGAGTTCGACGTCGTCGGCCTCGCCGTGCCCGGCGTCCCGGGCATCGCCCACTTCGGCCACACCGGCACCGTCGCCTGGGCCATCACCAACGCCATGGCCGACTACCAGGACCTGTACCGCGAGCGGCTGCGCCGCACCGGCGCCGGTGTCGAGGCGCTCGGCCCCGACGGCACCTGGCACCGCGCCGCCCGGCACACGGAGACGATCCGGGTCGCGGGGGAGGACGACGTGGAGGTCGAGGTCATCGAGACCGACCGGGGCCCGGTCATCGCCGGCGGACCCGAGGGCCTCGACGACGGCACCCCCACGGCCCTCAGCCTGCGCTACCCGCCCCGGGTCACCGCCGACCTCGGCTTCGGCGCCCTGCTGCCGCTGCTGCGGGCCCGCCGGGTCGCCGACGTGGACCGGGCCCTGGACGCGTGGGCCGAGCCGGTCAACGTCGTGCAGGCCGCCGACACCGAGGGCGGGGTGCTGCACCGGGTCGCGGGACGCGTGCCGACCCGGTCCACGGCCAACGGCCTGCGCCCGGTGCCCGCCTGGGAACCCGGCCACGAGTGGACCGGCTGGCACACTCCGCCCCGCGCCGGACTCACCGACGGCGTCGCCGTGATGGCCAACCAGCGCGGCCCGGCCGGCCCGCTCGGCGTCGAGTTCGCCCCGCCGCACCGCGCCGACCGCATCACCGCCCTGCTCGCCGGGAAGGAACGCTGGTCGGCCGCCTGCATGCCCGCGATCCACACGGACACCCACCTCGCCTCGGCCGCCCCCCTCCTGGACCACCTGGCCACCCTGGACGCCCTGACCGCCGAGGCCGCCGCCCTGCGCGACCGCCTCCTCGCCTGGGACCGGCGCATGGACGCCGGCAGCACCGACGCGGCGGCGTACGCGGCCGTACGCGGAGCGGTCGTACGCCGGTTGGCGGCGCACCCGGTCCTCGCCGCGGCGTCCGTGCCACCCGCCTACCCCGAGGTGCTGCTGCCGTGGCTCGCGCTCGTGCCGCGCGTCGGCTACGCCCTCGAACACCTGCTGCGCGCCGACGACCTGTACGGCATCGACCGCCCCGCGGCCGTCCGCGCGGCACTGGAGGAGGTGGCCGCCCGCCCGCCCGCGGGCACCTGGGGCGACACCCACCGCCTCGCCCCCTGGCGGGCGCTGCCGGACACCTCCCCCGAGGAGGAACCCGGCCTGTCCGGCGACCACGACTGCGTGCTGTGCACCTCCGCCGTCCCCGGCCTCACCGACCGCGCCGCCCGCGGCCCCGCCGCCCGCTACGTCTGGGACCTGGCCGACCGCCAGGACAGCGGCTGGGTGGTGCCCCACGGCGCCCGGGGCGTCCCCGGCACGCCCCACCACCGCGACCAGCAGCAGCTCTGGCTCGACGGCGAACTCGCCCCGGTGATCACCGACTTCGCCCGGCTCACGAAGGAAACCGATGACTGACCCGCACACGCCCGCGTCCCCTTCCCCGTACGCCTCCCGCGTCCCCGTCCACGAGCAGGAACTCGACGGCTTCGGCACCGTCCGCGTCCTCCCCCTCGACGCCGCCGCCGACGCCGCCGTGATCCACGGCTGGGTGAGCGAGGAGCGGGCCGCCTTCTGGGGCATGAACGGCCTCACGCGGGACCAGGTCGCCGGGATCTACGCCCACATGGACACGCTCGACACCCACCACGCCTTCCTGGTGGTGAAGGACGACGCGCCCGTCGCCGTGTTCCAGACCTACGACCCCGAGGCCGACCGGGTGAGCGAGTGCTACGACGCCGAACCCGGCGACATCGGCGTCCACCTGCTGCTCGCCCCCGCCGGCACCGAGGGCGCGCGGCCCGGCTGGACCGCCGCGCTGGCGGGGGCCCTCATGGCGTACGTGCTGCTGGGGCTGGGCCGGAAGCGGATCGTGGTCGACCCGGACGTCGGCAACGAGAAGGCCATCGCCCGCTTCCTCAAACAGGGTTTCACCCCCGGACCGGCGGTCGTCCTGCCGGAGATCGACCTGCCGGACGTGTACCTGCCGGAGAAGAAGGCGCAACTCGCGTTCCTCCGCCGGGAGGTAGCGTTCCCGGGGTGACCTCCCCGCCGACCGCCGAGGACCTGATCGCGCACTACGCGCTGGAGCCCATCCCGCGCGAGGGCGGCCTGTTCCGGCGTACCTGGGCCGGCCCCGAGCGCCCGGACGGACGCCCTGCCGGCTCGGCCATCGTGGCCCTGCTGACCGCCCGTCCGGGTGACTTCTCCGCCCTGCACCGCCTGCCCACCGACGAGGTCTGGCACTTCTACCTCGGCGATCCGCTGGAACTGCTGCTGCTCCCACCCGACGGCGGCGCCCGTACGGCCGTGCTGGGACCGGACGTCCTGGGCGGGCAGCACGTGCAGTTCACCGTCCCCGCCGGAACCTGGATGGGCGGCACGGTGGCGGCGGGCGGCGCGTGGTCGCTCTTCGGCTGCACGATGGCACCCGGATTCACCTACGGGGACTACGAGCACGGTGACGCGGCCGACCTGACGGCGCGGTATCCGTCGGCGGCCGAGCGCATCGTGGAACTGTGCCGGCCATGAACCTCCTCGACGGCCAGGTCGCCCTGGTCACCGGCGCGGGCGGCGGCATCGGACGGGGCATCGCCCTGCGGTTCGCCGAGGAGGGCGCGGCGGTCGCGGTGCACTGCCGTACGGCGGTGGAGGCGGCGCGGGACGTCGCCGCGCGGATCCGGGAGCGGGGCGGGCGGGCCACGGTCCTGCGGGCCGACCTCACCGACGAGGACGCCTGCCGGCGCCTGGTGGAACAGGCCGCCGACTGGGGCGGGGGAAGCGGGGGACGCGGTGGAGGCGATGGACGCGGTGGCACCGGGGCACGGCTGACGGCACTGGTCAACAACGCGGGCGTGCAGCCGCTGCGGGACCTGCCCGGCATGACGGCCGCCGAGTGGCGGACGGTCGTGGACACCAACCTCACCGGCGTCTTCGCGTGCACGCAGGCCGCCGCCCGGATCATGCGGGACCAGGACGACGGCGGCACGGTCACCCACATCGCCTCGATCGAGGCGGGCGCCCCCGCACCCGCCCACGCGCACTACGGCGCCTCCAAGGCGGCGGTCGTGGCACACGCCCGTTCCGCGGCGCTGGAGTACGGCCCGTGGGGAGTCAGGGTCAACACCGTCTCGCCCGGCCTCATCGACCGGGACGGGCTCACGCGGGCCTGGCCGGAGGGCGTACGGCGGTGGCGTGAGGCGGCGCCCACGGGACGGCTCGGGCGCCCGGAGGACGTGGGCGACGCGTGCGTGTTCCTGGCGTCGCGGCTGGCGTCCTGGGTCACCGGCCACGACCTCGTGGTGGACGGCGGGGTGACGGCACGCCCGTCGTGGTGAGGGCCCGGTCCGGCATCGGGTGAGTCCCGGCGCGTCTCCGGGGTGTCCCGGGTGCGTCTACGGCGCGTCTCCGGTCGGCTCTGGTGCGTCTCCGGTGCCGTCCCCGGTCGGCTCCGGTGCGTCCCCGGTGTGTCCCCGGGGCGTCTCCGGTGAGCGGGGTGGCGCCCGCGTCCGTACGTATCCCCGAGGCAGTGGGCCCCGACGACGGAGATGCGACGTGAGGTGTGGTGACGGTGCGCGCACTGGAGGCCGGGGACGAGGGGGCCGTGGAAACGGACGGGGCCGACGGGGAGCCCAGGGGCCGGTGCTGCTGGGCACCGTGCTGGTCCTGCTCGGCCTCGCCCTCGGCCTCGTCCTCGGAGGCGCGGAACCGGCGTCCGCCCACGCCGCCCTCCGCTCCACCGACCCCGGCGACGGCACCGTCCTCCAGCGCGCCCCCCGCCACGTCACCCTGACCTTCACCGAGTCCGTCGGCCTGCGCGACGACTCCTTCCGCGTCCTCGACCCCGGCGGCCACCGGGTACGCACGGGGGAGGCCGGGCGCGCCGGCGGACGTTCCGACACGGCCCGCGTCGCGCTGACGGGCGAGCTCGGCGAGGGCACCTACACCGTGGCCTGGCGGGTGGTGTCGGCCGACAGCCACCCGGTCTCCGGCGCCTTCACCTTCTCGGTCGGCAAGCCCTCCACGACGACCGCCTCCGTGGACACCGGTCCCACCGAGGACCCGCTCACCGCCACCCTCCACAAGATCGCCCGTTACCTCTCCTACCTCGCCGCCGCCCTGCTCATCGGCACCGCCGCCTTCGTCGCCCTGTGCCGCCCGCCGGACCCCGCCCCGCTGCGCCGGCTCCTGCCGGCGGGCTGGTGGACCCTGCTGGGCGCCACCGTCGCCCTGCTCGTGCTGCGTGCCCCGTACGAGGCGGGGGCGGGGCCGTCGGCGGCCCTGGACGTCGCCGCCCTCGGCGACACGGTGGCGACCCGGCCCGGTGTGCTGCTGCTGGTCAGGCTGGCGCTGCTGGTGCCGGCCGGGCTCTTCCTCGCCCGCGTGACCCGCGGCGACCGACACCGGCAGCGCACCCCCCTCGCCACCGCGGCGGGCACCGCGACGGCCGTCGGCCTCGCCCTGACCTGGGCCGCCGCCGAGCACGCGTCCGCCGGGATCCAGGTGCCCGTCGCGATGGCGTCCTCCGTGCTGCACCTGCTGGCCACGGCGGTATGGCTCGGCGGTCTCGTGGCCCTGCTCACCACCCTCCGCTCCTCCCCGGACGCCGCCACGGTCGCACGCTTCTCCCGGACCGCCTTCGCCTCCGTGAGCGTCCTGGCCGTCACCGGCGTCTACCAGTCCTGGCGCGGCCTCGGCTCCTGGCCGGCGCTCACCGAGACGACGTACGGCAGGCTGCTGCTCGCCAAGCTGGCCGGGGTGGCCGTACTGCTGGCCGCGGCGGCGGTCTCGCGACGGTGGACGACCGCGTGGGCGACGGCGGGGGCGCGTGCGGAGACGGCCGTACGCGCGGACGTACGTGAGCGGACACCGGAGCCGGCGGGCGGACCGGCGGGCGGACCACCGGCCCGGGCGTCGGAACCGTCCGAGCCACAACCGTCCGAACCGGAGCCGTCCGAGCCGGAACCGCCCACCGACGTGGCCGCCCACCACCGAGGGCTGCGCCGGTCCGTCGTGGTGGAGGCCGTCGTCGCGGCCGTCGTCCTGGCGATCACGGCCGTGCTCACCGGCACCCCGCCGGGCCGGGCCGCGGACGAGGCGGCACGGGCCGTACCGGCGGGCGGGGTGCTGCCCGCCTCCGTCACCACCGTCCCCATCGACATCGGCACCTCCGGCCGGGGCACGGTCCAGATCACCCTGGACCCCGGCCGCACCGGCGACAACGCGGTGCAGGCCGTGGTCTTCGGCCCCGACGGCAGCCTGGCCGCCGTACCCGAACTGCGCCTCTCCTTCACGCTGCCCGACCGCGCGGTCGGGCCGATCACCGCGGAACTCGTCGACCGGGGCGGTTACTGGAGCGCCAACTCCCTCACCCTGCCCCTCCCCGGCACCTGGACGATGAGGACGACGGTCCGGGTGTCGGAGACCGACCAGGTGAGCGAAACGCGGCGGATACGGATCGAGCGGTAGCGAGTCGGCGCACCGCACCGCACCGCGCAGAGGTGCCGGGCACCACGTTCTCAACCTGGAGGAGGCCCGGTCTCAACTTTGTAATAGACGGTGTAATCCCAACGATTTTCCGGATCAGAAAAGCGCAACGGAAGGTGATCATTCCCTGCTATCTCAAACCATTCAGATGCCGGCTGATGCATCAATTTGACGCCAAGAGAGTCGAAAGATCCCCTCAGGGCGGGCAGGGCCTTCCAGAGCATGGGCTGAACTCTTTCCGAGAACAACTCCATGATTGTGCGCCCCAATTCGGGCTCACTTATTCCAAAGGAAAATCCCGTATCTATCGCGAACATCACGAGCTTGTGGAGCCCGGAGGTCACCGCGTCGGACCCCTCTTCCCACTGACTCGCACCGAAGTCCGTAGCGTAGATATTGAGCGCCGCAAGGGTTATGTCGACATTGTCGGTAGGTCCTACCGTACCTTGGAAGAGTAGACTCTTGGTGGTGTCCTCCGTGCCAACTCGCATCGGCATCAGCTCAGTTCGGACCGGCCGGATTGAATCCTCGCATTCACTCTGCGTCCTCCCGGACCAGCTGCCACCCACAATGGCGAGGTTGTCCCCGCCGGTCCAGTCTTCTGTCTTGCTGCACTGGATGCTCTGCAGATAAATACTCAGCAGGCGCTCATCTGTCATTGATCCCACCTCGCATTGACCGAGGTCAAAATGAAGTGCACTGCCGGGGCGCACCCACGGCTCCAGAAGAACACGCACGCAGTGCCCTCGCATCTCGGGAGCGGCGAATGAGTGCAGACACACTGTTTCCCTGTACCCCGTACCCCGTACCGTTCAGCGCCTCATTCGCGGCGGTTCCGGCAAGGAGTTTTCCGGTCTCGCCCCTGGAATTCCGGCGGACGCGGCAGACGGCGTCGCCGGGTGGTCGCACGGGACAACATCCTTGGAGGCCGCGCGGATCCTCCTCGATGCGTCAGTCGACGTGGCCGCCCATGCTGCCCGGCGCTTCGGCGCGGGCAGCATGGGCGGCCACCGGCGCATGCGGGCGGGCCGGTCGCCACTCGACGATCCCCGCCCGGGAACCGCGACCACGCGGCGTGAGCCCCATCACCCTCGAGCCGGCGCTTGCCGCACCCAACGCTGCGGGCGTGGACACGTCGAAGGGCCCCACCGCGAACGGTGGGGCCCTTCGACATCGTGCCCGGTGAGGCACTGGCGGAGGATACGAGATTCGAACTCGTGAGGGGTTGCCCCCAACACGCTTTCCAACTGTTCGTATGGGGTTCGGGCGGGTTCGCGGGCATCCTGACCTGCGGCGCAGTGGTAGTGGATCGCTCAGATGAACACTCCCGGACGCCACGAATGCAACCCGAACTGCAACCCTGGCACCTTCGCGCAACCCCCAGGCATCTGGGGCTAGCTGCCGGAGGTCGCGCCTTCGGCATGCTCCACCAGCACATCTGCGACATCCGCCGCTAGCAGGAAGGGCAGGTGCCGGTTCACCTGGTCCTCGTGGTCGCGGTAGCGGGCGAACGGCAGCAGGGACGCCAGCAGGGCCCACTGGTACTCGGCCTCGCCGAACGGCCAGTTTTTCTGCTCGCAGCCCTTGAGGATGGCGCGCAGCTTTGCGATGCACAGCAGCACCCGCCGCACGTCCGGGTCCACGTCCTCCGGGATGTCCGGCTCCCACATGGCCGTGCCGCGCAGCGACCCGACGAACCAGGAGCGCACCTGGAGGAGTTGCTCATGATTCCAGGAGAACGTCCGTGACCACAGGGCGGACTCGAGGCGAGCGAAGTCCTTGCAGATGTGCCCCTGGTGGGTGGTCTCGAAATCGATGACGTAAAGATCGGGATGCCGGCCGTCCGGTCCGCTAGCCAGGACGTTCTCGCCGTGGAGATCGCCGTGGCAGACACAGGTTAGATAGGAGGCCGTCGTGACACCGTACTGCTGGTCGTACAGGAGACCCTCGAAGAGGGCGTCGGTTCCGGCGTCCCGCTCGCCGATCTCCGCCATGTGGGCGACCAGCCACAGCGGGTTCGTGACGGACTCGTAGCCGGGAGCGGCGGCGAACGGGCTGGAGCCGAGCGCGGAGTTCTCCAGCAGGTGCCCGAGCCTTCGGTGCCACCAGGGCAGTCCGCCGTCGATGCCGAAGACGTCGGCGACCTCGGGCAACCGGAAGTGTTCCAGCTCGGATTCCGCGTTCTTGCCCGGTGCGTAGCTGGTTAGCTCGAAAGCGGCCGGACGCAGGGCCGGATACTCCCCCCGCAGGTCGCCGATGGTCCGCTGGGCCTGGCTTAGCCACGGGCCGAGCGCGTCCATGAAGACCTCCTTGATGACCGGCTGGAGCGCGTCTGGGTCCGCGGTGCGCACCCAATCCCGCAGTGTCTTCGGTTCGTCGCGGTGCCGGAAGACGTAAGAGGTGAAGATGCCCTGATAGAGATCGCCGTTGCTGCTGTTGGCGATGGTGGTGCTGCCCACGACGCACTTGCTTGCCCGGTACACCGGCCGCAGATACGCCTCCGCAAACCGGTCGAAGTTCTCCTTCTCCCTGCGTACCTTGGCCACCTCGTCGATCTTCAGCACACCGACCGGGCCGAAGCTGTCGAGGGCGAGGAAGGTCGGCACGGGCCGTCCGGCGAACAGCGCGCCCTGGACCATGGTGCCCTGCGGGCCCGGGGCCAGCTCGGCGGCGATGCCCTGGAGCAGGCGGTTAGAGACCTGTACGGACGCGTCCTGGTCGCCCATGGACAGCAGGCCGGCGGTCGTGGCGGCACCGGAGTCCCAGGGGTTCCTTGCGACCCGCACCATGCGGATCGTGGCCAGCATGTCTCGGCTCGCCTTGCGCCAGAAGGCGAGCGCCTCCTGCCGCTCCTCCGGGGTCTCCGTGTCGCCGTAGGAGCCCGTGGAGGAGTACAGCAGGTCGAGCAGGCGGTCCAGCCGGTCGGCCTTCCAGCCGGACAGCTTGAGCAGGGTGAGCGCGACGCTGCTGCGGTGCTGGTTCTCCTCGGTCCAGCGGTTGAGGACCCGGGCCGCCCAGTACTCGGCATAGATGTGCCGGTCGGCGAATCTGGGGTCCTGGATCAGTTCGTTGAAGCGCAGCTCCTTGGGGGCGGTCGGGTCGGGGCCGCCCACGAGTAGATGGATGCCGATGGCGTGCCGCAGCCAGCCGTAGACGTACGGAACGCGGTTCAACTCGGGGTCGTGCAGTTCGCCGAGTGCCAGCAGCACCGCCGTCTCGGTGACGTCCAGCAACTGTTCGCGCTTGGCCTCGTGGTATCGGTAGGAAATCTGGATGAGCTGGAGATAGCCGAGGATATCGGCGAGGGTCTGGTAGCCGCTGGAGTGCCAGTGGCCTTCCACGGCGTAGTTCCAGAGCGCGCTGGCCAGCCAATGCTGGCGCAGCGCCCGGACGTCGACCACCGTGTTGCCTTTGGCGTACGACAGCATCTCCGAACGGCAGGTGCTGCGTGCGTCCTTGGCCCGCTGGTGCAGTGCCTGGGCGTCGTCGCCGGGCACGGAGACGAAGGTGAGGAGGCCGGGCAGCTCCTGCAGGTCCTCGTCGAGGACCGGGAGGAGCGACTCGGAGGGGACGGAGGCGTGTCTGCCGAACAGTTCGGTGATGCGCGCTCCCAGCTCCGCCGCCAGCTGCCGAACCGTGTCCTCGTCGGGCTCGCCGGACCGCCAGTTTCCGAGGAGCGTGTCCCAGTCCCGGGTCGGGTTCATCTGCGGGAGGAACCGGGAGGCCGCGACGCCGACGGTGGCCGTCTCGCCCCCGGTGGCCACCGAGACCGCGACGCCGCCCCCGGCGTCCGCCGCCGCTGCCACCGTGGAGGTGGCGCCGCCCTCGGATGCCGTGGCCGGGGCGGGGGCCTGCTGCGGCAGCCGGCCGGCGGAGGCCGTACCGGAACTCGCTCCGGGGCCTGGTGCCGGTCCTGTCCCTACAGTCGGGGAGGGCACCGGACCGAGTTGTTCCAGCCGCTTCTGGCATTTCTCGATCGTCGGCGTGTACCGGCCGTCGTCGTTTCGCTCGAACTCCAGGAGCAGGACGGCGAGTTCGAGTAACTCACGCGCCCGCGCGACGTCCGTCCGCATGTAGTACTCGGCCACGGTCGACGCGCCGTTAGCGATGCGGTACCCGGGAACGTACGGGTAACCGTTAGCGAGTTGCTCGCGCGTTCTAAGTAGACCCTCGCGCGCCTTGCGCAGGTGCGCCTCCCGCGACGGCATCGCCTGGAGCGCGTCGTCCAGCGCCCTCTCCAGCGTGTCTGCTGAGTGCTGGAGAACTTCCCTGGTTACACCGCCGGTCACCTGTGCCCCCTCAAGATTTGTGCGTGCGCGACTTGTTGACGTCGTGCACGTCTTGGTCGTCAAATCCCAGCAGAGCAGCGGAGCCGCCGCCATCAGTTCGGACAAAGGCACCCACGGAGTCAGCTCGCGGGGTGGAGATCCTCGCGGTAGCGCCGGTTACCGACCAGGAAGGCGGACTGCGGCAGCACCACATGGGCTCCCGCCCGGCCGAGCGCTATCTCCCTGCGGGTGGCACTGATGACCCCAGCCTCCGTTTGCTCGTTCGCGAGGGCGACCAGCGCGGAACGCAGTTCCTCGGCCTCGGGCCGGTCCGTCAGGAGGTCGTACACCTCCAGGAACCGAAGCTGTCGGTACGTCTCCCCCGCCACCTTCATGGGGCCGTCGATGACGCGTCGGACATGCTGGAACGCCACGGCTAGGGCGAGGTCCGCCAGCTCCTCGTGCCCGATCTCGCCTAGTTCCTCGATGAGTTCACGCCGCAGGCACTCGGTCGCTGGCTCCCGGCCGTCCCCGCGGTGCAGCCAGCGCGCGAACGCGAGGACCCCGCTGCCGGAAAGGAAGCCCCGCAGATCGAGCCGCATTACGGCGCGGTCGCGTTGTTCGGGTTCGAAGCCCATCCGCTCCAGGTCAGAACGGGCTGTCTCGCGGTATTTCACCACTCCGCCCGGCGGGCCAAAGGCGCCGGGGCGGGCAGGCGTGGCGAAGAGGATGAGCTGACCCTCCTCATGGACCCGCAACAGCACGGCCACCGACACCCGTGTCCGGTGCCTCGGTGTGAGAAGGACCAGCAGCAGCTTCAGGTGCCGCCGGTTCTGCCAGAGGGTACGGCCCACATAGGTGAGCAGGGCCAGAATGAGCCCGCCGACGATCTTCTCGACCACTGGGGCCCCCTCCGCCTGGTGCTTACGCGCCAATGTACCGACGCCGTGCACCGCTCAGTGAGCGAACGCCCGGACTGCGACTGGTCCGTGTCCTGCCCCGCAGGGACGATCACGTCTGAGACCGCTGGCTCTTCACACCGGGAACCCAGAGCGCCTACCCCTTGGCAAGGACATACGCGAGTGTCGCCGCCCGCTTCGCCATCCCCCGCTTCCACAGCGTCCCGTCCTTCTCGGCGTTCTCCCGCCAAAGTGCTGCGGTGGCCGCGCCGAACGTCGCGAGGGCTTCCGGTGCCGCCTCCTGCCATGACGGGAAGCGGCCGGCGAAGGCGACCGCCGCCTCCACCGGGTGGCCGGCGTCCATGAGCCGCAGTGCCAGGGCGCCCGGGTCGATCCATGCCGCGCCCCGCGTCGGCCATGCCCAGTCGACGAGCCGGGCGGGCTCGCCGACGATCAGTACGTTGTCCGGGGCGAAGTCGGCGTGCAGGAGTGTGCCGCCGCCGAAGTACTGCACGGTTCACGGTGGGGCGTAGTCCGTCCACCGGTCGACAGCGTCCTTGATCTCGATGTCGGCCGGGGCCGTGACTGCTTGCAGTTCGGTGAGCGCGGCTCCCACGAGCGGCAGGTCGGGTGAGCCGGGCGCGTAGTCGGCGTAGCGGCCGTCGATCACCTCGTAAACGAGGAGGCTCCAGCCGTCGAGCTCCAGGTGCCAGTACAGGCGCGGGCAGGGCGCTGGCAGGTGCGGGGCGACCGCCGCCTCGCGGCGCTGCGCGGCGACCTGGGGGTGGTCGGCCGGGATGCCCTTCACGAAGACGTTGCCGCTCTCGGTCTCCAGCACGGAGGCGATGCCGGAGTTCATGCCTCCCTGGACGGTCAGTGCACGGCGCCGGCTGCAACCCAAACTGCAACCCTCAACGTCGAAGGGCCCCACCGCGAACGGTGGGGCCCTTCGACATCGTGCCCGGTGAGGCACTGGCGGAGGATACGAGATTCGAACTCGTGAGGGGTTGCCCCCAACACGCTTTCCAAGCGTGCGCCCTAGGCCTCTAGGCGAATCCTCCGCAGAGAACATTACATGACGTGGAGGAGTGCTTGCGAACTCGTTCCGAGGGCCCCACATCGGGTAACGTGTGGCACAGCCCCTCACGCGGCGCTATCTGACTGAACTCCCCCAGGGCCGGAAGGCAGCAAGGGTAGGTCGGCTCTGGCGGGTGCGTGGGGGGCGCCTGCGTTTCAGGGCGGCCGGGCATTCCGGGGGGCGGCCGGGGCTCCTGGGACGTCCTGGCTTCCTGGGGCGGACCGGTTGTCGGTGGGCGCCTATAACCTCGTATGCGTGTCGTCTCTCGCGCTCTACCGCCGTTACCGCCCGGAGTCCTTCGCCGAGGTCATCGGGCAGGGGCATGTCACCGACCCGCTGCAGCAGGCGCTGCGGAACAACCGGGTCAATCACGCGTACCTGTTCAGCGGTCCGCGCGGATGCGGCAAGACGACCAGCGCCCGGATCCTGGCACGCTGCCTGAACTGCGAACAGGGCCCCACCCCGACCCCGTGCGGCGAGTGCCAGTCGTGCCGCGACCTCGCGCGCAACGGACCGGGTTCCATCGACGTCATCGAGATCGACGCCGCCTCGCACGGTGGCGTGGACGACGCCCGTGACCTGCGTGAGAAGGCCTTCTTCGGGCCCGCCTCCAGCCGGTACAAGATCTACATCATCGACGAGGCCCACATGGTCTCGCCGCAGGGCTTCAACGCCCTGCTGAAGGTCGTCGAGGAGCCCCCGGAGCATCTGAAGTTCATCTTCGCGACCACCGAGCCCGAGAAGGTCATCGGGACCATCCGGTCGCGGACCCACCACTACCCCTTCCGGCTCGTGCCGCCCGGCACCCTGCGCGACTACCTCGGCGAGGTGTGCGGCAAGGAGGACATCCCGGTCGAGGACGGCGTGCTGCCGCTGGTGGTGCGGGCGGGCGGGGGATCCGTCCGGGACTCGATGTCCGTCATGGACCAGCTGCTCGCGGGCGCCGGCGCCGACGGTGTGACGTACGACATGACGACCGCCCTGCTCGGCTACACGGACGGCTCGCTGCTCGACTCCGTCGTCGAGTCGTTCGTCTCGGGTGACGGCTCGGCCGCCTTCGAGGTCGTGGACCGGGTGATCGAGGGCGGCAACGACCCGCGGCGCTTCGTCACCGACCTGCTGGAACGCCTCCGTGACCTGGTGATCCTCGCCGCCGTGCCCGACGCGGCGGAGAAGGGGCTCATCGACGCCCCCGCCGACGTCGTCGAGCGGATGCAGGCCCAGGCGCGGTCCTTCGGAGCGGCCGAGCTGAGCCGCGCCGCCGACATCGTCAACGAGGGGCTCACCGAGATGCGGGGCGCCCACTCGCCCCGCCTCCAGCTGGAGCTGATCTGCGCGCGCGTGCTGCTGCCCGCCGCGTACGGCGACGAGCGTTCGGTGATGGCGCGCCTGGACCGGATCGAGCGCGGTGTGCAGTTCTCCGCGGGTGCCGGTGCGCCCGCCATGGGGTACGTGTCCGGGCCCGAGGGGCATGCCGGTGCCGATGTGGGGGCTGCCGGGGGTGCCGCGGCCGTCGCCGCTCCGGTTCCGCCGGGTGGCGGGCCCGCCGCGGCCCGGGCCGCGGTACGGGGGCCCGGACCCGGTGGCGGTGCCGCAGCGGCCGGTGGCGGGGGAGGAGCTCCGGCGGCCGGCCGGAGCGGTCAGCCCTCGGAGCCGGCAGCCGGTGCCGG
>NZ_JBNGGE010000049.1:0-57278 GCF_049975785.1 Streptomyces sp. WG7
CCGTGCCTCCCGCCCCGGCCGACCGGCCCACCGCCTTCGCCGCCGCCGTCGTGCACCACTTGCCGCCGACCCGCGGCTGCCCCCTGGACCGCTCCCGTCCCGCTGGCCGGGCACGGAGCCACGGGACGCCCGTACGGAGTACCAGCGGGAGCGAGCAGGCCGGAGAGGTCCGGGCGCGGGGCACCCGGACCTGGGACGACGGCGTCAACTCACCGTCATCCGCCCGTCCGCCGCGTCACCTGTAGGCGATGTCGGACGACGAGTACTTGCAGTGTGTGCCGTCGGGGCCCGAGCCGTTCGAGTCCGGCTCGTCGCCGTCGTCGTTGCCGATGTACTTCTGGCACGGGACGATCTTCTTGCCGCTGTCTCCGACGATCGTGATGTTGCGCAGGGTGGCGCTGTCACCGTAGTTGGTGTTGATGCCGACGATCCGGCTTCCCTTCCAGCCGACCTCGATGCTGTTGAGGTTGATCGTCCGCTTGTACTGCGTCGAGCAGTTGCCGCAGGAGCGGATGAAGGTGCCGAAGTTCTTGACGGCGAAGCCGGAGACGTTCAGCGTCCCGGCGCCGTTGAACTGGAACACCTTGTCACTGGCTTCCTTGGCGCCCCCGCCGGAGACGGTGTAGACGTTCGACGAGGAGGAGCCCCGGAAGGTCGCCGCGTCCTCGCCGACGTCCTCCCACCAGACGTTCTGCAGGGTGCAGCTGCCCTTGCAGTGAATGCCGTCCGCGGCGGGGGCGCCGATGATCACGTTCTTGAGCACGGCGCCGGGGGCCAGTTCCAGGATCGGGCCCTGGTCCTCGTCCTGGCCGCCGGAGCCCAGGTCGCCGGTGCCGTAGAGGCGCTTCATCCCGTAGTCCTTGGTGCCGGAGACCGGGATGGTGGAGGAGACTCCTTCGCTGCCGTTGGGGGTCGGCCAGGTGGCGGCTTGCGCCGAGGAGGCTCCGGAAGTCATGAGCATGCCAACCGAGAGGCCGAGTGCGGCCAGCGCGCCGGTCGCGGCGCGCCACCGCGTGCGGGGGTGTGTCGCAGCAGTCATGTTCTGATCCCTTCCGTAGGGAGTGGGGGTGGAACGGAACATGTACCTGAACGTTGTGCGTCATGCTGACCGATGT
The DNA here is from genome assembly GCF_049975785.1 of Streptomyces sp. WG7. Classification (NCBI taxonomy): domain Bacteria; kingdom Bacillati; phylum Actinomycetota; class Actinomycetes; order Kitasatosporales; family Streptomycetaceae; genus Streptomyces; species Streptomyces sp. WG7. The sequence goes on from NZ_JBNGGE010000049.1 coordinate 1,116, forward strand.
CGCGAACGCGGTGCGGCCACTGTGGGGCCGTGGCGGGGCACCGCGTTCGCGACGGGTCATGCTGATGAACGGACCGTAGAGGGCAAGCGCTTTCTAGTCAACGCTTCGCGCGCGAGGAAGCCCCGACTCACATGCCCCAGCCGTACTGGTCCGGCATCCGGGCGTCTTCGCCCAGCTCCCGCGCCGCGTGCTGGGCCCAGGACGGGTTGCGCAGCAGTTCCCGGCCCAGCAGTACCGCGTCGGCCTCGCCGTTGGCCAGGATCTTCTCGGCCTGCTCGACGTCGGTGATGAGGCCGACGGCGGCGACCGGCATGGTGCTCCCGGCCTTCACGCGCGCGGCGAACGGGACCTGGTAGCCGGGCCCGGTCGGTATCCGGACGCGCGGGACGTTGCCGCCGGTGGAGACGTCGAGGAGGTCGATGCCGTGCGCCCGGAGGTCGCCGGCGAAGCGGACGGTGTCGTCGGGCGTCCAGCCGCCCTCCTCCAGCCAGTCGGTCGCCGAGACGCGGAAGAACAGCGGCTTGTCGTCGGGCCACACCTCCCGCACGGCGTCGACGACTTCGAGGGCGAACCGGGTCCGGTTCTCGTACGAGCCGCCGTAGGCGTCGGTGCGGTGGTTGGAGTGCGGCGACAGGAACTCGTGGATCAGGTAGCCGTGGGCGCCGTGGATCTCGACGATCTCGAAACCGGCCGCGAGGGCCCGGCGCGCGGCGTCCGCGAACTGGCGGACGACCTCCTGGATCTGTGTGACCGTCAGTTCGGCCGGCACCGGGTGCCGCTCGTCGAAGGCGAGCGCGCTCGGGGCCACCGGCTGCCAGCCGTGTGCCTCCGGGCCCACCGGCGCCCCACCCTTCCAGGGCTGGGCGGTCGAGGCCTTGCGGCCCGCGTGGGCCAGCTGGATCGCCGGAACCGTGCCCTGGGACCGCAGGAAGTCCGTGATCCGGCGGAACGCCTCGACCTGGGTGTCGTTCCACAGGCCGAGGTCCTGGGGAGAGATGCGGCCCTCCGGCGACACGCCGGTGGCCTCGACGACGATCAGGCCGGTGCCGCCCACCGCGCGCGCACCGTAGTGCGCGAAGTGCCAGTCGCCGGGGACGCCCGCCAGCGGGCCCTCCGGTGCGGCGGAGTACTGGCACATCGGCGGCATCCAGACCCGGTTCGGGATCGTGGTGTCACGCAGCTGGAGGGGCTGGAAGAGGGCGCTCATGAGGGGCTGCTCCCGTGGTCGCGGCAGGACGGAACAGCTCGTACGATAACTCTCGTAGTACGTCGCGTGTCAAACTACGACGCCTTTCGTACAATGAGCCCGATGGAGTCCCCCGAACGGTGGGACCCGCCCGGACGAACTGGAGCCGCCGTGACCCCCGCCGCCCCCGCCGCCGGCACCCGTGACCTGCCGCACCCGGCGCGCGAGGAGATCCGGCTGGAGGGAGTGCTGCACGCCCTCTCGGACCCGGTGCGGCTGCGGATCGTGCGGGATCTCGCCGCCGACAGCGACGAGCTCTTCTCCTGCTCGTACTTCGACCTGCCGGTCACCAAGTCCACGACCACGCACCACTTCCGGGTGCTGCGCGAGAGCGGGGTGATCCGGCAGACCTACCGTGGCACGGCCAAGATGAACGGCCTGCGCAGGGGCGACCTGGACGCCCTCTTCCCGGGTCTGCTCGACGCCCTGCTGGCCGCCGCGGCCCGCCAGGCCGCCCGCCTCGGCGCCGGCTGAGGGCGGACGAGGGACGAGGGCGGACGTGCTCAGGGCGTCGCCGTCCGCGCCGCGGCCAGCAGCGACTCCCAGTCGGGCAGCTTCACCACATGCCGTCCCAGTGAGGCTCCGAGTGCCGCCTCGGCCCGTTCGATGGCCCGCCACCCGGTCCACTCGACCGGCTCGATCCCCTCGGCACGCAGGACCCGCAGGGGGTCCGCGGGGAGGTCCCGGCCCGCGAGCGCGGGGGCGTCCGCCAGCAGGGAGGTCACCGTCTCCTTCGCGCAGGGACGGTTGGTGCCGATGACGCCGGTGGGGCCCCGCTTGATCCAGCCGGCCACGTACTCCCCGGGGGCGACGGCGCCCGCGCGCACGACGCGTCCCGCCCGATGCGGCACCGTGCCGCTCGCCGCGTCGAAGGGCAGCCCTTCCAGCGGCACCCCCCGGTAGCCCACCGACCGCAGCACCAGTCGGGCCTCGATCTCCTCGTACCGGCCGGTGCCCGTAACGCCGCCGCGCCCGTCCGGCGCCGTCCGCTCGAAGCGCACGGCGCGCACGTGCCCGTCGCCGTCCGCCGTCAGTTCCACCGGGCGCAGGAAGAAGCGCGGCCGGATCCGGCGGGCGGCGTCCGGCTCGGCCTGCCCGGCCCAGCCGCGCAGCACCTCCACATTGCGGCGTTGCGGGCCGGGGAGCTGGGAGGGGTCCAGGTACGCGGGGTCCAGTGCCAGCTCCGCCGGGTCCACCAGGACGGCCGTGTCCGGCAGGGTGCCCAGCTCGCGCAGCTCCTTCGTCGTGAAGCGGGCCTGTGAGGGACCCCGCCGGCCCACCATGTGCACGTCGGCCACCTGCCCGGCGGCGAGCGTGTCGAGGGCCGGCTGCGGCATGTCGGTGCCGCTCAGCTCGGCCACGCCGCGGACCAGCATCCGCGCCACGTCCACGGCGACGTTGCCCACGCCGATCACGACCGCGGACCGCGCCCCGCGCAGGAAGCCGCCGTCCACGGCGTCCGGATGGGCGCTGTACCAGGAAACGAACTCGGTGGCCGACCAGCTGCCCGGCAGATCCTCGCCGGGGATGCCCAGCCGCCGGTCCGTGGCGGCGCCCACGCAGTACACCACCGCGTGGTACAGCTCCCGGAGCCGGGCCGACGGCACGCCCCCGGGGCCGACCGGGACGCCGCCGAGGAACCGCACCCGCTCGTGCTCCAGGACCGTGCGCAGGGTGTTCTGGAGCGACTTGATCTTCTCGTGGTCCGGAGCCACGCCGTACCGCACGAGACCGTACGGGCACGGCAGGCGGTCCAGGACGTCCACGGACACATCGGGGCCGAGCTGGACGAGGCTCTGGGCGGTGTAGCACCCGCTCGGTCCCGAGCCGACGACGGCGACACGCAGCACGGCGGAACTCCTTGTCCGGGAGGCGGATGGTCCGGAAGTCGGAGAGGGTCGCTGGTTCTCCCAGCATCCCACCGCTTCCGCTCCGCTGACAGGGTGCTGCGCCCGGTGAACGGCACATGTTCTGCGCGTGTTCTGTTCTTATGGAATGTGATCATGCGGTTACGTAGGGTGTGTGCTCGAAGCATCCTTCGTTGATCGTTCTCTTCAGCTTTCCGACCGCTGTCCGGACGACGGTCAGATGTCCGTGCGGCACACCTGGGCGGTGCGCGAGGGCGGCACCACCACCTCGTGGTTCGACGTGCGGCTGACGTTCGCCGACGGTGCCCGGGTGGACGCGCTCGCCGTGCTGTCCGGCCGGGACGTGCGGGTCGAGGACGTACGCGCCGAACCGCCGTTGTCCCTCGACGACCTGGCCGTGCTCGCCGAGTGGCTGGATCACCCGCTCTTCGAGGCCTGTGCGCCGGACTCCGCCCGTGCCGTACCGGCCGCGTCGCGGCATGCCCGCCCCGCCTGGCCCGGCGGCAGGGAAGGACGCAGGCTTCTCGCGCAGGAGTACCGGGCGGCCCGGGAAGAGGGCGGCGACCCGGTCCTCGCGGTGATGCGCGCGACCGGACACAGCAGGCGGAGGTCGCTCAGGCTGATCGGCCAGGCGCGCGACGAGGGCTTCCTGGCCCCGCGTCGAGCCCGGCGCCGAAACGCTCCCGGAGAGCCGTCACAGCATCCCGCGCATCCGTGAGATCTCGCTCGTCTGCTGGGCGACCACGTCGTCGGCCATCTCCTCGACCTGAACGTTGTTGCCCTGTGACTTCACCTCCGCGGCCATGGTGATCGCACCCTCGTGGTGAGTGATCATCAGAGTGAGGAAGAGCCGGTCGAAGGCCTTGCCCCGCGACGTGCGCAACTTCTCCAACTGGGCCTCGGTCGCCATCCCCGGCATCGCGGCGTGGTCGTGTCCGTGCCCGCCGCCCGTCTCCTTCTCGCCGTGGTTCTTCAGCCATCCCCGCATCGCCGTGATCTCCGGTCCCTGAGCGGCGGAGATCCGTTCGGCAAGCAGTTTGACCCGGCCCGACTCGGCGTGCTCCGGAACGAGTTCGGTCATCTCCAGCGCCTGGGCATGGTGCTGGATCATCATCCGCGCGTATGAGACGTCCGCCGAATTGGGGGAGTCGTCGTCGGCGCGCTGCTCCTCGGCGTCCTCGGCGGACAGTGTCCGGTTGCCCTCGCCCGGTTTGCCCGGGGCGATCACCGAAGGTCCGGCTGCGGCCGCCGACCCGGTGTCCGAACCGGAGTCGCAGGCCCCGAGCACGAGCACGGCCAGTGCGGTCAGTGAGGCCGTGAGGAGTGAGGAGCGGGACGACGAGGGGCGAAAGGGCACAACAACCTCCTGTGGCTGGGGCTACCCCTCCGGGGGAGGGTGCGGGACACCTCGTGGGTGTCATGACCGTCCTAGCACGCTTCCGCGTGTCACTGATCAGAAAACTTCATTGCGAGCCTGTTGCCCTCTGTTGGTATGAGCATGCCGAAGACGATACTGCGGGTTGCGTGAGCCGTTCCGCCGGAACGGACGTAGGGAGGAAACAGTGATCCTGTCGAGCGACCCGCGAACGCGGCGCAGACGCCTGGGAGTCGCGGCGGCCGCCGCCGGTCTCCTGTCCGCGCTGCTCACGGCCGGCCCGGCCGTGGCCACCCCTGACCCGGGGGACGGCCCGGCGACGTCGAAGGAGGTGCCCAAGAGCGCACGTGCCGAAGTGCGCGACGCGATCGAGAGCGGAGAGATACCCGGCCAGGACGAGACGGTCCACTCCGACAACATCGAGCACCTGGCCAACATCCCCAAGGACGCGCTGCCGGGCACCAACTCGGACCTGGCCTTCCAGGGCCGGTACGCCTTCGCCGGCAACTACGACGGCTTCCGCATCTTCGACATCAGCAACCCGAGGAAGCCGAAGACCGTCGCCCAGGTCCTGTGCCCCGGCTCGCAGAACGACATCTCCGTCTCCGGCGACCTGCTGTTCCTGTCGACCGACTCCTCGCGCAGCGACAGCAGTTGCAACAGCACCACGCAGCCGGCGACCGAGAAGTCCTCCTGGGAGGGCATGAAGGTCTTCGACATCAGCGACAAGCGGAACCCGAGGTACGTCGCCGCCGTCGAGACCGCCTGCGGCTCGCACACCCACACGCTGGTGCCCGAGCGCAAGAACGTCTACATCTACGTCTCCTCGTACTCGCCGAACGCCGCCTACCCCGACTGCCGGCCGCCGCACGACGGCATCTCCGTCATCAAGGTGCCGCGCAAGGCCCCCGAGCGTGCGGCCGTCGTGGGCTTCCCGGTGCTGTTCCCCGGTGAGGGCCCCGACGGCGGCGGCAACCCGGGCGGGCCCACCAACCCGGGTGTCTCCAAGACCACCGGCTGCCACGACATCACCGTCCTGCCCTCGAAGGACCTGGCGGCGGGCGCCTGCATGGGCGACGGCATCCTGTTCTCCATCAAGGACCCCGAGCGTCCGAAGGTCATCGACCGGGTCCAGGACAACGTCAACTTCGCGTTCTGGCACTCGGCGACCTTCAACCAGAAGGCGAACAAGGTCGTCTTCACCGACGAGCTGGGCGGCGGCGGCGCCGCCACCTGCAACGCGGAGATCGGCCCGAACCGCGGCGCCGACGGCATCTACGACATCGTCGGCCGGGGCGACCACCGCGAGCTGGTCTTCCGCAGCTACTTCAAGATCCCCCGCCACCAGGCGGACACCGAGAACTGCGTGGCCCACAACGGCTCGCTGATCCCGGTCAAGGGCCGCGACATCATGGTCCAGGCCTGGTATCAGGGCGGCGTCTCCGTCTGGGAGTTCACCGACTCCAAGCGTCCGAAGGAGATCGCCTACTTCGAGCGCGGCCCGCTGAGCACGGAGACCATCTCCAGCGGCGGTTCCTGGTCGGCGTACTACTACAACGGCTACATCTACTCGAACGACATGGCCAAGGGCTTCGACGTCCTCAAGCTCAACGACCGGCGCACCGACCCCGCCAAGCGGGTCCACCTGCGTGAACTCAACACGCAGACGCAGCCGGACTACTTCGACTGAGCCGCCCGGCCGGCCCGGTCGATCCCGTCTGCCTGGCCTGCCTGGCCTGACTGATCGGTCGGGTCGGTCGGGTCGGTCGGGTCGGTCGGATTCGGCGGGTCGGCCCGGTCGGCCGGGTCCGTCCGGACCGGTCGGCCGGGCACACCGGTCGAGAAGAACCGCGACAGATCCGTGTCGCACGTCCCGTCGGGCGCCTCGGCGTCCGGCGGGACACCCAGCTCCCACTCCAGCCGGTAGCGCCTGAACAACTCGGCGCGCAGCACCGGCACGGGCATCGGCACCCCCGGCACCAGGGCGGCGAACACGGCGCCCATCAACAGCGCGCGCAGCATCGGGTAGTCGCGGTCGACGTCCCGTGAGCCGTGACGGGCCACGGTGTCCCGCAGCAGCTCCGCCAGCCGCCGCTGCTCGGGGCACGGCACGAAACCCACCTCGGCCTGGAGCAGGCCCGCCATGTGCTGGCGCATGAGTACCGGCCGGTCGCGGGCCAGGCCCAGGATCGCGTCGATCGCCCGCGCCATCCGCTCCGGACCCCCGGCGGTGCACGGCTCGCGCTCCAGCGCCTCCTCCAGCGTGCGGTGCATCAGCCGGTGCACGGCCGACTGCAGCAACTGCCGCTTGCCGGGGAAGTAGTACGAGACCAGACCGCGCGCCGAGCCCGCCCGGTCGGCGATGGCGCCCAGCGTGGTCGCGTCGTACCCGTGCTCGCCGACGAGCTCCACCGCGGCCTGCAGGAGTCGCTCCTTCGAACGCCGCCGCAACTCTTCATTGACCGAGGCGCTGCGCGGGGACATGCTGTACTCCTGCGTTGACTGGCTGCCAGCCAACTATACTCGGCGCAGGCGGACGGGCGCCTTGACGGGCCTGTTCCGGATACCGTCTGCCTCGGGCGACACGGGGGATCGTCCGAGGCGGACGGAGACCCCCACTGGTTGCCTTGGGCTACCCGCAGCGCATGCGCGCCGTCCGGCGCCGCCTCGCCGTCCGAAGCGCGCCCGGGCCGTCCCGGTCGGCTCGGCCGGCTCGGGGGCCGGAAAGCCGCAGTCCGGCACGGGCGGGCGTCGCGCGCAGCCGTCCGCCCGTGTGGTCACGGGTGCCGGTGCCGGTGGACCAGTACCGCCAGGGCCACGACCAGGGTGCCGAGGAGCCAGCCGCCGACGACGTCGGTGGCCCAGTGGACGCCGAGCCAGACCCGTGTCACGCCGACACCGGCCACGGAGACCAGCGCCACGGCCAGGGCGGTCCGGCGCAGGGGGCGGGCGGCGCCGTAGTAGTGGAGGAGCCAGACCAGGAGGCCGCACACGAACGTGGCGGTCATGGCGTGGCCCGAGGGGAAGGCCGCGTAGTGCGCGGAGTCCACGGGATCGGGCCAGACCGGGCGGGCGCGGTCCACCGCCGCCTTCAGAGCCTGCTGCGCCAGACTGCCCAGCAGACAGGTCGTCCCCAGCCACACGGCCGTCCACCGGTCCCCGTGACGGAACCACAGCCACAGCACCACCACCGCGCACAGCAGTCGCATGGTCCACGTGTCCCACACCCAGTCGGTGAGGATCCGCATGGCGTGCGTGATGCCCGGTTCGTCGACCGCCCAGCGGTGCGTCGTGCCGGCGATGTCGTCATCCAGGCCGATCAGGGGCTGCCACTCGAGGACGACCAGGGTGAGGAGCAGCGCGGAGCACACGGCCAGCATCCAGGTGACGCGGAGGGCTGTGCGGGGCTGCGGTGGACCGGGCGGGGAGTGGACGGGCGGCGTCTGCATGCTGCGATACTCGCGGAACCAGGGGGTCCGGGGCCAATTTCCGGGGCACCCTCCGGGGCGGGAGGGCGGCGAGGGGTTATCCCAGCGCCCGCAGCCCCGGCACGAAAGCCACCAGTACCGGTACCACCGGGACCAGCGCGGCCGCCGCCGTCAACCGCAGCCGCCGGGCCGCCGTCAGCCGGTTCGGCGGGGTGAGCAGCCGGTGCACCCGCTGCGGGACGTGCGCCTGTGCGGTCGGGCACGGGCCGAACACGCCCCGGTCCTCGTTGAGTTCGACCAACGCCAGGGCGGTCGTCAGCCGGCCGAAGCGGCGGGAGGCCACGTCGTCGGCGGCGAGTTCGACCAGGCGGTGCATCTCGTCGCGGAACGCGGCGAACACCGGGACTTGGGGAAACCCCTCCGCCAGCGCCGCCGAGCAGTGCAGCAGCCAGTCGTGCCGAGCCCGCGCGTGCCCCTTCTCGTGGGCGAGTACCGCGTCCAACTGCCGGCCCTTGAGGCGGCGCAACGCGGCGGTGGTCACGACCAGTTGCGGGGGAGAGCCGGGCAGCCACCACGCGTCGGGACGCTCGCCCTCCAGGACGACGAGCGGCGCCGATCCGGGCACCTCGCCGGGCAACACCGGCGCACGCAGAAGGAGTTCCGCCCGGCGCCGCCGACGCCTGGCCCGGGCCCGCACGACCTCCCGGGCCAGCATCGCGACGCTCCACAGCCCGCCGCAGGCCAGGGCGACGGCGGTGGTGTCCGCCCAGAGACCGGACGTGCCGAGCGCGTAGGCCTCGACCACCGGACCCGGCGCCGTCGCGAAGACGGGCCCGCCCACCGCGTGCCAGGCCGCCGCCGCACTGAACGTCATGGACAGCGCGCAGCACACGAGCACGGCCGCCACCACGCACTGCCACACCCACAGGGCGACCACCGGTTCCCGGTCCGGCCAGTCGGCCCGGGCGAGCAGCCTGGGGGCGAGCACGGCGGTCAGGGCGCCGAGCAGCAGCAGTGCCGCGGGGAGAATCATGGGGGCAGCCTATGAGCGTCGCGCTCCCGGCAGTACGGCCCGCCGCACAAAGTGACGCAGGCAACGGTTGCGTGCGGGGTGCGCCGGGTACGCGTCGGGGTCACCGGGGTCACGAGGTCGCCCTCCTGGGACCGCCGGGTGTGGATTGACCACCGTCGTGCGGCCGCCCGGTGTCACGTGGCCGACGTGGTGCGGCCGCCCGGTGGTCACGTGGCCGACGTGGTGCGGCCGCCCGGTGGTCACGTGGCCGACGTGGTGCGACCGTCCGGTGGTCACGTGGCCGACGTGATGCGGCCGCCGGTGGTCCATGGCCGACGTGGCGCGACCATCCAGTGGTCACATGGCCAGCAGCATGGCCAGCATCGCGATCCCCATGGCTAGCCGGCAGGCCCGCGCCAGTTCCGGCCGGTCGCCCCACCCGGCCGCAAGGCTGCGCCCGGCGCCCGGGCCGCCCCCGGACACGGCGGCGACGGGTATCAGGCGTACGCCGGTCAGCAGCACGTACCCGGTGAAGTAGAGCAGCAGACTCCCGGTCAGCACGGGGATTCCAGAGGTGCCCTGCCCGTGGGCGTGGGCGGGGGAGCCGGCCATCGCCACGGCCATGTAGACCATGGCCCCGGCCCCGACGACATGGTGCAGATGGTGGCGCCCGGACCGGGCCGCCCACAGGGCATGCAGGCCGGTGGCACCGAACACCACCGCGTAGCCGGGCCACGCCCATCCGGGCGGGGTGAACACCGCCGTGGGCACGGCCATGGCGGCCATGCCGAACCCCATGAGGGCCTCGCCGCCCGCGGCGCGGCGCTGCTCCTCGACGCTGCTGCGCATCCGCAGCAGGCAGTAGGCGCCGGTCGCCGCGCAGAGCGCGACCAGCAACCAGCCGGACGACGCCGGTCCGTGCACACGTGCCTCCCCGCTCGGCGCTCGACGGTCGGTCAAGGACTGCCCGGGCGGTGCGGCGCGCACGCGAGCGCAAGGGAGTACACGGGGGGTATTCGGGGGAGCGCGGGGGCACCGCGCCTGGTGGGCGGCCGGATCGACGTCACATCCGAAGGAGTCCTTTACAAGTAAAACACCTGTTAAGGTTATTCGTATGAGCAGTGCGACCCCCACCACCGGCACCCCACTCGGCCGACGTCTGTCCCTGACCGGCGTGCTGCGCCTGCGCCGGCCCTCCGAGATCTGGTTCAAACCCGCCCTGAGTTCGGTCGCCGCCGTCGCCCCGCCCAACCTGATCCTGCTGGCGCTCGGCCGGCTCGACCTGGCGATGTACACCATGGCCGGGTCCCTGTGCGCGCTCTACGCCCACAACCGCCCCTACGCCGCCCGGGCCCGCACCCTGGCATGGGTGGTGCTCGGCATGCTCGGCGGCGTCGCCGTCGCCCTGGTCACCGCCTCGCTCACGCGGAACGCCGTCGTCCTCGTCACCGTCGGCGCCCTGCTCGCTGCCGTGCAGAAGGCACTGTGCGACGCCACCCGAGTCGGCCCCCCGGGCAACGTGGTCCTGACCTTCATCAGCTCCGCCGCCCTGTTCGTCCCGCAGACCTTCGGCCAGCTCCCCGGACACCTGGCGCTGGCCGCCGCCGCGGGCGCCTGGGCCTGGCTCGTCGGCATGGCACCCGCCCTGGTCCGCCCGCACGGCCCGGAACGCCGCGCCACCGCCCAGGCCCTGAACGCCGCCGCCGCGTACGCCGACACCCGCGGTACCGGCGACGGCCACAGCCCCGCCCGCGCCGCCGGGTACGCCGCCGTGCAGGCCGCCTGGCAGACGCTGTTGTCCCTCCCCGCGACGGGCACCCGCGCCACCACCCGGCACGCCCTGGAACACCTCGTCGTCCGCGCCGAGGTCGCGCTCGCCGCGCCCGCCGACACGGACCCGGAGCGGCTGCGCGCCTGGGCCCGCGCCCTGCGCGGCACCGGCCGGATCCCCCGCACCGGCACCACCCAGGGGGCCGCCGACGAACTCCTCGGTGTGGACGCCGAACTCGCCGCCCGCCCCACCCCCCTGTGGCAGCGGCTCGGCCCGCTGGCCCCGATCGCCGCCCGCACCGCCCTCGGCTGCGCCCTGGCCGGCTACGCCTCCCTCGCCCTCGGTATCGGCCGCCCCTACTGGGCCCTGGTCACCGCCGCCGCGCTCTACCAGGCCAACTTGGCGCTCACCTGGAGCCGTGCCGTCCAGCGCGTCGTCGGCAACATCGCCGGGGTGCTGCTGTTCGCCGCCATCACACCGCTCGCCCACCTCGGGCAGGCCCTCCTCGTCCTGCTCTGCCTCGCCCTCAACTTCGGCGCCGAGGCGCTCATCACCCGCAACTACTGGCTCGGCAGCGTCTGCGTCACCCCGATGGCGCTGCTCATCACCGAGTTCGCCGGCTACCAGGCACCCGGCGAGCTGATCACCGAGCGGGTGGTGGACACCCTCGTCGGCGCCCTGGTCGGCTTCCTGGCCGCCGTCGCCGTCACCAACCGGCGCGCCGGGAACCGCGTCGAACAGGCGGTGACCGCGGCCGACCGCGCCCGGGAACGCGCCGCCCGCCTCCTGGCGGAGTCCGCCCCCGCCCCCGGCGCCCTGGAGGCCGCCCGCCGGGGCCTGGCCGCCGCACTGACCGACCTGCGGGCCACCGTCGACGCGGCGGCCGGCGAATGGTGGGGGCGCGCCCTGCCCCAGGAGAGGGTCGTGCTCGCCGAGCAGTCAGGACACCGTACGCTCGCCGCAACGGTGCGACGCCAGGCAGCGCGTCCGGACCGGGAGACGGGCACGAGAACGGAGGACGTACGGCCATGACCGCAACCGACGGGGGCTCGGCGACCGAGGGCGACGAGAGAGGCGGACCGGGCGGTGACACCGTCGCCGCGGTCGTGAGGCAGTGGCGGGCCGTCCACCCCGACCTGGACACCGGCCCGATGGAGATCATCGGCCGCATCAACCGCTGCGCCGCCCTCCTCCAGCAGGCCGAGGACGCCCCGCTGCGCAGGGCCGGCCTCAGCCGCTCCGAGTTCGACCTGCTCGGCGCCCTGCGCCGCACCGGGCACGAGCTGACCCCCGGCGACCTGGCCCGCGAGACCTTCTCCTCCGGTGCCGCCGTCACCAAGCGCCTCAAGCAGCTCACCGAACGCGGACTGGTGGAGCGGCGCGGCGACACCCGCGACCGCCGGGTCGCCCACGTCCGCCTCACGGACGCCGGGCGTGACCTCGTCGACGGCATCCTGCCCGAACAGCTCGCCTACGAGTCCGCCGTCCTGTCCGGCGTCGGCGGCCCCGAGCAGGACGCGCTGGCCGCGCTCCTCGGGGCACTGCTGGGCAGACTGGAGGGCCGCCTGGACGCCCTGCGGATCTGACCTCCGGCGCGGTCCGGTACCCGGAGCGCGGTGCGTCGCCGCCCGCCTCGCGTCGGCGTCCACGGTCCGGGCGCTCGCCTCCTCGGCGCCGGCCCGAAGCCGGCGCCCGGGCGGACGGGGCCGAGTCTCAGCGTTCGTCGCCCACCCGGTACACGCCGAACATCGCGCCCTGCGGATCCCGCAGCACCGCGATGCGTGGTCCGTCGGGAGGCGACGTGGGTTCCATGAGCACGGTGCCGCCACCGTCGGTGGTGTCGACCGCGGTGGTGTCCACGTCCGCCACCGCGAAGTACGGCAGCCAGTGCGCCGGCACTTCGTGCGGGAACTTGTCGTCCATCGTCACCATGCCGCCGAAGTCCGCCCCGTCGATCCCCCACTGCGGGTAGCGGTCCGAGGGGGTGACGCTCCAGCCGAACACCGTGGTGTAGAAGTCGGCGGCCCGGTCGGGCTCGCGCGTCAGCAACTCCACCCAGCCCAGCGAACCGGGGACGTTGAACACTCCGGCTCCCGGGAACGAGCGTCCCTGCCACAGCTGGAACACCGCACCGGTCGGATCGGCGGCCACCACGAACCGGCCCGCGTCGAAGACGTCTGTGGGGCCCTGCAGGACCGCCCCGCCGGCCGCCGTCACCTGCCGCACGACGGCGTCCGCGTCGCGCACGGCGAACGACACGTTCCACGCGACCGGCTGCGCCTGCCGGTACAGCGGGGTCAGGGCGGCGACCGCCGCCTCGCCGAGGCGGGCGATGGTGTAGCCGCCCGCCTGCTGCCGGGAGTCCGTCTCGGGACGCCAGCCGAACAGCTTGGTGTAGAACCGCTTGGCCGCTGCCGGATCGCTGGTCCCCAGCTCGGCCCAGCAGGGCCCGCCGGTCACCGGTTCGTGAAGCTTCATCGGGCGTCCTTCCGCTGAGCCGCAGACCGTCCGTCCCCCTTCGAGCACGCTACGGCCGCCTCCGGAACGCGGCCATCCGGCACCTACCGTCCCGGGTCAGATCCCGGGCCGGTACCGCAGCGGATGGTCCGCGGGCACCTCCACCAGCACGATCCGGGTGCCGTCCGGGTCCGCGATCCACATCTCCACCAGTCCCCACGGCTCCTGGACCGGAGGCCGGACGATCTCTACCCCCTTCGCACGCAGTTCCTCGTGGGCCGCCGCCACGTCCTCCACCTGGAGCCACAGCTTCAGCGCGGGGGAGAGGGGCTCTTCGGAGCGGCCGGAGACCTCCAGGAAGCCGCCGCCGAGGAAGTAGACGGTGCCCCGCTCGGGCCCGGTGCCGAACTCCCGGTGGACGGCGAGGCCCAGCTGCTCGCCGTAGAAGGCGCGGGAGCGGTCGGGGTCGGTGGGGCGGAGCAGGATCCGGCTGCTGAGTACATGCACCATGCGCCCCGAGACTACTGGCAGCGTTACTCTCATCGGTGCCCGCGCCGCGCCCGAGAACAAACCGCCGGCAGCGAACCGCCGGCAGCGAACCGCCGGCAACGAACCGTCGAGAACGAACCGGAGACCGCACCACATGGACACCGCCGCCAGCCCGCTGACCTACCGCGACGCCACCGACGCGGACGTGGACGAGATCGTCGCGCTCATAGAGTCCGCGTACCGCGGGGAGTCCAGCCGGGCCGGGTGGACCACCGAGGCGGACATCCTCCACGGCCGGCGGACGGACCCGCAGGGCGTGCTGGAGGTCGTCGAGGCACCGGACAGCCGCCTGCTGACCGTCGAGCGGGACGGCGGGGTCGTGGCCTGCTGCCGGCTGGAGCACCGAGGCGAGCACGCCTACTTCGGCATGTTCGCCGTCAGCCCGGCGCTCCAGGGCGCGGGCCTGGGCAAGGCGGTCATCGCGGAGGCGGAGCGGCAGGCCCGCCAGGCGTGGGGGGTGACGGAGATGCACATGACCGTGATCTCCGTACGCGAGGATCTCATCGCCTGGTACGAGCGCCGCGGCTACCGCCGTACGGGAGAGACGACGCCGTTCCCGTACGGCGACGAGCGCTTCGGCATCCCGCAGCGCGACGACCTTCGGTTCGAGCTGCTGGTCAAACCGCTGGTCTGACGTCGGTCCGCCGTGGGGCTCACGCGGTGAACGCGGGGCTCACGCGGTGAAGCGGCCGGTGCGTTTGATCTCCGGGTAGTCGGTCGTCGCGCCGTCCAGGCCCAGGGCGCGCACCAGCCGCAGATGGTCCTGGGTGTTCACCGTCCAGCAGAAGACCCGCAGGCCCGCCTTGCGGGCCCGCTCCACGATCTCCAGCGTGATCCGGTTGATGTCCAGGCACAGGGTCCCGGCCCCGGCCGCTACGGCACGGTCCACGACCTCGGGGCCGTAGTACTGGGCGACCAGCGCGGTCCGCACCCCCGGCACCAGCCCGGCGATCTCGACGATGGCCTCGTCGTGGAACGAGATCACCTCCACCCGGTCCACCAGGTCCCGCCGGAGCATCACCTCGGCGAGCGCCCGCGCGGCCGCCGCGTCCTTGATCTCGGCCTGCAACGGCACCGACACGGAGTCCAGCACCTCCTCGAAGACCGGGACCCGCTCGCCGCGGCCCGCGTCCAGCGCGCGCAGCTCCTCGAGGGTCTGCTCGGCGATCGCGCCCGTGCCGTCGGTGGTGCGGTCCACGTCCGCGTCGTGCATGACGACGAGCGCGCCGTCCTTGCTCAGGTGCAGGTCCAGTTCGACGACGTCGAGGCCGGCCTGCTCGGCGGCGACGAAGGAACGCAGGGTGTTCTCAGGTTCGACACCCATCACTCCGCGGTGACCGATGGTGAGGAAGTTCAAGGCTCGACTCGCTTCCGTCGACGGCGGCGATATCAGGGGCGCAGCCTAACGGCCCTGCGGGACCGTTTCCCCTCTGCCGCGCCTGGTATACGGAGTCCCCCATCCCGCAGGAAAAAATGCGGTGGACGGCCGGGTCGGGCAGGATAATTTACGGAGGCCCCCCTTGCTGGGAGAAACCTCGTATGCATACGGTGTCCTGACGTGAGCTTCTCCTGTGGAGGATGGGACATGACGGAAATTCTTGTGCAGGTGGGTGCGGAGGAGAACATTCCTCCGGCAGGCAGGGTGGTGGAGCACCCGGCGTGGCCCGTGCTCAAGGATGCCGTGGAGCGGATCCGGCCATGGCAGTCCAAGGACGGGTCGATCGACTTCGACGCCGAGGGCGCCCCGGAGCGGGCCGTCGCCGAGGACGCCGTACGCCGCGTCGCCGGAGCCGTCGAGGAGCTGTCCCTGCTGCTCCCGCACGACCGCGCCTACCACGAGGCGCTGGTGAAGGACCTCGGCCGCTGGGCCGACGACGGCTTCCAGGTGCCCGACTTCCTCGACTCGCTGCTGGCCTTCCAGCCCGCCGCGAACCGCGCGGACGGCCTCCAGCACCTGGTCGTCTTCCCGATGTACACGCAGAACGGCAACCCCGACCGCAACCTCGAAGCGGTCGTGCTGCGCATGGTCTGGCCCGACTGGCTGGCCGAACTGGAGCGCACCCGCTACGACAACCCGCTGTTCTGCGGCATCACCTTCGAGGACTTCACGGCCGGCTACGACACCAACTCGGCCGTCCTGTTCCCGGAGACCATCGCCGTGCGCGAGGCGCCCGAGCGTTTCTCCTGGGGCGGCATCTTCTGCGACCGCGAGGCCGCCCGCTTCCGCCGCGTCACCGAGGCCGCCGTCGGCATCCTGGGCCTGGAACTGCCCGAGGACGTCGCCGCGATGGTCCACGACCAGAAGCGCTGCGAGGAGGCCTTCGTCCTGTGGGACATGGTCCACGACCGCACCCACAGCCACGGCGACCTGCCCTTCGACCCGTTCATGATCAAGCAGCGCCAGCCGTTCTGGATGTACGGCCTGGAGGAGCTGCGCTGCGACCTCACCGCCTTCAAGGAGGCCGTGAAGCTGGCGGACGACGGCGTCCCGCAGGCCCGCGACGTGCAGTACGCGGTCCTCTTCGACCGCATGTTCCGCTTCCCGGTCACCGGCGAGCGCGTGCGCAACTACGACGGTCTGGGCGGCCAGCTCCTCTTCGCCTACCTGCACAAGCACGACGTCGTGCGCTGGACGGACAACAAGCTCTTCATCGACTGGCAGCGCGCCCCGCAGGTCACCAACCAGCTGTGCGCCGAGATCGAGACGCTGTACCGGGACGGCATCGACCGGCCCAAGATCGTGCACTGGTTCGCCGGGTACGAGCTGGTCTCCACCTACCTCGCCCCGCACCCGGGCTCGAAGTGGGCCAAGGGCCCCGACGCCCTGGACCTGACCCTGCCGCCGCGCAAACTCGTCGACGACGTGCTTCCGGACGAGTTTCCGCTGAGCATGTTCTATGAGGCCCTGTCCAAGAAGCTCAAGAACGTCATCGCGTCGACCCGGGGCATCACCCGAGACGGCGCCGAGCGGGCCGCCGCGTGAGCGACGGCACCGGCGGGCAGGAACAGGCACGGCAACAGGCTGGGGAGGCGAGGACCATGGGGAACGGGGCGCTCGACGGCGCGGTGATCGCGGTGGCCGGGGCGGGCGGGCCCGCCGGACGGGCCGCGCTGCTGCGGCTCGCCGAGGCGGGTGCGACGGTCGTCGGCTCGGACAACGACCCGGAGCGGCTGGCGGAGGCCGTCGACGCGGCGCGCTACGCGCACGGCGGTGCCGCGGTCACCGGCGAGAAGGTCGACCTGCTCGACCTCGACACCACCCGAGCCTGGGCCGACCGCATCGAGAAGGACTTCGGACGGGTCGACGGCCTGGTCCACCTCGTCGGCGGCTGGCGCGGCAGCCAGACCTTCACCAAGACCGACCTCGGCGACTGGGACCTGCTGGAGAAACTGCTGATCCGCACCGTCCAGCACACCTCCCTCGCCTTCCACGAAGCGCTCCAGCGCAGCGACCGCGGCCGCTACGTCCTGATCAGCGCGGCCGGCGCGAGCAACCCCACCGCGGGCAACGCCGCCTACTCGGCCGCCAAGGCCGCCGCCGAGGCGTGGACGCTGGCCATGGCGGACTACTTCCGCAAGGCGGGGGGCGAGCAGGGACCGACGTCCGCTGCTGCGATCCTGGTGGTCAAGGCGTTGGTGCACGACGCGATGCGCGCCGAGCGCCCCAACGCGAAGTTCGCGGGCTTCACGGACGTCAAGGACCTGGCCGAGGCGGTCGCCGGAGTCTGGGAGAAGCCCGCCGCGGAAGTGAACGGAAACCGTCTGTGGCTGACCGAGAAGCCGTGAACCCCCCGAAGACCGACGCGCGTCGCCACCACGACCCCGAGGTCCGAGGTTTCGCCAGTGACAACTACGCCGGCGCGCACCCCGAGGTGCTCGCCGCCCTGGCCCTGGCCAACGGCGGGCACCAGGTCGCGTACGGCGAGGACGAGTACACCGAGAACCTCCAGCGGGTGATCCGCAGCCACTTCGGCTCCGGCGCCGAGGCGTTCCCGGTCTTCAACGGCACCGGCGCCAACGTCGTCGCGCTCCAGGCGGTCACCGACCGCTGGGGCGCGGTGATCTGCGCCGAGAGCGCGCACATCAACGTCGACGAGGGCGGCGCCCCCGAGCGCATGGGCGGCCTCAAGCTGCTCACCGTCCCCACCCCCGACGGCAAGCTCACGCCCGACCTGATCGACCGGCAGGCGTACGGCTGGGACGACGAGCACCGCGCGATGCCGCAGGTCGTCTCGATCACCCAGAGCACCGAGCTGGGCACGCTGTACACGCCGGACGAGATCCGCGCCATCTGCGAGCACGCCCACGCGCACGGCATGAGGGTGCACCTGGACGGCTCCCGGATAGCCAACGCCGCCGCATCCCTGGACGTGCCCATGCGCACGTTCACCAACGCGGTCGGCGTCGACCTCCTCTCGCTCGGCGGCACCAAGAACGGCGCCCTGTTCGGCGAGGCGGTCGTGGTCCTGAACCAGGACGCCGTGCGCCACATGAAGCACCTGCGCAAGCTGTCCATGCAGCTCGCCTCCAAGATGCGCTTCGTGTCGGTGCAGCTGGAGGCGCTGCTCGCCAAGGACCTGTGGCTGCGCAACGCCCGCCACTCCAACGAGATGGCCCAGCGCCTCGCCGAGGGCGTGCGCGCCGTGCACGGTGTGGAGATCCTCTACCCGGTGCAGGCCAACGCCGTCTTCGCCCGGCTGCCGCACGAGGTGGGCGAGCGCCTGCAGAAGCGGTTCCGCTTCTACTTCTGGGACGAGGCCGCCGGCGACGTGCGCTGGATGTGCGCCTTCGACACCACCGAGGACGACGTCGACGCCTTCGTCGCCGCCCTCAAGGAGGAGATGGCGCGCTGACCGCGACCCCCCGGGTCATGCATAGGTATGCGATAACCTGAAAAGTCATTGACTGGTGGGTGATCGCGTTCCTATGCTCTGCAAGCATGGAGCTGATCCAGAAGACCCCCGACCTGTCCGCCTACTTGGCCGCCGACGAGGTCATCGACCACGACCACCCGCGGGTACGGGAGGTGGCGGGGCGGCTCGCCAAGGAGGCGGAGGACTCGTATGCCTATGCGCGGCTGGCCTTCGAGTTCGTGCGCGACACCATCCCGCACTCCCAGGACTCCGGAGACCCGCGCGTCACCTGGCGCGCCTCGGACGTCCTGGAGCAGCGCACCGGCATCTGCTACGCCAAGGCCCACGCGCTGGCCGCGCTGCTGCGGGCCGAGGACATCCCGACAGCTCTGTGCTATCAGCGGTTCGACGTGGTGCACGGGCTGGTCGCCGTACGGTTCAACGGCGCCTGGCACCGTCAGGACCCGCGCGGCAACAAGCCCGGTGTGGACGCCCGCTTCTCCCTGGACCGGGAACAGCTGGCCTTCACGCCGGACACCGCGGCCGGCGAGGCGGACTACCCGGACCTGTACGCCGCACCGCACCCGGTCGTGCTCGATGCCCTGCGGGCGGCCACCGACCGCTCCCACCTCTGGGCGACGCTGCCGCCCGCGCTGCCGTCGTAGGAGGAGCCGCCCCGGCCGGGGTCAGCGCGCCTCGGCCGTGCGCAGCTGCTCCTGGGTCGGGGCGGTGCCGCCGAGATGGGCCGGCATCCACCAGGTGTCGTCCGCCCCCTTGGGGCGCACCGGGTAGGCGCGCTGCGCGGCCTCCAGCAGTTCCTGCACCCGCTCGCGCACCCGGCGGGTGAGGGCGCCCGCGTACTGCTCGCGGGATGCCTCCATCGCCTCGCCGACCCGGATCGTGACCGGGATGTGGCTGCGCTTGAAGTTGCGCGGGTGGCCCTTGGTCCACAGCCGCTGGGTGCCCCACACCGCCATCGGGATCAGCGGGACCCCCGCCTCCTGCGCCAGGCGCGCGGCGCCCGACTTGAAACTCTTGAGGGTGAACGACTCGGAGATCGTCGCCTCGGGGAAGACCCCGACGATCTCACCGGACCGCAGTGAGTCCAAGGCGTGCGCGTACGCCGCCTCGCCCTGCTTGCGGTCCACCGGGATGTGCTTCATGTTGCGCATCAGCGGACCGGAGATCCGGTGCCGGAAGACCGACTCCTTCGCCATGAAGCGCACCAGCCGCTTCTGGGGCAGTGCCGCCAGGCCGTCGAAGATGAAGTCCAGGTAGCTGATGTGGTTGCTCACCAGCACGGCGCCGCCCGCGCGCGGGATGTTCTCCGAACCCTGGCAGTCGATCTTGAGGTCCCACACCTTGAAGAGGGTGCGGGCGAGACCGATGGCCGGGCGGTAGGCGAGTTCTGCCATGGGCGGGTCGGACCCTTCCTTGTCAGCCTGGGAAGGGGACTCCCAGCCGAAAGTTACGCAGCCGTAGGTTTACGGCTTGTCGCAGATCGTGCCCCAAGAACGGCCGGTGTACCAGCCTTGGTGCCCGCCCGTGGCGAGATCCTCATCACGTCACCGGCCGGGTCGTGGCCGAAACGCGACGGCGAGCCGGGAATCTTCGCCGCCCCCTGAGCGCTGCACGTGGGGACGACTGGGCTGGACCGGGCAGGGCGCGGAGCGGTCCGGACCGGGCTGTGGCGCGCGCTGACGCGCGCTCATGAATGCCGCTCAGGCGGCGGAACGGAGGCGCGCGGGTGCGCGAGCAGGGTGAAGACAGGCGGCTCGACCCGCCCGGCTCGCGGCTCGTTGCGGCCGACCTCGGTGCCGAACTCGGCGCCCGCGCCACGCTCGTGCAGTTCTCCAGCGCCTTCTGCGCGCCCTGCCGGGCCACCCGTCGGATCCTGGGGGAGGTGGCCGGCATGGTCCCCGGCGTCGCCCATGTCGAGATCGACGCCGAGGCCCGCCTCGAGCTCGTCCGCGCCCTCGACGTGCCCAGCACCCCGACGGTGCTGGTGCTCGACGCCGGCGGACGCGTCGTGCGGCGCGCCGTCGGGCAGCCGCGCAAAGCGGACGTGATCGCCGCACTGGGCGAGGCGGTGTGAGAACCGCCACGCCGCCGGTGAGGCCTTCTCCACAGCCTCCACGTCCCGGGACGTATTTGACTATGTCCGCCCCCCGTCGTCAGCCTGCCCGTATGCCTTCGCTCCCCTCTCCCCGGGCCGAGGCGCAACGCAGAAGGACATCCCTCATGACGGCCACACCCGACCTCGCCGCGCCGCGGCTCGCCACCTCCGACCTGCTGCGGTCCGTCTTCCGGCGGCACGCCGCGGGGGTCGCCGTGATCACCGCGCGCGGTGACGCGGGCCCGGTCGGTTTCACGGCCACGTCCCTCGCCTCCGTCTCCGCCGAGCCGCCGCTGCTCTCCTTCGGCATCGGCTCCGGTTCCTCCAGCTGGCCCACGGTGTCCGCGGCCGAGCACGTCGGCGTCCACCTGCTCGGCGAGCACCAGCAGGACCTCGCGTCCACCTTCGCCCGCAGCGGCGCCGACCGCTTCGCCGCGCCCACCGCGTGGCGCGACGGCCCCGAGGGCGTGCCCGTGCTGGACGGCGTCCTCGCCTGGCTCGTGTGCCGGGTCGTCGGCCGCGTGCCCGCGGGGGACCACCGCATCGTGGTGGCGGAGGTTCTCCTCGGCGACTCCGCGGGCGCCGGCCGCCCTCTCCTGTATCACCAGGGGCGTTACAACGGACTGCGTGACTGACCGGTCGCCGGGACCGCTTCTGCGGAACCGTCGGGTTCCGGTTACGCTGCGTTGCGAAGGTCACAGTTCAAAGCGCTTGCTTAGCGGGAAAGAACTGGGTGTACTGACGAGTAATATTCCGGCGTGGAGCGCAGGTCGCCCCGCCCGGGATCGGCCGCTTGGGGCGCCTATGCTGCCTGCAAGAGGCAGCACTGAAATGTCGACGCAGTAGGAGAGCCGGCGTGAGCTTGAGGATCGTTGTCACTGTGAAGTACGTGCCCGACGCCACTGGCGACCGGCACTTCGCCGATGACCTGACCGTCGACCGCGACGACGTCGACGGTCTGCTCTCCGAGCTGGACGAGTACGCGGTCGAGCAGGCGCTGCAGATCTCGGAGAACTCCGACGACGACGTGGAGATCACCGTCCTGACGGTGGGTCCGGAGGACGCGAAGGACGCGCTGCGCAAGGCGCTGTCCATGGGCGCGGACAAGGCGATCCACGTCGAGGACGACGACCTGCACGGCACCGACGCCATCGGCACCTCCCTGGTCCTGGCCAAGGCGATCGAGAAGGCCGGCTACGACCTGGTGATCTCCGGCATGGCCTCCACCGACGGCACCATGGGCGTCGTCCCGGCGCTGCTCGCGGAGCGCCTGGGCGTGCCGCAGGTGACGCTGCTGTCCGAGGTCTCCGTCGAGGACGGCACGGTCAAGGGCCGCCGCGACGGCGACGCCGCCACCGAGCAGCTGGAGGCCTCCCTGCCGGCCGTCGTCTCGGTCACCGACCAGTCCGGCGAGGCGCGTTACCCCTCCTTCAAGGGCATCATGGCGGCCAAGAAGAAGCCGGTTCAGTCCTGGGACCTGTCCGACCTCGACATCGACGAGGACGAGGTCGGCCTGGAGAACGCCTACACGGTCGTCGACTCGGCGACGGAGCGCCCGGCGCGCACCGCGGGCACGATCGTCAAGGACGAGGGCGAGGGCGGCAAGCAGCTCGCCGCCTTCCTCGCGGAGCGAAAGTTCGTGTGACGCAGCCTCGCGGGCCAGAAGTTCATCTGAGCCCCGGATCCGCCGACCGCCCCTCACATCTCGCAAGCAGGAGAGAAGAAGTCCCATGGCTGAAGTTCTCGTCTACGTCGACCACGTGGACGGTGCCGTCCGCAAGCCCACCCTGGAGCTGCTGACCCTCGCCCGCCGTATCGGCGAGCCGGTCGCCGTGGCCCTCGGCAACGGCGCCGCCGACACCGCCGCCGCGCTCGCCGAGCACGGCGCGGTCAAGGTCCTCACCAGTGAGGCCGCCGAGTACGCCGACTACCTGGTCGTGCCGAAGGTGGACGCCCTCCAGGCAGCCGTCGAGGCCGTCTCCCCGGCCGCCGTGCTGGTCCCGTCCTCCGCCGAGGGCAAGGAGATCGCCGCCCGCCTGGCGCTGCGCCTGGGCTCCGGCATCATCACCGACGCCGTCGACCTGGAGGCCGGCGACGAGGGCCCGGTGGCCACCCAGTCGGTGTTCGCCGCCGCGTTCACCACCAAGTCCCGCGTCTCCAAGGGCACCCCGGTCATCACGGTGAAGCCGAACAGCGCGGCCGTCGAGCCGGCCCCGGCCGCCGGTGCGGTCGAAGCCCTGTCGGTGTCCTTCTCCGCCGCCGCGACCGGCACCAAGGTCACCTCGCGCACGCCGCGCGAGTCGACCGGCCGTCCGGAGCTGACCGAGGCAGCGATCGTCGTCTCCGGCGGCCGTGGCGTCAACGGCGCGGAGAACTTCGCGATCATCGAGGCCCTGGCCGACTCGCTCGGCGCGGCCGTCGGTGCCTCGCGCGCCGCGGTGGACGCCGGCTGGTACCCGCACACCAGCCAGGTCGGCCAGACCGGCAAGTCCGTCTCGCCGCAGCTGTACATCGCCTCCGGTATCTCCGGCGCGATCCAGCACCGCGCGGGCATGCAGACCTCGAAGACGATCGTGGCGATCAACAAGGACGCCGAGGCCCCGATCTTCGAGCTGGTCGACTACGGCGTCGTCGGCGACCTCTTCGACGTCGTCCCGCAGCTCACCGAGGAAGTGAAGTCCCGCAAGGGCTGAGCGTTCCCCGCGCCGCACGGCTCCGGCCGAGGCCCCCGCGGCCGTCCGTGGATGCCGTGGACGAATTCGAGGGCCTGGCGTGACGCCGGCCTTCAAGACCCGGTCGTGGTCTTGGAGGCCGGCGTTGTCGTATGGGGGTGGGTGCGGACGGCTGTGCGGCCGTAGGCATCTGGGGGAGGTCCCGGCTGCCCACGCCGAGCAGGACACCGACACCTGGAAGGAGCGCTGCGGAAACCCGCGCCGGAGCCGAGGGCGCCGTCGCCCAGGGCATCCAATGCTGCGGCCTGCGCGCAGACCCCGCTACCGCGGCCGCGCGAAAGCCGGCCTCCAGCTCCAGCTCACCGGCGCCGCGATCAGCCTCGCCCGCATCGACGTCCACCCCGTCGGCGTACCCCGGGCCCGCACCCGCACCAGCCGCTTCGCGGCACTCGGCCCCGCCGGGCCGAAGCCCCGCCGGGGCCGAGAAGAGCCTGCCCTCGAATTGACCGGCAGCGTCATGTCGTGACTCCCGGGACCCAACCGCGTCCGGTCGGCGGTGGGCCAGGCCGATTCGGGGCTCCATCAATTCTTCACCAAGATCACTACAACCCTTTCAGGGTGTGTCGCACATCACGAAGGACGCCCGCGGATTACCCGATTTCTGCCCGGTTTCTGCATTGGACGACTCCACCAAGCCCCGGCTTCGATAAGGAACTTGTATCGCAGGGGGCGGCGAGATTTCCCCTCGTAACCGAGAAGGGAGTCGTGATGTCACAATCACGACGGATATTCAGCAGACGCCAGTCACTGGCTATTTTCGGGGGAATCGCGGCAGGTACCGCACTTCCTCTGGGGGTGTTCGGGTCCCGCCCCGCGTACGCGGCGGGCACGGCGGCGGCCGACGGCGGTACACGGCTGCCCGACACCGACCGCGGCAAGGTCGTGCATGCCTACCGGACCGGCGGCCGCGCGGTGCGCACGGCCGCGGCGGCGGCGCTCGTGGGCAACGCGGACGACGTGGCCACGTTCCTCGGCGAGAGGCTGCCGGCGGCCACGGCAGAGGACAACCGTTTCACGCTGACCAAGGCCCTGGTCAGCGCGGGCAAGGCCACGCGTGCCGGGATCGGGCAGGCGCTGTCCGGCGGGGACGCGGCGGTCGCGGCCTATCTGGAGGGCGGCTTCGCGGCGGCCGTGTCCGAGGACCTCGAAGTGGCCGTGACCACGGTCAACGCGCACGGCGGCAGGGCCGTCAAGCGTGAGTCCGCCGAGGCGCTCGCAGCCGGTACGGACTTCGCGCTGCGGGACTTCCTCAGCGGCGGGCAGTACGACGCGCACGACGAGGACCAGCGCGTCCAGGTGACCTCCATCCTCGTGACCGCCTCGCCGCAGGTGCGGGAGTACGCGGAGCGGGCGCTCGACGACGGATCGCCGCGGGCGATCCAGTGGTTCCTGACGACGGGGCAGTACATCGCCCGGGCGCGGGACGAGGAGACGGCGGAGATCCAGCAGCTGGTCAAGATCGTGGAGTCGGAGGGACGGCGCGCCGAGCGCAAGACCGACGAGGCGGTCGAGCTCTCCGAGCAGGCGGTCCAGGCCGCCGCCAAGGCCAAGGAGGCCGCGCTGGAGGCGAAGGCCGAGGCACAGGCGGCCGAACAGGACGTGCAGCGTTCCGCCCGGGCGGCGAACAAGGCCGCGCGCGCGGCCCAGGGCGCCGCGGCGGCCGCGACCACCGCGGTGTCCGCCTCGCGTACGGCGCAGGCCGCGGCCCGGCGTTCGGTGGCCGCGGCGAACGCGGCCGCTGCCGCTGCCGCCGCCGCGGGGCGCGCCGCGTCACGCGCGTACCATGCCGCGATCCGCGCCTCCAAGGACGCGAACATGGCGGACGCGGCCAACCAGGCGGCGCAGGCCGCGCGCAAGATGGTCAGCTGGGTGCGCAGTGTGGCCGCGAAGGCACTGATCGCCTCGTACGCCTCCGACGCGGCCGAGGCCGCGGGCAACGCTGCCGCGAGCGCCGCGATCAACTCGGCCGCCGCCGCGCGCGCCTCGGCCGACGCGGCCGTCGCCTCCGGTGCCGCGCAGTCCGAGGCCGCCGAAGCACAGCGCCAGGCCGCCATCGCCGAGGCCGCCGCGAGCCGTGCCACCGCGGCCGCGAGCCGGGCCTCGAACCTCTCGCGGCGGTCGGCCGCCGCCGCCCGTACCGCGTCCGCCGCCGCCGACAGCGCGGCCGACCACGCGGAGAAGGCGGCCGATGCCGCCGAGGAGGCGGCCCGCAACGCCGGCAAGGCCGTGGACTACGCCAACCGCTCCACCGCCGCCGCCAACGCCGCCGTGGACGCCGCCAACAAGGCGTACGAGGCGGTCACCGAGGCGCGCACGGTCGAGCAGGAGGCCCGGGCCGCCGAGATCGAGCGGCTGAACGAGGAGGCCGCCGAGGCGATGGAGGTGGCCAAGCAGAAGGCGGTCACCGAGAGCGACGAGCTGGCGCGCGCCAACCGGGAGCGCACCCAGGAAGCACGCCTGTCCGAGGAACTCGTCACGCTGATCACCGCGATGGAGGCGGCGCTCGCCGCGGACCGGACCGGTGAGGCCGTGGACAAGGGCCGGCAGGCCGCCGTCGAGCTGCTCGAGGGGCCGGGTACGTGGACCCGGGAGGCGGCCCAGTTCGCCCTCGCCGGCTCGGACGACGACGTACTGCGGTGGATCGAGGCCGACCGGGTCCTCGCCCTGCAGCAGGACAACGCGGAGAACGCCGCGGCCATCGCCGCGATCTCCACGCAGCACGTGGCCACCGCGGCCGCGGCGGCGCTGCAGACCGAGGACCCCGCCGCCATCAAGGCGTTCCTGGAGACCGGTGCGGTCGAGGCGGCCAGGGACGACAACGAGGTCGAGGTGACCACGCTCCTCGCCGACGACACCACCGGCAGGGCGGTACGGCAGGCGGGCGAGGCGGCTCTCGAGAAGGGCACCGCCGAAGCGCTGCACCACTTCCTGCACGTGGAGCTCCCCACGGCCGTCCACGAGGACGACGAGGTGGCGGCCACCACGCTCCTGACGACCGGCGGCCCCTACGTACAGGCCGCGGCGAAGGTCGCGCTCGAAGGCGATTCGCACATGCTGCGCCAGTTCATCGGCACCACGCAGCACGAGTTCGCGCGGATCGACCACGACCACGCCACGCACATCAGCGCGATCCGTGCGGCGATCGCGCAAGCGGCCAAGGTCGCGCAGAACGCGCTCGAGGACGCGGCCCGGGCCTCCGAGGCGGCCGCCCTCGCCCGCTCGGAGGCGGAGAAGGCGACCGACTGGGCCAACAAGGCCGAGGGGTGGGCGGCCGACGCCAAGGTCTCCGCCGAGGAGGCCCGGCAGAACGCGACGGCCGCCGAAGCCTCCGCGGCGTCCGCCGCGCAGTCCGCGCAGACCGCGGCCAACGCCGCCGCCGTGGCCCGCGAGGCGAGCAGGGTGGCGCGGAACGCGGCGGGCCGGGCCGCGCGCTCCGGCGTGGTCGCCGCGTCCTACGCCGCGGACGCGCAGGCGTCGGCGACGGCCGCACGGCAGGCGGAGCTCGCGGCGGGCAAGTCCCACGCCGAGGCGGCCGTCGCCGCGACCGTGGCGAGGATCCTGGTCATCAAGGCCGCGATCCAGCAGGCGTACCAGGACGCGATCGACAACTCGAAGGTGCCGATCAACGACGACAACGGCCTGCCGCCGGGCGCCGAGAGCTGCCTGACGCCGTTCGGCGACCCGATCACCCACCGGAACAACACCAACCCGTGGGAGCTGGGGTGGAGCTGGCTCACCGGCGACGGCCCCAGGTCGATGTGCTTCGGCCCGGACGACGAATTCACCCAGACCTACCGCGAGCACCCGAAAGTCCAGGAGGTGCTCGACTTCTTCCTCGAGATGCAGCAGAGCGGGGACTACGAGCTGGGCCACACCTACTACAACGACTACTCACTCGGCCAGTGGGAGGGCGTCGGCAAGTACATCAGGGACCTCGGGACGCTCACCACGGCCGGGCACACCGGCAACCTCGTGTACACGTACATGGGCTCGCACGACATCCGTATGACCCCCGTCCGGGAGAACCCGGACGGGTCGGTCGTCTGGCGCTACACCGCGTACAACGAATCGGACATCGAGTCGGCGACGCACCCGCCGGTCATCGGGTACACGGACCTGTGGAGCAGTACGGTCGGCGCGTTCGTCGACAAGGTCGTCGGTGACGACGGGCCGCTGTCGCGCACGACCCAGGTGATCGAGTTCAACGTGACGCTGGGGCCGTGATGCGCGGGGGTACGGGCGGACGGTGGCTTTGCGCCGCCCTTGCCGCCGCGTCCGTGGCCGTCTCGGGCTGCGCGGCGCCGGTCGATCCGGAGCGGCTGCCCGGTGTGTACCGCAATGACGAGGGCGGGCAGGTCGAGCTCTCGGCCGACGGTACGTTCTCCGCCACCCGCGTGACGACGGGCGACGGCCCCGATTCGGCCGACTTCAGCGGCAGTTGGGACTACGAGGATCCGAGCAGTGGCGACGACTTCGTGTACCTGCTGATCGAGGACGGCGGGCTCGGAAGGATCGGCGGGATCCAGCTCTACGTGGACGACCAGGACACGCTGTTCTTCCGGTCCGATCCGGACGGTCCGATCACGCAGGAACTCAACAAGTCGAGCTGAGTGGTCCGACGGCGCAGGGCGGAAAGGTCGCGGAGTTCCTCCGCGACCTTTCCGTTTCTTCCCGGACGTCTTTCGGCGGCTTGCGTCGCGAGCCGTTACGAAGTCGTTGTCAAGATCACTACAACCTCTTCCGGGCGTGACGCGGATCACGGTCCGAACTCGCCGGTTGCCCGATTTCTTTCCGTTTTAGGAATTGGACGTGTTCGCCAAGTGCCCGCTTCGATAAGGGGCTTGATCCCGAAGAACTGTCGAGTTTCCAGGACTGTGATGAAGCCACCCAACACATTCATGCGCATTCTGGGCGCCGCGGCCACCGCCGGCGCCCTGACATGGGCCGTGCTCGCCCAGGGCGGCGCGGATGCCGCCGCCGGGCCCTCCACCGAGGCCGTCGCCGACACCGCGCCCGGCTACGCCATCGAGGACTACAACTACCCGGGCGCCGACAAGATCCTGGCCGAGCGGAACATCGTCCTCAAGCGCGGCGACGGCCACATCGTGCTCGCCGACTGCGCCAGCGGGGACAACCTCCTGCAGTTCCTCGCGCGCGACCAGGAGGACGTCTGCTTCAGGGTCACCGCCGACGAGGGCTGGCTGACCCTCGAACTTCCCGCGGTGCACGGGGTGAAGACGGACGACTCCGCCAACACCCACCTGGAGATGACCGCCGAGGGCGACCAGGTCGAGTACGACATCCCCGCGGACACGTGGGAGGGCGTCGGCGAGTCCGTCGACGGCCGGGACCACGTCCTGGTCGAGATCCGCGTCACCAACTAACCGAGGTCCCGCAGTGATTGAGGAAACCGCTCGTATGTCTTCCACAAGACGTCCCCGTCTGGCCGCGCTCGGCGCGGTCCTGGCCGCCGGGTCGCTCGCGCTGAGCGCGGCACCCGCTGTCGCCGTCACCGGCGGCACACCGGTCGCCGGCACGGACACCACCCACGCCTACACCGCTCAGATCATCATCGGCGCCCACGACCGCGGCTGCTCCGCCGTCCTCGTCGACGCCGAATGGCTGCTCACCGCGGCCAGCTGCTTCGCCGAGGACCCGGCCGCCCCGCTCGCCGTCCCGGCCGGCGTCCCCGCCAGGGCGACCACCGCCGTCATCGGCCGCTCCGACCTCTCCGGCACGCAGGGCGCCGAGCGCCGCGTCGTCGAGATCGTGCCGCGCACGGACCGCGACGTGGTCCTGGCCCGCCTCAACCGGCCCGTCACCAACGTGACCCCGGCCCAGCTCGCCACCACCGCGCCCGCCTCCGGTGCGGAGCTGACCTTCGCCGGATACGGCCGTACGAAGACCGTATGGGCACCGCTCAAGCTGCACACCGGTACCTACACCGTCGACTCCGTCGCGGCCACCGCCGCGGGTGTCACCGGCAAGGACGGCGCGGCCGCCTGCATGGGCGACACCGGCGGCCCGGTCACCTCCGGCGGCAAGCTCGTCGGCCTCAACAGCCAGTCCCTCCAGGGCGGCTGCCTCGGCATCGACGAGACCCAGACCTCCACCGCGGGCGTCATCGCGCGCGTCGACGACCTCGCCTCCTGGATCGACGAGAAGGCCGGCGCCACCCGCATCGTCGACTTCAACGGCGACGCCGTCGAGGACATCGCCATCGGCGACCCGATGGCCACGGTCGGCGGCGACACCACCGCGGGTCTCGTCCGTGTCGTCCACGGCGGCGGCAAGGGCGCCGCCGAGATCACCCAGGACCTCGACTGGGTGCCCGGCGGCGCCGAGGCCGGGGACCACTTCGGCGGCCACCTCGCGACCGTCGACTACAACGAGGACGGCTACACCGACCTCGTCGTCACCGCGTCCGAGGAGAACGTCGGCAGCGCGGTCGACGCCGGCTTCGTCGACATCCTGTTCGGGGGCAAGGACGGCCTCGGCAGCGGCCCGGCCGCCCGCCACTTCGAACAGGGCTCCGGCAACGGCTCCATCGGCGCGTCCGCGCCCGAGACCGGCGACCGGATGGGCGCCTCCCTCGCCGCGGGCACCACCGCCGAAGGCAAGCCGTGGGTCCTGATCGGCGCGCCGGGCGAGGCGCTCGGCTCGCTCACCAAGGCGGGCAGTGCCTTCTACGTGCACGGCGACACCAACGTCAGCATCAACCAGGACACCGCGGACGTCCCCGGCTCGGCCGAGGCCAACGACGCCTTCGGCACGTCCGTCACGGGCGACTCCAACTTCATCGCCATCGGCGCTCCCGGTGACGCCATCGGCGGCAACGCGAACGCCGGCAACCTGGCCGTGCTCAGCCACAAGCTGAACGCCGGCGGACGGCCCACCGTGGTCGCGGGCATGGACCAGGACAACGAGAAGATCAGCGGCGCCGCCGAGGCCGGTGACAAGTTCGGTCAGGCCCTCGCGCTGGTCGCCTACCGCCCGTCCGGTGCGGCCACGGCCACCGACTCGATCCTCGCCATCGGCTCGCCCGGCGAGGCCCTGGCCGCCGAGGACGGCGGCGAGCAGCGGGCCGGCGCGGGCAACGTCATGCTCGTGCACATCAAGGCGGACGGCGCCTGGGACTACATGCACGCGCTCAACCAGGGCACCGGGACCGACGACCGTTCCGGCACGATCGAGGCCGGTGACAACGCGGGCTCGTCCCTCAGCGCGGTCAACACCGCGCCCCGGGAGGTCGGTTCGGCCGCCACCCTGAAGATCGCCGTGGGCACCCCCGGTGAGGACCTCGCGGGCGTCACCGACGCCGGCGCCATCCACACCTTCTCGCTGATGGATTCGGCAGGCGCCAACGACCTGTGGATCGAGGCCGGCGACGGCGACGGCATCCCCGGCTCCCCGGGTGAGGGCGACAAGCTGGGCGCGAGCATCCACTTCACCCCGCGGAACCTCTACGCCGGTATGCCCTACGGGCCCACCGCCACCGGAGCCCTGCACGTCCTGCCGTTCCCGAACGCCGTACCGGGCGGAACGAGCGCGCCGGCGACCACGTACCAGCCGGGCCAGGGCGGACTCCCGGCCAACGGCAACTACTTCGGGTTCTCGGCGCGGTAACGGCTGCCGCCGTAACGGCATGAGCTCCCGGGGACCATCCGGTGCCCCTGTCGGTTGATTCGGGGGGCAGGCTCTTCTCGGCCCCGCCGGGCTTCGGCCCGGCGGGGCCGAGTGCTGCGCAGCGGCCGGTGCGGGCGGCTTTCACGAGGCCGTGGCAGCGGGATCCGCGTGCAGGCCGCCTCCCCGGATCCCTTCGGCCGCACGGCCATCCGCACCCACCCGTACGACAACGCCGGCCTTCACGACCACGACCGGGTCTTGAAGGCCGGCGTCACGCCAGGCCCCCGGATGCGCCCACGGCCTCCCACGGACGGTCGCGGGGGCCCCGACGTCTGCGCAGGATGGTGTTGACCGGCGGAGGACCGACAGATAACTTCACTCTACGGATTATTGATTCCGTTCAGCGGAAAAGTTTGCAGCCAGGAGGGTGTGGGATGGGTCAGCAGGAGAAGGTGGCAACGAGCCTCGCGGGCGCCGTCGGCGAGGAGATCAGCGCCTCCCTCGCACCGGTCGACGCGGAGCTGGAGCGCCGCTACCCCGGAGACCCGGGCACCCGCCAGCCCGTGCACACCGTCTACGTCCCCGGCGACGTCTTCGCCGCCGACACCGTCCGCTCCTGGGGCGACCGCGCGCTCGCCGCCCTCGACGAACACGCCCCCGACGCCGCGTCCTTCGCCGCCGTCCTCGGCCTCGCCGACGACCTCGCCGAGCCGGTGTACGGCCGCGTACGCGCCAAGCTGGAGCGCGAGCCGATCGAGGACCTCCGCGTCGACTTCGAGGACGGCTACGGCAACCGCACGGACGCCGAGGAGGACGAGGCCGCGGCCCGCGCGGCCCGGCTGATCGCCGAGGCGTACGACCAGGGCACCGCGGCCCCGTACATGGGCATCCGCATGAAGTGCATGGAGGCTCCGGTGCGCGCCCGGGGCATCCGCACGCTCGACGTCTTCCTCAGCGGCCTGATGGAGGCCGGCGGTCTGCCCGACGGGCTGGTCCTCACCCTGCCCAAGGTGACGTACCCCGAACAGGTCACCGCCATGGTGCGGCTCCTGGAGGCCTTCGAGAAGGCCCGCGGCCTGGAGTCCGGCCGCATCGGCTTCGAGATCCAGATCGAGACCAGCCAGTCCATCCTGGCCGCCGACGGCACGGCCGCCGTCGCCCGCATGATCCAGGCCGCCGAGGGCCGCGCCACCGGCCTCCACTACGGCACCTTCGACTACAGCGCCTGCCTCGGCGTCTCCGCGGCGTACCAGGCCAGCGACCACCCGGCCGCCGACCACGCCAAGGCCGTCATGCAGGTCGCCGCCGCCGGCACCGGCGTACGCGTCTCGGACGGCTCCACCAACGTCCTGCCGGTCGGCCCCACCGAGAAGGTCCACGACGCCTGGCGCCTGCACTTCGGCCTCACCCGCCGCGCCCTCGCCCGCGCCTACTACCAGGGCTGGGACATGCACCCCGGCCACATCCCGACCCGGTACGCGGCCGTCTTCGCCTTCTACCGCGAGGGCTTCGAACAGGCCGCCGCCCGTCTCGCCCGCTACGTCAACCGCACCGGCGGCGACGTGATGGACGAGCCCGCCACCGTCAAGGCCCTCAGCGGCTACCTGCTGCGCGGCCTGGACTGCGGAGCCCTGGACATCGCGGAGGTCGCCCGGCTGACCGGTCTGACCCGCGCCGACCTGGAGGGGTTCTCGTCCCCGCGGCGCGGTGACCTCACGGCATCGGCGCAGTAGGCGGCCGGGTCCCCGGGAGCGGTCCGTCCGTCCGGCCGGAGCGCACGTACCGCTCCAGGCCGGACGCCGTCACCCGCTCCTCCTCGGCGAACAGCCGCGTCCCCCGCTCGCACAGCCGCCGGTCGGCCCGCGCCCGCGCACAGAACTCCTCGGGCGTCGCCCCGAACAGCTCCCGCAGCCGGGCCGACTCCCGCAGCAGCTCGGTGATCAGTACGCGTTGGTCGCCGGGGTGCCGGCGGGGTGCCGCTCCGGTGCCGTCGTGCAGCACGCCGTGGCGGTTGACGTAGGCGTACGCGCCGCGCAGCACCGCGGTGCCGTCCCCTTCCGCCTGCTCGACGCGTACGTCGGGCGCGGAGAGCCAGGCGCGGTCGAAGTTGCCGGACGCCATCGGCACCCCCTCGCTCGCGTCGATCACGGCGAGCTGCTCGGCGTCGAGCCAGAGGACGAACAGCTCCCGCACGAAGCCCGGGGCGCCCACCGGCGAGGCGGACACGTAGCCCATGCGGCTCACATGGGCGGAGACGCCGATGTCGACCCCGGTGACCCGTGCCTTGACCATCGGGATCGGCGAGTCGGTCCCGAACTCGGCCATCTTGTGCCGCAGCTGCGCCGGGGCGGCGTTGGAGCCGATCGCGATCACGGGGAACCGGTCGACGCGGTCCTCGTGGACCGGCCGGTCCAGCGGCAGCAGCCGGTCCCCGTCCAGCACCCCGGACTCCCGCGGCCACGCCCCCGGGTACAGCAGCGGCTCCTCACGCGGTACCCCGGCCAGCCCGAGCGCCCGTAACGTTCGGTCCTCGCCGGGCGGTCGCGCCGGCGCGCGGTCACTTTCCGGTGGCCGGGCGGTCCTCCGGCCCTCGTCGCATTGCTTCGACACGGTGCGGGTCCTCCCGGCGGTGAAGTGGCGGTGGTGGTGGCGTGGGAGCGGGTCCGGGCCGCCAGGTCCGGCTCCGGCGCGGCTGGTCGCCCGCCGGGCGGCGGCGTCCGGCCTTCTGCGTCCGCCGGTTCAGGCGCCGCCCGGTTCCCGCTGCCGAGGGCTGACGGGCCGTGCCGGTAGGCCCGGCACCGACCGAGGTGGTAGGCCCGGCACCGGCGGCCGAGGCGGTTCGCCCCGTACACGTCGGCACCGGCCGAGGCGGTTCGCCCCGTACACGTCGGCACCGGCCGAGGCGGTTCACCCGTGCACGCGCGGGACCGTCCGGTCGGGCGGGGCCGCGGCCGTCCGCGGGGCGTTCAGTACCCGCCCGCCGGGCCCGCCGCCGCCCGCGCGAGACCCTGCGGGGGCGTCGGCCGCGGGCGGCTCACGCCGCCGGTGGCAGCTCGCCCGAGCCGCGGGTGACCAGCCTGGTCGGCAGTTCGATGCGGTCGGGCGCGAGCAGGGTGCCGTCCAGCTGCCGGAAGAGCCGCTCGGCGGCGGTGCGGCCGAGGGCCGCCGCGTCCTGGGCGACCACGGTGACGCCCGGCTGGAGCAGGTCGGCCAGCTCGATGTCGTCGAAGCCGACGAGGGCGACGCTGCGGGCCTGCTCGGCGAGGACGCGGATCACGGTGACCGTCACCCGGTTGTTGCCGGTGAAGACCGCGGTGACCGGGTGCGGGTCGGCGAGCATCTCCTCGGCGGCGCGGCGCACGCGCACGGGGTCGGTGACGCCCAGGGACATCCAGGAGTCCTTCACCGGTATGCCGGCGTCCTCCATGGCGGCCCGGTAGCCGCGCAGCCGCTCGGCGGCGGTGTGGATGCGGGGCATGTCACCGATGAAGCCGATCCTGCGGTGTCCGTGCGCGATGAGGTGGGCCACGCCGTCGCGGGCGCCGCCGAAGTTGTCGGACACCACCACGTCCGCGTCGATCTGCCCCGCCGGCCGGTCCACGAAGACCGTGGCGACGCCCGCCTTCAGCTCGGGCTCCAGATACCGGTGGTCGTCCCCCGCGGGGATCACCACGAGCCCGTCGACACGGCGCGCGCACAGCGCCAGCACCAGCTCCTGCTCCCGGTCCGGGTCCTCCGCGCTGGACCCGTTGATCAGCAGGGCGCCGTGGGCGCGGGCCACCTCCTCCACGGCACGGCTGAGCGGCCCGTAGAAGGGGTCGGCCAGGTCCTCCAGGACCAGGCCGATACTGGCGGTACGGCCCTTGCGGAGCACGCGCGCACTGTCGTTGCGGCGGAAGCCGAGCGCGTCGATGGCCTCCTGGACGCGGCGTTCGGTCTCCGGGGTGACGCCCGGCTCCCCGTTGACCACCCGGGAGACGGTCTTGAGACCGACCCCGGCCCGGGCGGCGACGTCCTTCATGGTCGGGCGATTGCCGTATCGGTTCCCGGGAAGGCTGGCTGCGCGGCGGGTCGTGTCGGGCACGATGCGGTGTCCTGTCCTGTCGTCCACGGGATTGCGTCGGCTCCCGTTGTCCACGGGGGACGTGTCGGTCATGGGTTTGTATGAGGATGTGGCGTCGAGCATAGAGCCTGGACAACGTTGTCAGATGCGGGAGACACTGTTCATCGCACTCTCCGGTCCTCGCCCCCACCGTGGGAGCGGTTCACTGTGCGTTCCTGGGTTCGTCATTCTTCATTCGGTCCGACGGGGAGATCCGACTCTGATGCACACCGACCTCGTGGCAGCGCTGGACATCGGCGGCACCAAGATCGCCGGCGCTCTGGTGGACGGCCACGGCCGCATCCAGGCACGCGCACAGCGTGCGACGCCCGCCCAGCAGGACGGCGACACCGTGATGCGGGCCGTCGAGGCGGTGCTCGGGGAGCTGACCGCGTCGCCGCTGTGGGGGCGGGCCGGGGCCGTCGGCATCGGCAGCGCCGGCCCGGTGGACGCCTGCGCCGGCACGGTCAGCCCGGTGAACGTGCCCGGCTGGCGCGACTACCCGCTCGTCCGGCGGGTCCGCGCCGCCGCCGGTGACCTGCCCGTCGAGCTGATCGGCGACGGCGTGGCCATCACGGCGGCCGAACACTGGCAGGGCGCCGCCCGCGGCCACGACAACGCGTTGTGCATGGTGGTCTCCACGGGCGTCGGCGGCGGTCTGGTCCTGGGCGGCCGGCTGCACCCCGGCCCGACCGGCAACGCCGGGCACATCGGCCACATCAGCGTGGACCTGGACGGTGATCCGTGCCCGTGCGGCGCGCGCGGCTGCGTGGAGCGCATAGCGAGCGGACCCAACATCGCGCGGCGTGCCCTCGACGCCGGCTGGCGGCCCGGCCCGGACGGCGACACCTCCGCCGCCGCGGTCGCCGCCGCCGCCCGCCTGGGCGACCCCGTCGCCGTGGCGTCGTTCGAACGGGCCGCGCAGGCACTGGCCGCCGGCATCGCCGCCACCGCCACCCTCGTCGAGATCGACATCGCCGTGGTCGGCGGGGGCGTCGGCAAGGCGGGCGACGTGCTCTTCGCCCCGCTGCGCAAGGCCCTGACCGACTACGCGACCCTGTCCTTCGTGCAGCGCCTGGCGGTCGTCCCCGCCCAGATGGGAACCGACGCGGGCCTGGTCGGCGCTGCCGCGGCGGCGCTCACGAGGACGGCGGACGCGACCCCGGCGAGGATCTGAGCGCACGCGGGGCCTTCCCGGCGGCCGCGGCGCCCCTGCGGATACCCGACAGGCCGGCCGGGTATCCGGTATCCGCCCGGTCGGCGAACCGCCGGGGCGTCGCTGTACGCGTGGCCCGGCGTGCCGGGGAGCCGATGTCCCCGCATGTCTTCATGCCGGCACCGGTGCCGATACCGCACTCGAGCCGCCGGCCACGTGGTCGGCCACCTATGCGACGCCGTTCGGGAAGCACGCCGGGTCCGGCACGGGCGTTGCTCCCGGAATCCCGCTCGGGCGGTGCCCGGCAGCCGTCGAGGTCGGTGTACTGGTACCCGGCCTCATGAGTGGCCGGCCGTGACCCCCACCCGGTCACGCCAGTTGAAGCACACATGAAGAAGCGCAGCATGCTCGCCCTCGCGACCCTGGCCACCGGTTTCGTCGTCGCGGCCGTCACGCCCTCCCACGCCGCTCCGGGCGAACTCCCGCTCGGCCTCGACGTGGAGGGCACCGCCAGCACCGTGGAGGACGCGGTCGCCACCGACAGCCCGACCCCGGACGACGACGCCCACGGGCAGCTGGGCTGACGTACACCGCCCGGCATCCACCACGCGGCGCCGACGCCCCCCTCCCGGGGCGCCGGCGCCGCTGTCGTACGCCCTCAACTGCGCCTGGTTTCCGTGGCAGGGTGGAGCGGGCAAGCCTCAGGGGGCCAACAGAAGAGGGGGACCTGTGACCGTCGTCTGGATCAACGGCGCGTTCGGTGCGGGAAAGACCACCACCGCACGGGAACTGATCGAACTGATCCCGAACAGCACACTCTTCGACCCCGAGGTCATCGGCGGAGCGCTGGCGCAGCTGCTGCCGCCCAAACGCCTCGCAGAGGTCGGCGACTTCCAGGATCTGCCGATCTGGCGGCGCCTCGTGACCGACACCGCGGCCGCGATGCTCGCCGAGCTCGGCGGAACCCTGGTGGTCCCCATGACCCTGCTGCGGCAGGAGTACCGCGACGAGATCTTCGGCGGCCTCGCCGCCCGCCGCATCGCGGTCCGACACGTCCTGCTCGCTCCGGCCGAAACGATCCTGCGCGAGCGGATAGCAGGCCGCGAGATACCGGCGGACCTGCCCGACGGCGAGCTGCGCGTACGGCAGTGGTCGTACGACAACATCGAGCCGTACCGGGCCGCCCTCGCCTCCTGGCTGACCGCAGACGCCCATCCGATCGACACCGGCGCGCTCACACCGTACGAGGCCGCCGTCCGGATCGCCGAGGCCGTCGGCACCGGTTCCGTGCCGGCCTGCGACATCGTGCAGACGCCCGAACCCACCGCCGAGACCCTCGCCGCGGGTGTCCTGCTCTTCGACGACCAGGACCGGGTGCTGCTCGTCGACCCCACCTACAAGCCCGGCTGGGAGTTCCCCGGCGGCGTCGTCGAACCGGGCGAGGCGCCCGCCCGCGCCGGGATGCGCGAGGTCACCGAGGAGACCGGGATCCGCCTCGACGACGTACCCGCCCTGCTGGTCGTCGACTGGGAACGGCCCACGCCCCCCGGCTACGGCGGTCTGCGCCTGCTCTTCGACGGCGGCCGGCTCGACTCCACGGACGCCGCCCGCGTGCTGCTGCCCGGGCCCGAACTGCGCGACTGGCGCTTCGTCACCGAGGACGAGGCCGCCGGTCTCCTGCCCCCGGTCCGCTACGCGCGGCTGCGCTGGGCCCTGCGGGCCCGGGAGCGCGGCGCGGCACTGTACCTGGAGGCGGGCACCCCGGTCGGCTGACGTAGGCACGGTGCCGACACCCCGGGCCCTCCGGCGCGCGGGCGGCCACCGGACCGCGGTGACCGCAGCAGGTCACCTCCGCATCGGGGGTGGCCCGCCAACCGTCCGAAGGAGCCGACGGCCCGGTCCCGGCCGGCGCGGACACCGGGCGACACCGCGCCGTCGGGCAGCGCCCCGTCAGGCGAGCAACGCCACGCCGCCCACCGGCGATGTGGCGATGTGGCGACGGTGGAATCCGGGTGGCGGGCCCGGCGCCCCGCCCCGTACGACCGGTGTCTCCCGGGCGTGGGACGGCACTCGGCCGACGCGGCGATGCCCGCCCCGGACCGGGCCGGCCCGGTGCCGAGCAGCAGCGTCAGGTTGCCGCCGTCGCCCCGGAGACGGGCCGGCGACCGGGAAGCGCGGCAGGCGCCGGAGGGGAGGAGCCCGACGAGGTTCGTGCGACGGCCGTCGGTGGCAGGTCCGCGCCAGGCGACGGGAACCTGCCACCGACGGCCGAACCCGAGCCGGAACCGGCTGGAGCGCGGGCGGCCGGGCGTGGCCGTCCGGGGTCAGCGGGTCACGCGGCTCGCCGCGTAGTTGCGCAGGAACAGCGCCTCGGCGACCGACAGCCGCTCCAGCTCCTCGGGGGACACGCTCTCGTTCACGGCGTGGATCTGCGCCTCCGGCTCGCTCAGGCCGATCAGCAGGATCTCCGCCTGCGGGTAGAGCGCCGCCAGGGTGTTGCACAGGGGGATGGACCCGCCCTGACCGGCGTACTGCATCTCCTCGCCCGGATACGCCACCGCCATGGCGTCGGCCATGGCCTGGTACGCCGGGCTGGAGGTGTCGGCGCGGAACGCCTGGCCCTGGCCGATCTGCTCGACGTCCACCCGGGCGCCCCACGGCGTACGCGCCTCCAGGTGGGCCTGGAGCAGCTTGGTGGCCTCGGCGGCGTCCACGCCCGGCGGCACCCGCAGGCTCACCAGCGCACGGGCACCCGCCTGCACCGACGGGGTGGCGCCGACGACCGGCGGGCAGTCGATGCCGAGCACCGTGACGGCCGGCCGCGCCCAGATCCGGTCGGCGATCGAACCGGAACCGATCAGCTCCACGCCGTCCAGCACCCGGGCGTCCCGGCGGAACTGCTCCTCCTCGTACGCCAGACCCTCCCACTCGCTGTCCGCGGCCAGTCCGTCGACGGCCGTCGAACCGTCCTCGGCGCGCAGCGAGTCCAGTACGCGGATCAGGGCGGCCAGCGCGTCGGGCGCCGCGCCGCCGAACTGGCCGGAGTGCAGGTTGCCCTCGAGCGTGTCGACGCGGACGCGGACGAGGGTCATGCCGCGCAGCGTCGAGGTGACCGTCGGCAGACCGACCCGGAAGTTGCCCGCGTCGCCGATGACGATCGTGTCGGCGGCCAGCAACTCGGGGTGCTGCTCGGCGTACCGCTCCAGGCCGCCCGTGCCCTGCTCCTCCGAACCCTCGGCGATCACCTTGACGTGCACCGGCACGCCCCCGTTCGCCTTCAGCGCGCGCAGCGCGAGCAGGTGCATGAGCACGCCGCCCTTGCAGTCGGCGGCGCCGCGCCCGTACCAGCGGCCGTCGCGCTCGGTCAGTTCGAACGGAGGGGTGACCCAGCCGGCCTCGTCCAGCGGCGGCTGCACGTCGTAGTGGGCGTAGAGCAGGACCGTCTTCGCGCCCTCGGGCCCGGGCAGGTACCCGTACACCGACTGCGTGCCGTCCGGCGTGTCGAGCAGGTCCACGTCCTGGAAGCCCTCGGCGCGCAGCGCCGCCGCGATCCAGTTGGCGGCGCCCACGCTCTCGCTGCGCGGGAACTGGTCGAAGTCCGCCACCGACTTGAAGGCCACCAGTGCGGTGAGCTCCTCCTTCGCCCTGGGCATCAGGGAGGAGACGGTCTCGGCGACCGGATTCGACGACATGGGCACGCTCCTTGTGGGTGCGACGTTGTACCGATGAGTACGGGGATTGGTAGGCCGATCCTCCCACAGTGGCCTGCGGCGATGGTCGCCGTAGGATGCGGGGGTCAGGTGCGGCATGCGGTTTGTTGGGAGCGGTAGACCATCGTGAGCAGCGAGAACTCTTCGGCGGACGACGCGCGTCAGGTCTGGGACGTGGTCGTGGTGGGCGCGGGACCCGCGGGGGCCTCGGCCGCCTATGCGGCGGCGGTCGCGGGGCGGCGCGTGCTGTTGCTGGAGAAGGCGGAGCTGCCCCGCTACAAAACGTGCGGCGGCGGCATCATCGGTCCCTCGCGCGACACCCTCCCGCCCGGCTTCGAGCTGCCCTTCCGGGACCGTGTGCACGCGGTGACGTTCTCGAACAACGGGCGCTTCACCCGGACCCGGCGCTCCCGGCAGATGCTGTTCGGGCTGATCAACCGGCCCGAGTTCGACCAGCAACTCGTCGAGCACGCGCAGAAGGCGGGTGCCGAACTGCGTACCGGTGCGACCGTGACGCGGGTGGAGCAGCACGGGGCGGCGGTGCCGGACCGGCGCACGGTCGCCGTCGTCCTGCAGGGCGGCGAGACCGTGCTCGCCCGGGCGGTCGTCGGCGCGGACGGCAGCGCCAGCCGGATAGGGGCGCACGTCGGGGTGAAGCTCGACCAGGTCGACCTCGGTCTGGAGGCGGAGATCCCGGTGCCGGAGACGGTCGCCGAGGACTGGAAGGGACGGGTCCTCATCGACTGGGGGCCGCTGCCCGGCAGTTACGGCTGGGTCTTCCCCAAGGGCGACACGCTCACGGTCGGTGTGATCTCGGCGCGCGGCGAGGGCGCGGCGACCAAGCGGTACCTGGAGGACTTCGTCGGCCGGCTCGGCCTCGCCGGTTTCGAGCCCAGCGTCTCTTCCGGCCACCTGACGCGCTGCCGTGCCGACGACTCGCCGCTGTCGCGCGGCCGGGTCCTGGTCTGCGGGGACGCGGCGGGGCTGTTGGAACCGTGGACGCGTGAGGGGATCTCCTTCGCGCTGCGGTCCGGACGGCTCGCGGGCGAGTGGGCGGTGCGGATCTCCGAGGCGCACGACGCGGTGGACGCGCGCAGGCAGGCCCTGAACTACGCCTTCGCCATCAAGGCCGGGCTCGGTGTCGAGATGAGTGTCGGCAAGCGGATGCTGGCGCTGTTCGAGCGCCGGCCGGGGCTCTTCCACGCGGCCCTGACCGGTTTCCGCCCGGCCTGGAAGGCGTTCAAGGACATCACGCAGGGCTCGACCTCGCTGGGTGAGCTGGTCCGCAGCCACCCGCTGGCGCAGCGGGCGCTGGCGGCGATAGACCGCCGGCAGGCGGGCGCGGGGGACTCCGCAGCCGCTCCGGACACCGCGCGCAGCACGGATGCGGCGGACACCCGGGGCACCGCGGGCACGGCGGGCACGGCGGGCACCGTGGGAGACGAGGCCGGCTCCTGACCTCGATCCGGAAGGCCGGGGATCGGGCGCCATGCGGCACGGCTCCGTGTCCGACGAGCCGTGGCCTACGCCGTTGAAGAAGAACCCGGCCTCCGCCCTCCAGCGTTCGAGGTAGAGCCCGGACGGCCGGGACGGAGGGGGAGGACGTACTTCCCCGGGAGTACGTGTGATCACCTCGCGCGGGTGACGCCGTCCCCGCGCACGGCGTCTAGCGTGGCGGCATGGACGGAAAGCGCGGGCACGGGGGCGGGCCGCCGCAGTGGTGGCGGCACGTGCCCCCGTGGTGGAACCACCGGGGCACGGAGGAGCACCGCGACCGATGGCCCTGGCGCCCCACGATGCTGATCACGGCGTTCGTGCTGTTCAGCTCCAACTTCGCCGCCCACGTCCAGGCGGACGAACGGGTCCCACTGGACCTCTTCGCGCGCGTGCTGCTGTTCCTGACCGGAGCGGCCCTGCTGTGGCGGCTGCGGTATCCGGTGCCCGTCGTGTTCGGCACGGTGGTCACCACCCTGGTCTACCTGCTCGTCGGATACCCGTCCGGGCCGGTGCTCGTGGCCGTCGCGGTGGCCTGCTTCAGCGCCGTCGTAGCCGGGCACCGCAGGGCCGCGTGGACCGCGATGGCGGTGATGTGGGCCGGGCTGGCCCTGCTGACACACTGGCTCTACCGGTGGCTGCCACCGTCCGGGGACTCGGCCGCTTCCTGGGGGCAGGAGATCGTGATCGCCACCTGGGTGGTGGCCATCGTGGCACTGTCGGAGTTGACCCGGACCCGACGGGAGCAGTGGGCGCGGGAGCGGGCCGAACAGGCCCAGGCGGCCAGGCGGCGCGCCGACGAGGAGCGGCTGCGGATCGCCCGCGAACTGCACGACGTCCTCGCCCACAGCATCTCCGTCATCAACGTGCAGGCGGGCGTCGGTCTCGCCCTCCTCGACAACGATCCCGAGCAGGCACGCACCGCGCTCACCACCATCAAGGCCATGAGCAAGGAGTCGCTCGGCCAGGTGCGCCAGGTCCTCGACACACTCCGCACCCCCGGCGCCGCGCCGCGCGCCCCCGCTCCCGGGCTCGACCGGCTGCCCGAACTGGTCGAACAGGCGGCGAGCGCGGGTCTCACCGTCGAGGTCGAGGGGGAGCCGCCGCGGCTGTCGCCCGGTGCGGACCTGGCCGCGTTCCGCATTGTCCAGGAGGCCCTCACCAACGTCGTACGGCACTCGGGTTCGCGGCACGCGCGCGTGCACCTCGGCCGGGACGGGAGCACGCTGCGGCTGCGCGTCGACGACGACGGCCCCGCGACCGGTGCCGAGGCGGGCGGCAGCGGCAACGGGCTGGCCGGCATGCGGGAGCGGGCGGCGGCACTGGCCGGCACCATCGAGGCGGGCCCGCGCCCCGACGGCGGCTTCCGGGTCCTCGCGACCCTGCCGGTCGATGTGGAGCACGCCGAGACCGTGAAGCGCGCCGGCGACGTGAAGCACGCCTAGACCGTGAAGCACCCACGGATGTCAACGACGTCGACGACGTGAAGGAGGACGACCGGTGATCCGCGTACTGCTCGCCGACGACCAGTTACTGGTACGTGCCGGCTTCCGGGCGCTGCTGGACGCCCAGCCGGACATCGAGGTGGCCGGAGAGGCCGCCGACGGCGAGGAGGCGGTGCGCGCGATCAGCGAACTGCGCCCCGACGTCGTCCTGATGGACATCCGCATGCCCCTCCTCGACGGCCTGGCCGCCACCCGCCGGGTCACCGGGGACGCCGGGCTGCGGGACGTGAAGGTCGTCATGCTCACCACCTTCGAACTCGACGAGTACGTCTTCGAGGCGATCCGCTCCGGAGCCTCCGGCTTCCTGGTCAAGGACACCGAGCCCGAGGAACTCCTGCGAGCAGT
This sequence comes from Streptomyces sp. WG7, assembly GCF_049975785.1. Taxonomy (NCBI): domain Bacteria; kingdom Bacillati; phylum Actinomycetota; class Actinomycetes; order Kitasatosporales; family Streptomycetaceae; genus Streptomyces; species Streptomyces sp. WG7. The sequence goes on from NZ_JBNGGE010000049.1 coordinate 44,461, forward strand.
ACGGGCGGTGGTCGACGGAGACGCGCTGCTCTCACCCGGGGTGACGCGCCGGCTGATCGCCGAGTTCGCGGCCCGTTCCAAGGAGCCGGCGGCGTCCGACGAACTGGCCCGGCTCACCGAGCGGGAGCGAGAGGTGATGGCCCTGGTCGGCATCGGCCTGTCCAACGAGGAGATCGCCCGGCGCCTGGTCGTCAGCCCGCTCACCGCCAAGACACACGTCAGCCGTACGATGATGAAGCTGGGCGCCCGCGACCGAGCCCAACTGGTCGTCATGGCCTATGAGTCGGGATTGGTACGGCCGGGCTGGCTCGGCTGACCACCGCGTGCGAACCGGACCAGCACGCTCGCCACACGGACGAAGAACACCACGACGGCCAGCACCACTCCGGAGCCGATGAGCGCACCCCGCACACCGGCCGGCGGCGCGAAGAGGTACGCGGGTCCGGCCACGGCCCCGAACAGCACGGCGCCCGCGAACGCCGCGCTGCACAGCGCGTATCCGATCTCGACCGTGATCGCGTCCCGCTCGCCCTGCGTACGCCGTCCCCCGTAGGTGTTCATGCCCGCGATTTTCCCAGATCCGCGCCGATTCGGCGGCCGGACGCCGACCGCGACCGCTCTGCTACGGTGCGCCCCATGGCGGCGAAGAACGTCGAACAGGCGCTCGTGACACAGTGGCGCGGCATCCTGTCCCTGCACGCCCGCATCCAGTGTGAACTCGACCGAGCACTGCACCGGCACGGTCTGTGCGGAAGCGACTTCGAGGTTCTCGACGTGCTGGCCGGCGCGCTGGACGAGGATGATTCCGGCCCCTGCGGATACCGGGTCCAGCAGATCTCCGAGCGGGTCCACCTGAGCCAGAGCGCGTTGTCGCGGCTGGTCGCCAGGCTGGAGGAGGACGGACTCGTCGAGCGCTCCATGTGCCCCGAGGACCGGCGGGGCGTGTGGGTGGCGCTCACCCCGAAGGGGCGGGTCGTGTACGGCCAGGTGCTCCCGGTGCAACGGGCGGTGCTGCACCGGATGCTGGCCGACTGACCGACTGACCGACTGACCGACTGACCGACTGACCGACTGACCGACTGGCCGACGTCGCCGCGCGGCCCGGCTCAGTTCCAGGTGACGCCCGACCTCTCCCGCCACAACGCGGCGAGCGAGGCGTCGCCGATCACCTCCGGGAACGGCCCGCGGTTCCACAGCGCCGAGTAGAGCTGTGCGGCCGGTCCGTTCAGCTCGCAGTCGGCGTCCCCGGCGTCGTCCCGCTCGGTCAGGGGAGGTCCTGCGGACACCCGTACGGTCCACACGGTGCCCGGCACGTCCGTCGCACGCACCCGCAGCGTGCGCGGCTCCTCGGTGCGTACCGCGCTCTTCGGGCGGGCGTGGAAGGCGCACAGCAACTCGTCGATGCCGTCCACCGCGAACTCCACGCCGATGCCGGTGGGGTCCCCGCCCCTGGCCGACTCGGCGTCGATCCGGTGCACGGTCGTCTCGTGGGCCTGCCGTCGGGACCAGAAGGCCAGGGGAGACGGAGCGGGCAGGAAGTGCCAGCAGCGCACGTCGGGCGAGGCGCCGGCGAGGGTGTCGACGAGGTGCCCGTGCCCTTCCCGGAACCAGGCCAGCAGCGCGGCGCCGTCGAGGTCGGGCAGGCCGCCGTCGGGCCGCGGGCCGGTGTGCCCCTCGGCGACGAACGCCGTCGCCCAGCGGTGCACCATCCCGGTGTGCCGCAGCAGGTCCCGCACCTGCCAGCCGGGGCAGGTCGGCACTTTGGCGTCGGTGCCCGCCGCCTCGGCGGCCGCGGCCAGCAACGCGCCCTCGCGGGCCAGGACTTCGACGAACGAGGTGGTCTCCATGCCGGGCAGTGTGCCGGATGAAGCGGGCTCGAGGGCAGCCCCGAATGACCCGGCGCTCCCTTGGACCAGGCTCTCGTCGTGGTCAACCAGTCGTGGCCAAGGGGCTGTTACCGTTGCGCCGTCGGACGGGGAGAGGGGCCAAGGCATGTCGTCGACCGCGTTTCGTATCAGCGGGGATCTGGAAGTACGGCGGTTGGGGTTCGGCGCGATGCACCTGCCGACGGAACCGGGTCCGGCTCGCGAGAACTCCCTCGCTGTCGCCCGGCGGGCCGTCGAGCTGGGCGTCACGCTGATCGACACCGCCTACATGTACGGCTGGGGAGCCAACGAAGAACTCCTGGCCGACGCCCTGTACCCCTACGCGGGCGGACTGCTGATCACCACCAAGGTCGGCGTCGCGCGCTCGGGCCCCTCCGGAGAGTGGAGGCTCGACGGGCGGCCGGCCGTGCTGCGCGATCAGGTCGAGCAGGCCTTGCGCCGGCTGCGCGTCGAGCGGATCGAGCTGCTCCAGCTGCATCGCGTCGACCCCGACACGCCGCTCGCCGACCAGGTGGGCACCCTGCGGGACCTGCGGGCGGAGGGCAAGATCGGTCGGATCGGGCTGTCCGAGGTCACCGTCGACCAACTCGACCAGGCACGACGGATCGTCGACATCGCGAGCGTGCAGAACCGGTACAACCTGCTCGACCGCGAGCACGAGCCCGTACTCGCGGCCTGCGAAGCGGCGGGCATCGCGTTCCTGCCCTGGCGCCCCGTCGCCTGGGGCGAGTCGGGGGCGGAGGCCGAGATCGCCTCCGTGGCGGCCGAGCTCGACGCCACCCCCACGCAGGTCGCGCTCGCCTGGCTCCTCGGCCGTTCACCCGTCATCCTCCCGATCCCCGGCACCGGCCGGATCGGCCACCTGGAGGAGAACCTCGCCGCGGGACGTCTCGACATGACCCCCGCGCACCGTGACCGTCTCGACCGGCTGACCGAGGTGGCACAGGTCCGTCCCCTCGGTCATGACCGAGGAGACGGAGGAGGAGAGGGGGCGAGGTGACGGTGCCCCGGAAGACGCGTCCGCGGCTGCCGTGACGGGTTGTCAGGGCGTCCGGCGTGGGCTGCCGGACAGCGCCCCGAGGTTCAGCCCGCCACTCCCGCGCGCCGGGTCGCGACCGCGACGACTACCGCGACCGCGGCCAGTACCGCCATGCTGGTGAGCGCGGCCGGCAGGGAGAACCAGTCGGCCATGAAGCCGATCGCGGGCGGCCCGAGCAGCATGCCGCCGTAGCCCAGGGTGGACGCTGTCGCGACGCCGCTGGGACCGCCCAGTGCCCCGGCCCGTTCGACCGCGACAGGGAAGATGTTGGCGAGCCCGAGCCCGGTGATCGCGAAGCCGAACAACGCCGCCCACACGGACGGGGCGAGCGAGCCGAGCAGCATGCCGGCCACGGCGACCGTGCCGCCGGCCACCACCGTGGTCGTCCGGCCGAGGCGTTCCAGCAACGTCGTGCCGGTCAGGCGGCCGATGGTCATGGCGAGAGCGAAGCAGGAGTATCCCGCGGCCGCCAGGCCCGGCGAGGCGCCGAGATCCTGCTCCAGGTGCAGCGCGCCCCAGTCGGCCATGGCGCCCTCACCGTACGCCGTGCACAGGGCGATCAGACCGAAGGTGATGACGAGGCGGCGGGTCCGGCGGTCGGGCGGCCGCGATGCGCTGTCGCCCCGGTCGTCGCGCTCGTCCCGGTCGCCGAGACCGGGACGACCGGGACGGGCGGTAAGGTCCGGCGCCGCGGCGGGTTCGCAGCGCAGCAGGGCCCGGCCCGCGACCAGGGTGACGAGCAGGCCGGTCACGGTGAGGCCGAGCAGGTGCCGCACCGGCGACAGCGACCCGGCGACGAGCCCGCCGAGCGCGGCGCCGATCATGCCGCCCAGGCTGAACGCCGCGTGGAAGCTGGGCATGATCGGGCGCCGCAGGACGGCCACCAGGTCGACGGCGGCGCTGTTGAAGGCGACGTTGATCCCGCCGTAGGCGCTGCCGAAAACCAGCAGTACGGCGCCGAGGGCGAGCGCGGAGCGGGTGAGCGGGGGCAGGGCGATGCTGAGGCAGAGCAGGACCGCGCAGGCGACGGTGACGGGGTGGCTGCCGTAGCGCCGGACCAGCCGTCCGGTGAGCGTCATGGTGACGACGGCACCCGCGGAGACCCCGAGCAGCGCCAGTCCCAGGTCGCCGGCGGAGGCGCCGGTCTGCTCCTTGAGGGCGGGGATCCGCACGACCCAGCCGGCGAATATGAAGCCGTCGAGGGCGAAGAAGGTGGTCAGGGCGATGCGGAGGCGGGTGAGGTCGGTGCTGGGGCCCGGCACGGCGTTGTGCGATCGGGCTTTGTTTATTTGCGGCACAAAATCAGGCTAGGGGTGGCGCGGGGGAGGGGCAAGGGCGTCCCGGCCTGCCCCGGAGGCGGGGGGTGGCGCCTCCGGGCGTCGCATACGCTCGACACCACCATGAAGAACAACCTCACCCCCCTGGGGCCGAAGGCCGACAAGGCCACGGTCAGACGGCACAACCTCAGCCTGGTCCTGAGGGCCGTGCACGACGCGGGGGAGTCGACCAGGGCCGGTATCGCCACGCACGTCGGACTGACCCGCGCCGCGGTGTCGTCCCTCGTCGAGCAGTTGCTGGAGTACGGTTTCGTCTCCGAATGGGGCAAGACCAGCAGCGGTCAGGCGGGGCGGCCCGGCACCGTCCTGAAGGTGTCCCGGTCGGGCCCGGCGGGACTCGGCGTCGAGATCAACATCGACTACGTCACCGTGTGCGTCGTCGACCTCGCCGGCACCGACCGGGTCCGGCTCGTGGAGCACTTCGACAACCGCGGGGTCCAGCCCTCCGAGGTGCTGGCGCGCGCGGCCCGGCTGGCGGCGCGCGCCATCGGCTCGGCGGCCGAACAGGACCTCGCACCGGTCGGGGTCCATGTCGCGCTGCCGGGTCTGGTCACCGGCGGCACCGTGCGCCAGGCGCCCAACCTGGGGTGGCAGCGCGTCGCGGTCGAAGGGCTGTTCGCGCAGGCGCTGCTCGCCCTGCGCCCCGCCCACCGCCCCCTGCCGGTCAGCTCCGACAACGAGGCCAACGCCGCCGCCCTCGCCGAGCTGTGGTTCGGCGCGGGCACCGAAGGAGTGCGCAGCTTCCTGTACCTGACCGGCGAGATCGGCATCGGCGGCGCCCTGGTGCTGGGCGGCGAGCTGCTGCGCGGCGCGCACGGCTTCGCCGGGGAGATCGGGCACATGGTCGTCGATCCGGAAGGCCCGCTGTGCCGGTGCGGAGCCCGCGGCTGCCTGGAGCAGTACGCCGGACAGGCCGCGCTGCTCGAGGCCGCGGGCATCGACGCGGACGCGGGCGTGCAGGGCGTCGCCGAGCTCGAACGCCGTGCCCGGCGGGGCGACCCGGCCGCCCTGTCGGCGATCGAGCGCGCCGGGCGGCAACTGGGTGTCGTCCTGTCGGGCGCGGTGAACCTCTTCGACCCGGACGCGGTGATGCTCGGCGGCGTCTACCGCGAGCTGATGGACTGGGTGGCCCCCGCCGTCGACCGCGAGCTCGCCCTGCGTGTCGTCTCCGGGCTGTGGAGCGAGGACGGGAAGCGGCTGCGGCCCTCCTCGTCCCTCGGGGACGCGGCCCGGGGTGCGGCGGGCGTGATCGTCCGGGAGGTGCTGGCCGACCCGTCGGCGTACGCCGAGCGGGAGCGGAGCTGACGCGGGGGGCCGCCCGGCCGAGGCCCCCCGCTCCGGGCCGGCCGCTCCGGGCCGGCCGCGCTCCGGGTCAGCCCCGGTTCGCGGCGATCATCTCCCGGTACCAGTGGTAGCTGTCCTTCGGCGTGCGCTCCTGCGTGTCGTAGTCGACCCGGACGATGCCGAAGCGCTTGTCGTAGCCGTACGCCCACTCGAAGTTGTCCAGCAGCGACCACACGTAGTACCCGCGTACGTCCACCCCCGCGTCCATCGCGGCCCGCAGCGCGGTGAGGTGGTCGCGCAGGTAGGCGACGCGGTCGGCGTCGTGCACCGTGCCGTCGGCGGCGGGCGCGTCGTCCTCCGCCGAGCCGTTCTCCGTGATGTGGATCGGCGGCAGCGCGTCACCGTACTGCTTCTTCAGCCGGACGAGCAGGTCGGTGAAACTGTCCGGGACGACCGGCCAGTTCATCGCGGTGTGCCGGACGCCCGGGTGCCGGACCTCCTCGTAGCGGTTGTCCGTGGCCACCCGCCGCGCCGGGTCGCTCTCGCGGTGCGGGGCGTCCGCGACCACGATCGGCCGGTAGTAGTTGACGCCGAGGAAGTCCAGCGGCTGGGAGATCAGCTCCAGGTCGCCGTCCCGCCGGAAGTCCTCCCCGGTGATCAGCTCGCCCCAGGTCTCCTCCTCGGTGGCCGGGTAGCGGCCCGCGAGGATCGGCTCGGTCCACACCAGGTTGTGCTGGGTGTCCGCGCGGACCACGGCCGCCAGGTCGGCGGGGGAGTCGGTGGCCGGCAGGTTGCGGTCCAGGTTGAGCGTGATGCCCACCTCCCGAACCCCGGCCGCCCGCAGGGCGCGCACCGCCAGCCCGTGGCCGACCAGCAGGTGGTGGGCGGCCGCCAGCGCGCCCCGGCCCTCCTTGGCGCCGGGAGCGTGCCTTCCGATGGAGTAGCCGAGGAAGGAGCTGCACCACGGCTCGTTGAGCGTGATCCAGCGCGGCACCCGGTCGCCCAGGTGCTCCGCGACCACGGCCGTGTACTCGGCGAACCGCTCCGCCGTCTCCCGCACCCGCCAGCCACCCCGGTCCTCCAGGGCCTGCGGAAGGTCCCAGTGGTAGAGGGTGGCGGCCGGCTCGATGCCCGCCGCGAGCAGCTCGTCGACCAGGCGGGAGTAGAAGTCCAGGCCCTTCCGGTTCACCGCGCCCGAGCCTTCCGGCACGATGCGCGGCCAGGCGATCGAGAAGCGGTACGAGTCCACCCCCAGGTCGCGCAGCAGCGCCACGTCCTCGGGGTAGCGGTGGTAGTGGTCGCAGGCCACGTCGCCGGTGTCGCCGTTCACCACCAGGCCGGGGGTGTGGCTGTACGTGTCCCAGATCGACGGACCGCGGCCGTCCTCCCGTGCCGCGCCCTCGATCTGGTACGAGGCGGTCGCGGCGCCGAGCACGAAACCGGGCGGAAAACTGGGGAAGTCACTCATGCTGTGAAGCTCATCTCCATGTGTACGAGGCCGCATACGCGGGTCACTTGACGGAGCCGCCGGTGATCCCGGCGGCGATGTACTTCTGGGCGAGGACGAGCAGGATCGCCGCCGGCACCGCGGAGAGCACGGATGCGGCCATCACCGAGCCCCAGTCGCCGACGTGCGCGCCGATGTACTGGTAGATACCCAGCGTGATGGGCTTGACCTCGTCGGTCGTGTTCAGGGTGAGCGCGAACATGAAGTCGCTCCACGAGAACAGGAACGCGAACAGCCCCGACGTGATCAGCGAATTGCGGCTCATCGGCAGCACGACCCGCGTGAACGTCCGCACCGGCCCGGCGCCGTCGATCTGCGCGGCCTCGATCACCTCGCCCGGGATCGACACCATGAAGGAGCGCATCAGCACGATGGAGAACGGGATGCCCAGCGAGGCGTCCGCCAGCATCAGACCGAAGTAGGAGTTGACCAGGCCCAGGTCCACGTACGAGTTGTACAGCGCGTTGGCGATGACGATGCCCGGCACCATCTGGGTGATCAGCGTGCCGAACACGATCGTGCGCGAGCCGCGCAGCCCGAAGCGTGCCAGGCCGTACGCCGCCGGTGCCGAGATGAGCAGGCAGATGGCGACCGCGCCGAGCGAGACGGCCAGCGAGGTGAGCAGGTGCCCGCCCTGGTCGCTGATGGCCTTCGAGAAGCCGGACAGGTCCAGGCTGCCCGGCACCGGGTCGACCTGGAGCAGCCCGGATTCGGGCTGGAGCGCGGTGTTGAGCATCCAGTACAGCGGGAACAGCATCACGCCGAGGACGAGAACGCCGGCGACGGTGGAACCCCAGCGGCGCCGGGAGGCTGTGGGCGTGTGGGAGGCCATGGACGTCACTTCCCCTCGGTGCGGTTGGCCCGCAGGTAGAACACCGCGAACACGGCGGAGATCAGGATGAGTACGTTGCCGACGACGGCGCCCGCGCCGAAGTCCAGCTGGACGAACGAGTTCTGGTACGTGAGCGTGCCCAGCGTCTGGGTGGCGTCCGCCGGCCCGCCGTCGGTGAGCGCGAGGATCAGGTCGAGGATCTTGACCGTCGACATGAAACCGAGCACGAGCACGACGGTGATGACGGGCTTGAGCACCGGCAGGGTGACGGATCGGAAGGTCCGCCACGCCGAGGCGCCGTCGAGGGCGGCCGCCTCGTGCAGTTCCTTCGGGATCTCCTGGAGACCGCCGTACAGGATGACCATGTTGAACGGGATACCGATCCAGATGTTGACCAGGATGACCGACACCAGGGCCATCTCCGGGCTGGTCAGCCAGGGTGTGCTGCCGCCGATCCCGACGGTGTCCAGGAACGAGTTCAGCACGCCCGTGTCCTGGTCGAGGATGCGCCGCCAGACGATGCCGGACACCACCATGGGCACCAGCCAGGGCAGCAGGATCAGCGAGCGCAGCACCCCGTTCAGCGGGAACCTGCGGCTGAAGAACACCGCGAGCGCCATGCCGATGCAGAACTGCCCGACCAGCGATCCCGCGGTGAAGACGAGGGTGTGCCACAGCGCCTTGCCGAACAGGGCGTCCTGGAACACGTTGGACCAGTTGTCGGCGCCGTTGAAGGGCGCCTCACCGGTGAAGAAGGTCTTCGGCGTGTAGTGCTGGAAGCTCATCACGACGTTGCGGACGAGCGGGTAGCCGAAGAACAGCAGCATGAAGACGACGGCGGGGGCGACGAACCCCCACTGGGCGAGCCGGCGCCGGCGCCTGAGCCGGTCCGGGTCCGGCGCGGCGGCCGTCGTGGACGCCTCGGCGGGCGTCTGTGCGGTGACGGTGGGCGTGGTCATGGGCGTGTTCCTCAGTTCCCGCTCGTGGCCCGCTGCTGGGCGCGCTTCAGGGCGGCCTCGCTGGACTGGCCGGTCAGGGCGGACTGGAAGGCGCTCTGCAGGGCGAGCGACACGCTCGACCAGCCGGCGCCGAGCTTCGCCGTCCGGGACCGTGCGACGGCCACCTGGTCGGCGAGGGAGTCCAGCTCGGGCACCCGTTCGCGCCAGGCGGCGGCGGCCTTCGCGTTGGCCGGGACCATCCAGCTGTTGAGCGCGTAGGTCAGCTGCTCCTTCTCGCTCGCCAGACAGGCCACGATCTTCGCGGCGGTCCTCTCCCGCGCCTCGTCACCGGTGTTGGGCACGGTGAGCACGGCGCCGCCGAGCGGACCCACCGAGTCGTCGCCGGCCTCGGGCACGGGAATGGGGGCGATGCCCCAGTTCAACGACTTGTCGGTGTTGAGGGTCTCCACCTGCCACGGCCCGTTGATCATCATCGCCGCGTTGCCGGCCATGAACTGGTCGTTGACGTCCGCCTGCGTCCAGTTGACCGTGGACTTCGACAGCGAGCCGTCCTGCAGCAGACCCTTCCAGTAGTCGAGGGCCTCGACGACTTGCGGGCTGTCCAGGTCGGTCTCGTCACCGCCGTTCGACCACATGAACGGGGTGAACTGGAAGACACCGTCCTCCGCGCCGCCCGCGCTGAGCGCCAGCCCGTACTGCTTGCCCTGGGTGAGCCTCTTCGCGCTCTCCCGCAGCTGGGCCCAGGTGGCGGGCACCTCGACGCCCGCCTTGTCGAGGACGTCCTTGTTGTAGAAGAGCGCGAGGGTGTTCACGGAGCGCGCCGCACCGTAGTACGTCCCCTCGTACGAGCCGAAGTCGACGATGCCCTCGGGGACGCCGTCGGTGCTCAGCCCGAGGGACTCGAGGTCGACGAGTCCGCCCGCGTCGGCGAACGTCGGCATCTCCGACGCGTCGAACTGCACGATGTCGGGCAGCGACTTGGACGATGCCATACGCAGGGCCTTCGTCATCACCTGCGCCGCCGGGACGCTCTGCTGCTCGATGGTGATGCCCAGTTGCTTGCCGCAGCGGGCCATCGCCTCCGCGTCCCAGCGGTGGTACGACTCGTCGGTCGAGGAGTTCATCACGGTGTACACGTCGGCGTCGCGCTGCTGTCCGCAGCCCGTGAGCGCCGCTCCGGCGACCAGCACGGAGACGGCGGCGAACGGGGCGACGGCTCGGCGTGAGCGTCCTCGCCCGCGGTGTGTGGCAGCCGGAGGGTGTGCTGTCAAGGCGAGCGAGGTGAAGCGCTTCGACATGGTGCGGGGCCCTTGCTGTCGTACCGTCCGGCTTCCTTGCCGGACCGTTTTGTTTGATGTGATGACTAATACGTCAAGGACCTGCCGACGCGCTAGAGCAAAGTGGCCCCGGTCTCGCCACTTCGTGCGGTAAGTGGACTGTTCTGGTGGGTAATCACGCCTGTTCAGGACAGTGAAGTAGCTACGAAGCCCTCTGCGGACGGATTTGTTTTGTGTACGATCAAAACGCTGTGAGACGGCCCCCGTGCTCCCATCCGACAGCTCCCGCCGCACCCAAGGAAGATCATGAAGTTCACCGACGGCTTCTGGCTCATCCGTGACGGCGTGCATCTCTCGTACGCCACCGAGGTACGCGATGTGCGCCCCGAATCGAAGCGCTTCACCGCCCATGCCGCCGTGAAGAAGGTGACGCGGAGGGGGGACACGCTCAACGCGCCGCTCCTCACGGTCGAGTGCTTCTCTCCCACCGAGGGCGTCATCGGCGTCCGCGTCACCCACCACGCCGGCAAGCGCCGGCCGGGCCCCGACTTCGCCCTCGCGGGCGCGGCGGACGGAGCCGGCGAGGTGCGCCAGGACGGCACGGTCACCGAGCTGACCAGCGGCCCGCTGACCCTCCGCCTGGACCGCGAGGGGCCCTGGGGCCTCAGCTTCCACGACGCGGACGGACGCGAACTCACCCACGCCAATGCCAAGAGCACCGCGTTCGCCACCACGGGCGACGGCGCGCACCACATGCTGAGCCGGCTCGCCCTCGGCGTCGGCGAGCAGATCTACGGCCTCGGCGAGCGCTTCACCCCGTTCGTCAAGAACGGCCAGGTCGTCGACATGTGGCAGGCCGACGGCGGCACCAGCAGCGAGCAGGCCTACAAGAACATCCCGTTCTACCTCTCCTCACGCGGCTACGGCGTCTTCGTCAACCACCCCGGCGCCGTCTCCTTCGAGGTCGGCTCCGAGTCCGTCGGCCAGGTGCAGTTCAGCGTCGAGGACCAGTCGCTGGAGTACTACGTCGTCGCCGGCCCCACCCCCAAGGACGTCCTCACCCGCTACACCGCCCTCACCGGCCGCCCCGCCCTGCCGCCCGCCTGGTCCTTCGGCCTGTGGCTCACCACGTCCTTCACCACCTCCTACGACGAGGAGACGGTGACGAAGTTCGTCGACGGCATGGCCGAGCGGGGCATCCCGCTGACCGTCTTCCACTTCGACTGCTTCTGGATGCGCGAGTACCAGTGGTGCGACTTCCAGTGGGACCCGGACGTCTTCCCCGACCCGGACGGCATGCTCGCCCGGCTCAAGGCCAAGGGGCTGAAGGTCAGCGCCTGGATCAACCCCTACATCGCCCAGAAGTCCCCCCTCTTCGACGAGGCCGCCGCACTCGGACACCTGGTGCGCCGGCCGGACGGCGACGTCTGGCAGTGGGACCTGTGGCAGGCCGGCATGGGCCTGGTCGACTTCACCAGCCCCGACGCCCGCGACTGGTTCGCCGGGAAGCTCAAGCCGCTGCTCGACCAGGGCGTGGACTGCTTCAAGACCGACTTCGGCGAGCGCATCCCCACCGACGTCGTCTGGCACGACGGCTCCGACCCGGAGCGCATGCACAACTACTACACCCACCTGTTCAACCGCACCGTCTTCGAACTCCTCGAGAAGGAGCGCGGACAGGGCGAGGCCGTCCTCTTCGCCCGCTCCGCGACCGCGGGCGGCCAGCAGTACCCCGTCCACTGGGGCGGCGACTGCTGGTCCTCCTTCGAGGCGATGGCCGAGTCGCTGAGGGGCGGCCTGTCCCTGTCCCTGAGCGGCTTCGGCTTCTGGAGCCACGACATCGGCGGCTTCGAGGGCACGCCCGACCCGGCGGTCTTCAAACGCTGGCTGGCCTTCGGCCTGCTCTCCTCGCACAGCCGGCTGCACGGCTCCTCGTCGTACCGGGTGCCGTGGGAGTTCGGCGAGGAGGCGGTCGACGTCGCCCGGAGCTTCACCCTCCTCAAGCACCGCCTGATGCCCTACCTGTACGGCGTCGCCGCGGAGGCCCACCGCACCGGCGTGCCGATGATGCGGCCGATGCTCCTGGAGTACCCGCACGACCCGGGCTGCCGCCCGCTGGACCGCCAGTACATGCTCGGCCCCGACCTCCTGGTCGCCCCGGTCTTCACCGAGGAAGGAGAGGTCGAGGTCTACCTCCCCGAGGGCACCTGGACCCACCTCCTGTCCGGCGAGCGCGTCACCGGCCCCGTCTGGCGCACCGAACGGCACGACTACGACAGCCTGCCGCTGTACGTCCGGGAGGGCGCCGTCCTGCCGCTGGCCTGTGACGACCGCCGTCCCGACGGCGACTGGCTGGACGCCCCGACCCTGCTGGTCCACCCGCCCGCCGGACCCGACTACGCGGCCGAGGTCACCGTGCCCGACCTGCTGGGCGCCCCCGCCGCGACGTTCCGTGTGCGACGGGACGGGGACGTCCTGCGGGTCACCGCGAGCGGTACCGACCGCCCGTTCACGGTGCGGGTCGCGGGCGGGGCGAGCGCGGAGGGCGCCGGGGAGGTGAGCGTCGCCCTGGCCTGAGCGGGGCAGTGAGCGGCCCCGGGCGCGGGCGGGGCCGCGGGAGGCTGCCGCCTGGCCACGGCCGCCGCCCGCGGCGTGCGCGGGGCCGCGGGCGGTGATGGTGAGCACGCCCCCGGCGTC